>CAYGQB010000001.1:0-56996 GCA_964351895.1 uncultured Caulobacterales bacterium
ATGTCCAACGGGGCGGATACGGCCGCGGCCACGCCGGTCTGATGGTGGGAGCGGTGGTCAATCAACGTCCCGACCTATTTGCCGCGGCCGCGCCCGTATCCGCCCCGTTGGACATGCTGCGCTACGGCGAGTTGGGCGGCGGGCGGTTTTGGCGCTCAACCTATGGCGGCTTGCGGTCACAAGCCGAGTTTGCCGCACTCTACGACGCGTCGCCCTATCACACCGTGCGCAGCGGCGCTGACTATCCCGCCGTGTTGGCGTCCGCGTCCGACCGCGACACCAGCGTGGCGCCGGCGCACAGCTTTAAGTACGCCGCCGCCCTGCAAGCTGCACGGTCCGGCGATGCGCCCACCCTCTTGCGGATTGATCCACGGGTTGGCCTGGCAGGCTTGGCGCCCATTGACGCGCGGATCTCTGAGGCCACAGACGTTCTGGCCTTCGCCGCCTATCACGTCGGGCTGGATCCCACTTCGCCCTAGAACGCGCAGGCGCAATCAAGCCATTGGCGCGCGGCGGCAACTCAAGCTATGGCCGATGGCTTGCGCTTGGAGGTTGCCGCCATGCCCTCGACTGATCGTCACACCCTGGTCCAGACCGTTCGCCGCCGTGCAGCCCGATGGCGCAAGGTCGGCGCGAGGATGGCGGGGCCGGTCTGCGCTGCAGCGCTTGCGCCTGCCGCTGTGAGCGCTGAAGACGCGCGCTGGACCTACACTGGCGCCAACGGGCCCGCCCACTGGGGCGCACTCGACGCCGAAGCACTGACCTGCGCCGTCGGCGAACAGCAGAGCCCGATCGATCTGAGCGCAGCGGTACCCGCCTTGGTCACCCCGCCCCGGCGCGACTGGACCGCAGCGCCCGACGCCTCGATCGTCAACAATGGCCATACACTGCAGGTGTCGCTGGATGGGGCGGGCGCGATCACACACGGGCCGCGCACCTACGCCCTCAAGCAAATACACTTTCACCACCCCTCTGAGCACACCGTCGATGGGCGGGCGTTTCCACTGGAAGCGCACTTCGTGCACGCCGCGCCCGACGGCGCCCTGGCGGTGGTTGGCGTGCTCTTTGAGGAAGGCGACGCCCATCCCGTGATCAATGATCTGTGGGACATGGCCTCGCCCACGCCCGCCCCGGCAACGCCCCTTGGCGCATTTGATCCGCGTCCCCTTGCGCCGCGGTCTGACGCCGCGTTTCACTATGCCGGGTCTCTGACAACGCCGCCGTGCTCAGAGATCGTGACCTGGACGGTGCTGACCACGCCGCTCACCGTGTCAGCTGAGCAAATCGCCGCGTTCAAGGCCGTGTTTGACCTCAACGCCCGGCCTGTGCAGCCGCGCAATCGTCGCTTCGTCTTGGCCACGCAGTAGACTTGCCGCCGCGCCCATCGGTCGCCAGTGTACGCGCATGCGACCCGACGCGCTTTTGCACCCGACGCCCGCCGGGCTCTACTGTCCGCCAGGCGATTTTTACATCGACCCGGTGCGCGCGGTTGACCGCGCCGTCATCACCCACGGTCACGCCGATCATGCGCGCGCCGGCCACGCCAAGGTGCTGGCGACGCCTGAGACCCTCGCCATCATGGCGTCGCGCTATGGAGAGGACTTCACCGCACAGCGCCAAGCCCTGGGCCTTGGAGACGCGGTCACCGTCAACGGGGTTTCAGTCTCTTTCGCGCCGGCGGGACACGTCCTTGGATCGGCTCAGGCCGTGATCGAGAAAGACGGGTTGGTGATTGCCGTCTCCGGCGACTTCAAGCGCCGCAGCGACCCAACGTGCGCCGGTTTTGAAGCGCCGCGCTGTCATGTGTATGTGACAGAAGCCACGTTTGGCTTGCCGGTGTTTCGCCACCCTGACGCGGCCCACGAGGTGGCCAAGCTTCTCGCCTCGGTGGCCCTGTTTCCAGATCGCTGTCACCTCGTCGGCGCCTATGCCCTGGGCAAGGCGCAGCGCCTGATCGCCCTGTTGCGGGCGGCCGGATACGACGCGCCGATCTACATCCACGGCGCCCTGACCCAGCTGTGCGCCCTTTACGAAGATCACGGCGTGGACCTGGGGCCGCTCCTGCCGGCGACGGTGCGTGAAAAGGGCAAGGCCGGCGGCGCCAAGCGCGACTTTGCCGGGGCTATCGTGATCGGCCCGCCGTCAGCCTTCTCAACCCCCTGGGCGCAGCGCTTTCCCGATCCGGTCATTGCCTTCGCCAGCGGCTGGATGCGGGTGCGTCAGCGGGCCAAGCAGCGCGGCGTGGAACTGCCGCTGATCGTCTCCGATCACGCCGATTGGGACGAGTTGACCCAAACCGTGCGCGACGTCGCCCCACAAGAGCTATGGATCACCCATGGCCGCGAGGACGCCCTGATGCGTTGGGCCGAACTAGAGGGCGTGGCGGCGCGGCCTCTGGCGCTTGTCGGCTACAGCGACGAGCACGACTAAGTTGAAAACTGCCCGCGCGCGACTTAGCGAACCAGGCGGGCGGAGATTTCCGTGCGCGGCGTCAGGGCGGCCATGGCGGTGCGCAGGCTTGCCAGATTGTCGATGGTGAAGGCGTGGTCAGCGCTTGTCGCGCAACGCTCCAGGTAGGGCTCAATGCGCGTGTTGCCCGGGCCGCCATCGACATACATCGTGTAAATCTCAATGCCGTCATTCTTCATGGCCGAGCACACCGACACCAGGTTCTCAAACCCCTGGGCCGTGCCGCGATTGTGGCCCCACGGCGCGCCGCCGTTGCCCACTTCGGTGGCGTAGGCGGTGGTGTAGCCGTCAGTGAAGAGGACGGCGACCTTGCGGCGCTGGTCGGACACCGCGCCCGGATAGCCCGCCACCCCCCAATCACCGCGCCAGGCCGAAGACAGAACCCGCCAGCCCCAGGCCATGCCGACATCAAAGCGGCCCGTGCCCGTGCGCTGAATGTTGCCCAGGGCGCGTTCAATGTCGCGCGGGTCAGAGGTCGGGCCCACGATTTCATTGCTCGGGCAGGCGACCGATCCCCCGTCGTCAGAAACATTCGGGCTGATGTAACGGCCCGGCGCGGACGGGTCGAAGGGCTTGGCGCGGGCTGCGCGCGCCGTCAGCGCAAACGGATTGCCCGCGACGGTCTCTTCGCGTGGCTCAACGCAGCCGTTCCACCCAGCCGGCGCCGGGCCGTCAAGCCAGCTGGCGCGGTGGACGCCAATGTTCACGCGGTCTGAGTAGGGCACCAGCGTGACGTTAAACTTGCCCGCGCCAGACGCCGCTTCCAGCCCCTCAACGGCTGAGGAAATGGCGCTGCGCGCGTTCGACCAGGCGGTGCCAAAGCCCATGGACGCAGTGACGTCGAGAACCAGGGCCACTTCGGTGTCGATCGCTTGGGCGGCTTGCGCCACGGCGCGCGCGCTCAATTCCATCTCTGAAACGCCAAGAAGCGCGGCCGCCCCCAGGCGCACGGTGCCGGTGGCCTCGTAAATGAAGCTGTCGCCGCGGCGGGTCAGGGCGCCGCTGGCATTGGTGAGGCGCTGGTCACCTTGCGCGGCGAACACCGTGTCAGCGACCGTGGTCAGGCGGGCGCGCGGGTCAGTAACGCTGGCGGACGCCGCCGCCAGGGCGGCTGCATCTGCGCGCGCCTGGAGGCGGGCGCGTTCTGTTTCAACGCTGGAAATCTCAAGCGCCGCTGTCGCCATAACCGCCACGGCCATCGACGAAATCACGAACATGGCGGCGGTCGAGCCGCGCGTGTCGGTGGAAAAGCGGGTCAAGAGGCAAGAGGCGGTCATTGGTCTGTCCCATCGAGAAACGGTTCGCCTCAGACGCTGCAACCGACGGACCAATTCGCCTGACGGGGGAAAGCAGCCCCGGCTGTATCAGGCTGGGCGCCGGCTTTCTCGGGCTGGGCGCCGGCTCTCTCGGGCTGGGCGCCGGCCGGGTTCTGGGCGTAGAACCCCAGCGATGGACGCCCTCCTGCCCCCCGACGTCGCGCCGCCGTTCGCTGGCCTTTTGATCGCGGTCAGCTTTCTGACCTCTGCGCTGACGGCCGCGTTCGGCATTGGCGGCGGCTTAGCGCTGCTTGCGGTGATGGCCACCGGGCTTCCTGTCGCGACACTGATCCCAGTGCACGGCGTGGTTCAGTTTGGCTCCAACGCGGGACGCGCCCTGGTGCAGCGCCGACACATAGACTGGCGTCTCACCGCCATTTTCTGCGCTGGCGGGCTGGCGGGCGCCATCGTCGGCGCCAGAACTGTGACCGCATTGCCAGACGCGCCCATGAAGGTGGCGATCGGCGTGTTCGTCCTGTTCATGGTCTGGGGGCCGAAGCCGCGCAGCGTCGGCGCCAGCGACTGGGCCGTGGCGCTTGGTGGAGCGGTCGGCGGCGCCCTGACGATGTTTTTTGGCGCGACAGGGCCGTTCACCGCCGCCGTCCTCAACGCGCGCAACCTCACCCGCCATGTCCAGGTGGCCACCTTCTCTGTGTGCATGACGGTGCAGCACGTCGTGAAGGTCGCCGCCTTCGGCCTTCTGGGCTTTGCGTTTGGACCCTGGGCGTTGCTCATTGGGGCCATGATCGCGACCGGCTTTCTGGGCACGCTGGCCGGCTCTCACCTGCTCGCGCGCTTGCCAGAGGCCGCCTTCAAGCGCGGACTAAAGGCCTTGTTGACGCTCTTGGCGCTTCAGCTCATGTGGGTTGGCGTGCGGGGGTGGACTTAGCCGCCCAGCACGCCAAAGTTGAAGCTGCCCGCATGCCTTCCTTGAAGGGGCGCACACCGGAGCCGCCATGCCCTACAGCCGTCTGAACGCCGACAATATCCAGCGCACGCTCGACCGGCTGGTGTTGCGCATTCAGGAGCGCTTTCCCGAGCGCGGCCTGGTGCGTGTGGCGCAAGAGCTGTCCCAAGTGGCCGACGCGGCCGGCCACGCCGTCAAGCGCACCTCGCAACCCTACTGGACGGTGCGCCTGGGCGTGGCCGGACTGTTGGGGGTGGGGCTGGTTGTGATGGCCGTGATTGTGCGCCTGATCAAAATCCCCAGCATCCAGGAGCGCGACGTCTTTGATTTCTTTGACGGTATGGAAGCGGCTCTGAACACCCTGGTGCTTACCGGAGCGGGTGTCTTCTTTCTCACCACGCTGGAAGAGCGCATGAAGCGTCGCCGGGTCCTTGAGGATCTGCACGAGTTGCGTTCGCTGGTGCACGTCATCGACATGCATCAGCTCACCAAAGACCCGATCTCCATTCTCTCGCCGACCCGGCGCACCAAGTCATCGCCCGAGCGCGGCGACATGACGGCGTTCGAACTGAACCGCTATCTGGACTATTGCGCAGAGCTGTTGTCGCTGGCTGGGAAGGTCGCGGCGCTTTACGCGCAAAACATGCGCGATCCGGTGGTGATCGCGGCCGTCAATGAGATCGAGGGCCTTGCGACCAACTTGTCACGCAAGATCTGGCAGAAGATCACGCTGATCCCCTCCGACCCGCCCACTGCGCCGCCCGCTGCGCCGCCGGGCGCCTAGGGAGCTGCGGCGGGAAGCGTGAAGCTGACGCCCGCGCCCGGCCCAAGCGGCAGATCAAGCGCCACCCAGGCCCCGGTCATGATGACGCCAGACGCCAGCATCCAGATTGAATAGGGGATCATCGTCGCGGTGAGGCTGCCAAGCCCAAAATCTGGCACCCAGCGCCGCGCAAACACCAAGATCAACGGGAAGTAGACCATCAGCGGCGTGATGATGTTGGTGGCGCTGTCGCCGACCCGATAGGCCGCCGTCGTCGCTTCCGGGCTCACGCCCAAGATCATGAACATGGGCACCAGAACGGGCGCCAGTAGCGCCCACTTGGCGCTGGCCGACCCCACGAACAGGTTCACCAGGCCCGCCAACAGCACCAGAAGCACCAGCAGGACGGGCGTCGCCAGGCCCGAGTTTTTGATCGCTTCAGCCCCCGATGCGGCGAAGATCAGGCCCAGATTTGACCAGTTAAACATGGCCACGAAGTGGGCGGCCGCGAACGCAAGCACGAGATAGTAGGCCAGGTCGGCCATCGATTCGCTCATCATGCGCACCACGTCGCGATGCGATTTGACGGTGCCGGCGGCCGCGCCATAGGCGATGCCGGCCACCAAAAACAAGATCAAGAACCCGGCGACGAGCGAACGAAAGAGCGGCGCCAGCTGCGACACCAGCTCGCCCGCCCCCTCGTCCATGAGCGGGGAGTCACCGCCAAACGCCAGCTCGCCAAGCACTGGAATGCGCCCGCCCACGGTAAAGAGGGTCCACAAGAGCGCCACGCCGAGCAGCGCCCAGCCGGCGTGCGCCAAGCCCTTGCGCTGAGCCTCGGTCAGGGGGGCGCTGGGATCGTCATCGGGATCGTCCGACCCGGCCACGGCGCCGCCCGTCCACGGGCCAAGTCGTCGTTCGATGATCACATCGGTGACAAACCAGATCACCGGCAGATAGATCAGCATGAGCCCCGCGATGAAGTACCAATTGCCGGCAAAGTTCACCGGCCAGTCTTCTTGCAGAACCTGAGCGCCGGCCTCGGTGATGCCGAATAAAAGCGTATCGAGTTGACCGGGCAGAAAGTTGGCTGAGAAGCCCCCCGAAACCCCTGCGAACGCAGCCGCAATCCCCGCGATCGGATGACGGCCGACGGCGGCGTAAAGAACGCCGGCGAGCGGGATCAGCACCACATAGGCGGCGTCGGCGGCGTGATTGCCCGCCATGGCGATGAAGGCGACGGCCGGGGTCAACAGAGCGGCCGGCGCGTTGCGCACGCCCGCGCGCATGGCCGTGCCAAGCAGGCCTGCGCGTTCGGCGACGCCCGCCCCCAGCATCACCGTCAGAACGTATCCCAGCGGATGAAAGTGGGTGAAAGTGGTGGGCATCTCGACCACCAGGCGTTCGATGTTCTGCGGCGCCAGCAAGCTGACCGCTGAAATCACGCCATCGTCGCCGACGCCAAATCGGGCCTTCTGGGCTTGCGACATGCCGGCCAACACTTCAGCCGACAAGGTCACGCCGTAGCGCAAGGCGGCCGCCACAACTGAGAACACCACCAGGCCGACGATGAGATAAAGAAAGATCATCACTGGGTCAGGCAAGCGGTTGCCCACCCGTTCCACCATGCCCAGGAAGCCGCGCGATTGCGCAGCGGCGGTGTCGGCCATGGCGTGTCCCCTTGCCCCGTGAACGGATCAGATCGCCAGTTAACCCGCGCCGCGCCGCCCGGTCCAGGGTGCACAGGCGCAGGCCCGAGGCGGCGCGCGCTTGCTGAGCCGGGCCGCTTGACGCTAGCTCTCACGCCATGAACCGCTTTGCCGCCCTCCTCGACCGGCTTGTCTTCACGCCCCAGCGCAACGCAAAAATCGCGCTGCTGGTGGAGCACTTCGCCACCACGCCGGACCCTGATCGCGGCTGGGCGCTGGCGGCGATGACGGGCGGGCTCAACTTTCCCGCCGCGAGGGCGGCCATGGTGCGCGGTCTCATCGCGACGCGCATGGACCCGCAGCTATTTGCCCTGTCATATGATTTCGTCGGTGATCTGGCTGAAACCATCGCGCTGGCCTGGCCGACGCGCCCCGGCGCCAATCGCGCGCCCACGCTGGACGAGGTGGTTCAGACGCTCGCCGCCGCCAGCCGTGCTGAGGCGCCAGGCCATGTCGAACGCTGGCTTGACGCTCTAGACGAGAGCGGCCGGTGGGCGCTTTTGAAGGTCGTCACTGGGGGCTTGCGGATCGGCGTGTCGGCGCGCCTGGCGAAGGTGGCGGCGGCCAGCTACGGCGATCAAGACGTTGCGGTCATAGAGGAAATTTGGCACGGGCTCGATCCGCCCTACACGGCCCTGTTTGCCTGGCTTGATGGCGATGGCCCGCAACCCAGGCCCTCCCGGGCTGGTCCATTTCGCCCCGTCATGCTCGCCCACCCTCTCGTCGACAAGGCCCAGCGCGGCGACGCGGATGCGGTCGACCCGGCCCGCATCACGCCGGACATTTACGCCGCGGAATGGAAATGGGACGGGGTCAGGGTTCAAGCCGTGCGCGAGGGCGACGTGCGCCGTCTCTACAGCCGCACGGGCGACGACATCTCCGCCGCATTCCCAGACGTCACCGCAGCCCTTGCGTTTGACGGCGCGGTGGACGGCGAACTTCTGGTGCGCGCGCCCGGCGGTGACATCGCCTCGTTCAACGCCCTGCAGCAGCGCCTCAACCGCAAGACCGTCTCGACCAAGGCCATGCAGGAGCGCCCGGCCCTGGTGCGGGCCTATGACTTGCTGATCGATGGCGACGAAGACTTGCGCGATCTGGCCTTTCGAGAACGCCGCGCGCGCCTGGAAGCCCGGCTCGCCGCCGCACCAAGCCCGGCTCTTGATCTGTCGCCGCTGGTGGCGTTCGAGGACGCGCGCGCGCTCGACGCATTGCGGGTCGCTCCGCCGCACGCTGAGATCGAAGGTGTGATGGTCAAGCGCTGGGATGCGGTCTATGTGGCCGGCCGCCCCAAAGGCTTGTGGTTTAAATGGAAACGCGACCCACGCCTGATTGACGCGGTGCTGCTCTACGCCCAGCGCGGCCACGGACGCCGGTCCAGCCTGTACTCAGATTTCACCTTCGGGGTGTGGAGGGACGGGCCGGACGGCGCGCCGCAGCTGGCGCCGGTGGGCAAGGCTTACTTCGGGTTCACTGACGCCGAGCTGAAACGCCTCGACGCGTTTGTTCGCGAGCACACTACTGATCGCTTTGGCCCGGTGCGCGCGGTTACGGCCACCCAGGAGACCGGGCTGGTGCTTGAGGTGGCGTTCGATGCGGTCAATGCCTCCACCCGCCACAAGGCCGGCCTGGCGTTGCGCTTTCCGCGCATCAACCGCATCCGCTGGGACAAGCCCCCGCACGAAGCCGACACGCTGGGGACCCTGGCCGAACTGGTCACCTAGGCGCGAAAACTCAAGCGGGACGCGTTGCGGCGTGGGTGACGTTGCGGCTCACCTGCGCCACCCGGCCGCCGGCCGCCATCCATATCGCCGCCGCCTGGGCCCAGGCGAACAGCACCGTATAGGCGGGCGCGGTAAAGCTGGGCGCGAACACACCCCGCGCCGCATCGCCAAAGAGCGCCGCGGCCGTCGGCGCCGCGACCAGATAGAGAAGTGCAATCACGACGACGGCGGCCGTGTCGGCGCGTCGCTGGCGCGGCCCGGCGTGGAAGAACAAGAAGATGCCAATGTCGCGGGCAAGGAACCCAAGGGCGCCCAGCGCGATCCAAGGGCGCCACAAGTCAACATCAAACTCCGTGCGCAGGCGCTCCAATGGGATCATGGGGCTGTGCACCTGTAGCGCCAACGCCAGCGCCGCAGCGGCCAGAAAGCCCCAGCCAAAGGCTGGCAACAATCCCAGGACACGGCCGACATCGCCGCGCGCGGCCGCCCCCATCCAGGCGCGCAAATCCACCAAGCTCTTGGGCTCGACCAAGAGCGCGACCGCGGTCGCCAGGTGCACGATCACATAGGCGCCGATCAGCCCCACGGTGAAGTTTTCCGCCACGCCCAGGCCGATGACCCACACCGGCAGGAACACCAAGAACGCCGGCCAGACGATTGGCGCATTGGTCATCATCAGTTCAAGCCGCATCAGCCGCCAACAACCAAGCACCGCAAAGACGGCGAACGCCAGCGTGCTCAAGAGCAAAAAAGCCGTTACGGGAACCGACAGTCCCCACCAGACGATCTGGGTTTGGGCCACCGGCGCATCGCCGGCCGCGCTCTGAAGCACCTGGGCAAAGAGCGCGACATTGCCAGCCGCATAGCTCCATGAGGCGGCAAGCGCTGCAGCGAGGCCGGCGAGCTGATGCGGCAATATGGCGACCTTCGCGTCGGCGTGGCCGCGCCGCGCCGACAACAGCGCCGAGCCGAGCGCCACGGCGTGCGCCAACAGCCCAATCGCCACGAGGGACGCGGCCTTGCGCAGGCCTTCGCCCAGTGCGCCGTCCGCCGCCGCCCCCACCAGGATCAATCCCAGCGCCACCGCGCCGGCCGCCCAGGTGAAGCTGGTGGCGCCATAAAGCTTGCCGATGGTCATGGCCGCCGGCCGGATCGAAGACAGACGTTGAAAATCCCAGGTGCGCTCTCGCAACTCGCCGATGACGGCGCGGGCCGCGTTGCGCGTTCCCCAGATGATGACCGCAATGATGAAGGCAAACTCGCCAAGCGCCGGCAGGGCAACCACGCCTTCGCCGGGCAAAATCAGGATGGCCGCCACGATGATGGCGAACACGCCGCCCATGAAGGCCAGGCGCGACGGCGCGCACTCCAGCCACAGGTTGCGTTGCAGTTCGGGATTCATGAGCCCGCTCCCGGGTCAGCCGCCGCCATTTCGCGCACGTAGGTTTGCTCAAGAGCGCGCGTGTCCTGGGTAAAGCTTTCTACCGTCAGGCCGGCGTCCACTAAGCTCTTCAAGAGGCCGGCCCCCGCCCCGTCGCGCGCCGCGAGCACCGCCGTGTCTTGGTTCACCTCAATCAGGGCTTGCGCGACGTCCGGCAGAGCCTGCAGGCGAGCAGCCAGATCAGCCGGCGGATTGGCGAACACCACGCGCACGCGACGACCGGCGTCCGGATCGACAGCGGGCACCGCCCGGTCGTGCACAATCCGCCCGTCGCGCATCATCACCATCTGATCACAATAGTCTTCAAGCTCGGCCAGAATGTGAGAGGAGACGATCAGGGTCGCCCCATCGGCGGCCAGGCTGCGGATTAAGTCAGACAGGGTGCGCCGCGCCTCAGGATCAAGGCCCGCGGACGGCTCGTCGAGCAGTAGTACGCGCGGCTCGTGCACCAGCGCCTGGCCAATGGCGAGGCGTTGGCGCAAGCCGCGAGACAATTCTCCTGCCCGCGCATTCATCCGATCGCTCAAGCCAACACGTTCGGCCGCCTTGTCGGCCGCGATGGCGACCTGAGACCCCGTTACGCCGCGCGCCATGGCCGCATAAGACAGGCACCGGCGCGCTGATAGCTCATCGTAGAGCCCGAAGAAGTCGGGCAAGAACCCGACGCGTGCGTGCACGCCGCGCGGATCCTTTGCCGTGTCCACCCCATCGATCTTCACCCTTCCTGAGAACGGCCGCTCCAACGCCGCCAGGCATCGCAGCAGCGTGGATTTGCCCGCTCCATTGGGACCGACAAGCGCGGTCACGGTGCGCGGCTCAATCGCCACCGACACCCCGAAAAGGGCGCGCTGCGTGGGGTAATCGAACACGAGCTTTTCAACGTCGATCACGCGCGCCTCCCTCTAAGCTGGACACTTGCCCGGCGCCAGTAATGGTCATCTAGACCCCACTGGCATCATGTTTGTCGATCAGTTCTTATTGTTATTCGAGAAGTGTGGCGCCATCGGGGCAGGCTTGTCTAGTGCTGGGGAGGGCTCTGATCAGCTCTTGCGCGCCACCTTGCACGCGCAAAGCTCATGACGCGCCGCGCTGGTCCTCTCCGCACGCACCCTTGTCAGAAGAAACGGAACCCGGCACATGCAGACCGAACGCGGCGCACACATCTGGCGCTGCACACGCGTTGCGAGGAACATGACATGGCTGCCGCCGGACTGGAATTTACCCCCCGCCCCTCAGGTCTAGGTCAAGCCTTGACCAACATCTTGCCCACGCCGCTTGACCCTTACGCTGAGCTCATGGCCAACGCGGCCTTGGCGCTGGTGACGCTGCTGGTGGGACTGTGGATCGCAGGGTTTGCCTCCAACATCGTGCGCATGCGGTCCTTGCGCAGTCCGCGCATCGACGACACGCTGGGCAACTTTTTTGCCTCCATCGTGCGCTATCTGATCATCGCCTTTGTTGTGATTGCCGTGTTGCAGCGGTTTGGCGTTGAGGCGACCAGCCTGGTGGCGGTGTTGGGCGCGGCGACACTGGCCATTGGCTTAGCGTTGCAGGGCACGCTCGGCAATGTCGCGTCCGGCGTGATGTTGATCTTCTTTCGCCCCTATAAGCTTGGCGATTTTGTCGAGCTGGACGGCCATGAGGGCACGGTCAAAGACCTCAACATCTTTACGACTGAACTGGCGACCGTCGACAATGTGAAAGTCATCATTCCCAACGGGGCGGCTTGGGCCGGCTCGGTCGTCAACTATTCAGGCCATCCCGAACGCCGGATCGATACGACGGTTGGCATCTCCTACGACGACGACATGGACAAGGCGATGGGTCTGATGTCTGCGATCGCTGATGCTGACCCGCGCATTCTCAATAGCCCAGAAGCGCCCTGGGTGCGGGTCGTGGAGTTGAACGAAAGCTCAGTCGATCTGCAGCTGCGCGTCTGGGTCGCCGGCAAAGACTACTGGGACGTGAAGTTTGAACTTCTCAAGGCGATCAAGATGTCGTTTGACACCAACAACATCGAGATCCCGTATCCGCACGCCGTGGAAATCGAGAAGCCCTATACGCCCCGGAAAACATAGAGGACTGCGATGGCCTCGCCTTCCGTAAAATCCGTCCCAGCGCCGCGCCCCAGCGTATCGCCCTGGCGCGGCTGGAAGCGTGTGCTGGGCGCGTCGTTGTTCTGCTTGGCGGGCGGCTTGGCGATCACGCTGATCGAGGCTGACCCGGGCGGCGCAGCGGCGGCGGCGCGCGGCGCAGGCGCTCTGGGAGAAGGCGCAGGACGGCTTGGGGCGGGGGTCGCTGTCTGGGCCAAGGACGCGCTGGTGCTCATCGGAACCCTCGGCGTTTTGGCGGTCCTGGTGCGACGCGCCCTGTCGCGGCGCGCCCGACGCGCGTCCGGCGCGCCATGACGAACCCGGCGCTGCAAAAGGTGCTGGACGAGGTGATGGCCCTGGCCGACACCGCCTCGCCGCACGCCGTTGCCTTGGGCTTGCGCTTTGTCTCTTTGACGCCAGAGCTGTGCGTGGCTGAGGCCGCCTACAACGAAAACCTGATCGGCGATCCAGAAACCGGCGTTCTGCATGGCGGGGTCGCCACCGCGCTATTGGACCATGTCTCGGGCATGGCCGCCTTTGCCGGACTGGGCGCGGCGGCGGCGCCAGCGACGCTCGATCTGCGCATCGACTACTTGCGCGCTGCGGCCCCTGGCAGGGCCTTGCGGGCTGAGGCGCGCTGCGTGCGCGCAACTCCGATCTTGGCCTTTGTTTCAGCCGTCGCGCATGACGGGGACATCGACGACCCGGTCGCCTTGGCGCGAGCCGCCTTCATGGTGCCCAAGGCAAATGTGGAGCAAGCCCAGAAGGCGCGCGAAACACTGCGCGAGCAGGGCTATGATGTCTGAGGTTCTGCCCCCCGCTCCAAACGACCCCGGCGCCGGCCAACTCGCGCACATTCAAGACCGACTGAGGCGCAGCCCGTACGTGCGTTTCATTGGCGCGCGCTGTGAGCTGCACGGCGATGAGCTGACCTTGATCCTGCCCTATCGCGACGATCTCATCGGTAACCCATTCACGCCGGCGCTGCACGGCGGAGTGATTGGCGCCACCTTGGAAATCGCCTGCATCGCCCAGCTCGTGGTGCAGCTGGGCTTGAGCGGGTTTCCAAAGCCGGTCGATGTTTCGGTGGACTATCTGCGCATCGGCCGACCCGTTGACACCTTTGCCCGCGCCCGCGTGCGTCGCCAGGGCTCACGAGTGGCCAATGTGCACGCCCAGGCCTGGCAAGATCGGCGCGACGCGCCCATCGCCGAGATGCACGGCCACTTTGTCTTGCCGCGCGAAGACGCCCCACCGGCTTAGGACGACACCAGGGCCTGACCAAGCGCATCGCCTGACGTCCAGGCCGCCTCAATGCGCGCCCCGAGCCGCCAGTCGCCAATCGCGCCGATGCGCAAGTCTGGGTCCCAGCCAAACGGCGCGCCGGCGGCGGTCGCCACCTGGGCGTAGCGCCAGCGATGCGCCTGCGCCCAGACCACGTCGCGCCCCTCAAGTACGACGGCCAGGCGCGCGGCCAACTCTTGCGCAACCTCGCTGGCGTCACGCTCCAGGTTTTGGGCCGACCAGGCCGGAGCGGCGTGCGCAACCCAGGCTTCCACCGCGGGGCCTGTGCTGGGCGCGGGTGCTCCGACCGGCGCGCGCCCGGGCTTACTGGCTTCGCGGGCGACCCACGATAAGACGTCGTCCTCCAGCGCGCCTGCGTCAAAGGACGCCGGAGCGCGCGCGTCCACGAGCGCCATGAGAGCCCAGCACGGATGCGACGCGCACACGCGCGCCTCGCGCGCGAGATCGGGAGCAGCGCGCCCCAAAAGCTGAGCCTGCTGCTCGGCAGGCGCTGCGCACACCACCGTATCAAAAGGCCCGCGCGACGTCCCATCGGCGAGTTGCACCAGCCAGGCCCCCGGCTTGCCCTCCAGCCCCGTCACCTGCGCGCCGAACTCAACCTGGAGCCCCTCAAGCGCCGCCTTGACCACGGCGTTCATGCTCGGCGCGCCAACGTAAATTTGCTCGTCGCGCGCCGGACGTCCGATCCGCCGCGGCGTCCATGTCGCCGCCGCGCCGGCGCGGATCCAAATCTCTAGCGCATCCAGAAAGGCGGCGCTGCGGGCCGTGAAGTGCTGCGCCCCGTGATCAAAGCGCACTTCACCAAAGGGGGTGTCGACCCGCCGGGTTGAGAGCCGGCCGCCCGGGCCGCGTCCCTTGTCCAAGAGCACCGCAGAGACGCCGCCAAGCTGGAGGCGGCGCGCGCACTGAGCCCCCGCCACCCCGGCGCCGATGATCGCCACCTGTTCTCTCGTCGCCATGTCGCGCGCCCCTTCGTGTGATCTTGCCGCTCACCTAGCCTGTTTCGGCCGAAAGTGGAGGCCGGCGCCCTTTGTGGCGGGGAGTGGCGGGGAGTGGCGGGCGCGCGCGCGCCCCTGACATCACGGGCTCTGGTCGCTGACCGGCGCCGCACCATCTCATCGTGTATGATCACGAGCCCCCCTACAGCACCCCGACCCGCCACAATAGGCAAAACCGTCATGCTGCATGACGGAGCTTGCGCCCTGTGCCGCGCCGAGGTGGCGCACTATCGCGCGCTGGACGCCAACCAGGAGATCGTTTTCGTCGACGCGAGCGATCAGGATGCGCTGACCGCCGCCTCGCCCGTCATCAGCGTCGGCCAGGACGACGCCCTGGCGCGGCTGCATGTCCTAACCCCAGAGGGCGAGGTGGTCACCGGCGCGCGCGCCTTTGTCGCTGTTTGGCGCGTGTTGCCGGGCTGGCGCCACCTGGCCCCCCTCGCCAGCTTACCCGGCGTCATCCACCTTCTGGAGGAGCTCTATCGACTGTCTCTGCACGTGCGTCCGCCCCTAGCGCGATGGGTGGCGCGCCGCGCCGCCAAGCGGCTGTCGTGAGAGCGAGGCAGGCGCGGACCGCGCCGCGCCCGCAGAAGATCTGCGTGACCTGCCAGCGTCCTTTCACCTGGCGGAAAAAGTGGGCCCGCGTGTGGGACGAGGTGCGCTACTGCTCGCAGCGCTGTCGCGGGGCGCGCACGCGCACCCAGCCAATCAATCCGCCCACGGACTGACACCTCTTCTCTCGTCATCTTCTCGACAGCCAATTGTAATCTTGGCGACACGCTGGCGTCAGTCAGGCGCGGTCATGGTTCGGGTCATGGCGCGCCGCCACGGCGCGCTTGGCGCCGAAACGCATCCAAACTCAGCGTCAACGGCATCTGACTTACGAGGGCTGCGTGATCTGGCCCACCCCCAGCGCGATCAGCGGCGCAACAACGCTGACGCGCACCACGGTCTGAATGATGAGGAGACACCCCATGACAAGCACGAACCACATGCGCCCGACGGCCAACGCACTCGCCCGGCCGCTGGCGACGGCCTTGGCCGCGGCGCTCGCACTCGTTGGCGCCGCCGCCGCACCGGCCCACGCCGCCAGCAACGCCCAAGGGCACTTTGAGTTTGACTACTCGCCAGTTGAGCTTTCCACCACCAGCGGCGCTAAGATCGTGCTGGCCCGCCTGCAGGGCGAGGTTACTGACTATTGCGACGAGGCGCTGGCGCGGCGGAGCCTGGACAGCACGCCAGCTCAGATGCGTTGCCAGCGCACCTTGATGGGCCAGTCCTTGCGCAAGATCGGATCGCCGGAACTGAGCGCCATGGCGCGCAACCTCAGCCCGCGCGCGATCAGCTGAGGCTGTGCTTGACGCATAACTGTGAGCGCGCCGTCATCGGGCGGCGCGCTCATTGAGTGCAGCCGCCGCGGCGTGGTGCAGATAGGTGTGACGGCGCGCCAGATCATCCAGGTCAGGGCTATAGCCGCCTCCCAAAACGCCAACCAAAGCCGCGCCAGAGGAGACAACCGCGCGGGCAACCATGGCGTCACGCGCTTGCAGTCCAGCGTCGGAGAGGCTGAGGAGGCCAAGCCGGTCTTCTTTGTGCGGATCAACACCCGCGACATAGAACACCAGCTCCGGTTTCACCTGCGTCAAAAGCATCGACAGATCCGCTTCGACACACGCCAGGTAACCCGCGTCCTGCGTTCCCGACGCAAGTGGTCGATCAAGGTCGCTGACGGCCTTTCGGTGCGGGAAGTTTTTCTCCGCGTGCACGGAGTATGTGAAGACGCGCGGCTCTGCGGCAAAGATGCGCGCCGTGCCGTCGCCCTGATGCACGTCCAGGTCAATGACCAGCACCTGTCGCACCACGGCGTCCGCCAGCAAGAGGGCGGCGGCCACCGCCACGTCGTTAAAGACGCAGAACCCCGCCCCGCCGTCATAGTCGGCGTGATGACTGCCGCCGGCCGTATTACAGGCCGCTCCCGCCTCTAAGGCCAGGTGGGCCGAAAGCACAGTGCCCGCCGTGGCGCATCGCGCGCGCAGGCCCACGGCCTCGGTCATCGGAAATCCGATGCGGCGCGCGCGGGCCGGCTCCACGGCCGCCCCAAAGACTTGATCGACATAGGCGCGCGCATGGGCCATCTCCACCCAGGACGCAGGAGCCGGAGCCGGCTGAACAAAGGTGTCCCAGGTCACCAGGCCGTCGCTGACGAGCCGCGCAGCAACCTGACTGAACTTGCGCATCGGGAAGCGGTGGCCGTCCGGCACGTCGCGCGCGTCATAGGCGGCATGGTGGACAATGGGGAGGCGAGCCATAACAGAGGATATGGGCCCACGCACGGACGCGCCAACTGGTTCGCCGATCCGGCCGCTGACGCGCAGGTCGGCGGCGCGTCAGGCCGCGCCCTTGATCATCGCCAATGCCGCAACCCCGCTGGCCGGCGTGGTCGACACCGGCGTCATCGCCGCCGCCAGTCCCGCCGCCGCGCTGGGCGGCGTGGCGCTGGGCGGGGTCGTCTACACCATCCTTTACGCCACCTTCTACGTCTTGCGCATGAGCACATCCGGCCTCACAGCCCAGGCCGAGGGCGCGGGCGACGCGGACGCCAGCGCCCGCACGCTAGCGCGCGCGCTCAGCGTCGGCCTCCTGGTGGGGTTTGTGTTGCTTGCCGCAGCGCCGCTTGCCGCCCAGGCCGGCTTTGCACTCCTCAATGGCCCCGCGGCGGTGGAGGCTGAGGGCCGCGCCTACTTCCTGGCCCGGGCCTGGGGGTTTCCCGGCGCTCTGGCCATGCTCGCGATCACCGGGTGGCTCATCGGTCGCGGCGAGATGGGCGCCACCCTTGCGGTCAGCCTGATCTTTTCAATCGTGAACATTGTCCTGGATCTGGTCTTCGTCTTGGGCCTTGGCTGGGGCCTCGGCTGGGGTGTCGCCGGCGTGGGCGCGGCGACCGCCATCGGCGAAACCGCCGGCGCCTTGGTCGGCGCGGTTCTGGTGCGCCGATCTCTGGCGCGCGGCCCCGCCCTCACTCCTGGCGCCCTTTCATACACACGCGTTCTCGATCTGGCGGCGGCGCGCCGTCTGTTCGCGGTCAACAGCGATCTGGTCGTGCGCACCTGGAGCCTGATCGCCGGCTTTAGCTGGTTTGCCCATGTTGGGGCGCAGCGCGGCGAAGCGGTGGTGGCCGGTAATCATGTCCTGTTGCAGATCGTCGCCTTGTGGGCGTTCGTGCTCGACGCCTTTGCCTTTGTCGCGGAGTCTGAGGTGGGCCGCGCCATCGGGGCGCGCGACCGACGCGCCTTTGGACGCGCGGTGCAGATTACCGGCGAGGCGTCACTGGCGTGCGGCTTGGCGTTTGCGGTGGCAACCCTGGTCTTGGGTCCGCCGGTGCTCGCCGCCTTGGTGGCGGACGCCGAGGCGGCGGCCCACATTCGCAAATTCCTGCCCTATTGCGCCGCCGTCCCGCTCTTGGGCGCTCTCGCGTGGCACCTGGACGGCGTCTTCATTGGCGCGACCCGCTCAAGAGCGATGCGCAACGCCGCGCTCGGCGCGCTGGCGGCCTATCTTGCCAGCCACGCCGTTTTAGCGCCGTGGCTCGATGTTCATGGCATGTGGCTGGCCTTGCTTGTGTTCTATGTCGCCCGCGCGTTCGCGCTCAGCCTGGCCTATCCCAGCCTGGCGCGCAGCGTCAGCGCCTAGAGCGTTTCCGCCTTCGGCGGAAACGCTCCCCCGGGCAAGGCCCGTCGGCCGTTTAGGCCGCCCCCGCGGAGGCTGCCGGCGGCACGCCGTGAGCGAAAAGAATCCGACGACCGATTCCGTCAAAGACGGAAGCGGTCTAGAGCGGCGCATCAACGCCAACCGCTTCAGCCACTGAGGCAAAGCCGTCCGCGGCCAGCCGAGCCGCCAAGTCGCGCGCAATCACTCGCACCAGCCCGGGCCCCTTGTAGGCAAGCGCGGTGTAAAGCTGGACGGCGCTGGCGCCGGCGCGGATCTTTGCGAAGGCGGTCTCTCCGTCCTCAACCCCGCCCGCGCCGATCAACGGCAGGCGCCCGCCGGTGGCGGCGCGAAACTGTGACACGAGAACCGTTGACGGCGCGAACAAGGGCCGCCCGGACAGCCCCCCGGCCTCGCCCTTGGCGCGGCTCTTCAAGAGCTCAGGGCGCGCCAAGGTCGTGTTCGACACAATCAGCGCATCGAGGCTGTAGCGCTCGGCGGCGGCGGCGATGGCGGCGATCTGCACATCGTCGAGGTCTGGGGCCACCTTCAAGAACACGGGAACCTTGGCGTCGAGGGCGGCGCGCTCTGTTTCGATGCGTCCCAACAAGTCCTCAAGCGCGCCGGCCTCTTGCAGCCCGCGCAGCCCCGGCGTGTTCGGCGAGGAAATGTTGATGGTGACATAGTCGACAAGCGACGCCGTCGCCCGCAATCCAAGGGCGTAGTCCTCGATCCGATCCGGGCTGTCCTTGTTGGCGCCCAGATTGGCCCCGACCACGCCGCGCCGTTTGCCCGGGGCTGCGAGCCGGCTGGAAAGCCGCTGGGTGAACGCATCCAAGCCGCCTGAATTGAATCCGTAGCGATTGATCACTCCGGCGTCAGCGCGCAGGCGAAACACGCGCGGCCTTGGGTTGCCAGGCTGCGGCAGGGGCGTGACCGTCCCACATTCGGCAAAACCAAAGCCGGCGGCCAGCATGGCGTCGGGAACCCGGGCGTCCTTGTCAAAGCCCGCCGCCAGGCCGATGGGATTGGGCAGGCTCAGCCCCGCGACCTGCGTGGCCAGGGCGTCATACCGTGGGGCCGCGCCGCCTGCGCCCGCCGGACCCAACATCTCCATGCCAGCAATAGCCAGATTATGAGCCGTCTCAGGATCGAGTAGCCAGGCCGCCCGCGTCGCCGCATCAAGAAGCAGGGTCATGTCGCAAACTCTCGGGCTGGCGTGACGTGCACAACGGCGCTGAGGGGCGCCGGTCCGCCGTAGAGATGCGGGAACAGGGCGGCGTCACGGCTCTCCTCCCAGCGCAACCGCTCGCCGAGCGCGGCCGCGTCGAGCCACAAGACCATCAGGTCCGGCACGCCGACAAAGTGCGCCTTGAGCGTGCCGGCCACCTGGTCGGGGTGCGACAGGTGGATGAAGCCGTCGCGCGCATCAAGCTCGCCGCCTGCGAACGCGCCCGCAGCCTGCGCGGCCGCCCACTCTTCAGCCGAGCAGATCCGGCACACGAGCAACGACTGGTGCGCGGGCGTTTGCGCGTCCGCCTGTTGCTTGTCGGCTTCGACTGAAGCGGCGGATCGCTTGACTGATTCTGGCACAGAATAGCGCGTCATTAGGTTGAAATTCCTTTCACCTTGGTTATGGTCCTGTTGCGGGCGAGGCATCGGCCGCGATGGAGCGGGCCATGTTGACCCACACGCAGATCTGGACCGGCGTTGACGCATTGGCGCGCCGCCACGCCTTGACCGCGTCAGGATTGGCGCGGCTTGCCGGCCTTGACCCCACAACGTTCAACAAGTCGAAGCGCTTTTCACCCGACGGCGTCAAGGCGCGCTGGCCGTCAACTGAAAGCGTTTCGAAGATCTTGGACGCCACCGGCGCCTCATTTGAGGAATTTGCCGCTCTTGCGACCGGACGCGCGCACGCCAGTCGTCCCGTGCCGCTGATCGGCTTTGCCCAGGCGGGCGCGAACGGCTTTTTCGATGACGCCGGGTTCCCAGCCGGTGCAGGCTGGGACGAAATCTCGTTTCCGACCGGACCCGAAGATGGCGTCTATGCGCTTGAGATCGCTGGCGACTCCATGGTGCCCGTGTTCCGACCGGGAGATCGCATCATCGTTGCGCCGGGCCAAGAGGTGCGAAAAGGCGACCGGGTGGTGGTCAAGACCCGCGGCGGCGAAGTCATGGCCAAGGAGCTGGGACGCATTTCCGCCCGGCGGGTCGAGCTGATCTCGCTCAATCCGGCCTATCCGCCGCGCGATCTGGATGTGGACGACATCTCCTGGATTGCCCGCGTGGTGTGGGCCAGCCAGTAGGACGCCCCTCTCGCTTCGCGTCTCAGGCGTGTCGTGCTATTTTCATCCCTATGAACACCACCTCAGATGATCGTCCCTCCCGCGCCCCTGGCCGAGCGATTCTGGCCAATCTGATGATAGCCGCCGCATGCGGCCTAGCCCTGACCGGCGCGCCGGCAAGCGCCCAGTCCATGACCGTGCTCGGCGGCAATCCTGACGCGCGCGACTGTTTCGAAGCAGCGCGGTTTGAAGGCGTTTCAATGCGCGACATCGCCGCCTGCGACCGCGCCCTCGTCCCCGGCGCCACCCGGCGCAAGGACCGCATCGCCACCTACGTGAACCGCGGCATCTTGAAGGCGCGCAACTCTGACCAGGCCGGCGCCATGGCGGACTATGAGTCCGCTCTGAAGATGGCTCCGCGCCAGGCCGAAGTGTTCGTGAACCGCGGCAACGTGCGCTACGCGACCGGCGACGTGGCGGGGGCGCTTGACGACTATGCCCGCTCGTTGGAGCTGGACATCCGCGATCAGGGCGCGGTGCACTACAATTTGGGACTGGCGCACGAGAAACTCGGCCAGGCCGACGCGGCGAGGCGCAATTATGAGCGCGCGCTTGAGATCAAGCCCGACTGGCTCCTGCCGCGCCGCCGCCTGGAGGCCATGCAGACGCCAGCCGATGCTGGCCCGGGCGCCGGCGGGCGCTAGGCCGACCGCTCCAGCCGACCCCGCACGCAACGAAAAAAGGGCCGCCCCGAAGGACGACCCTTTCCGTGAATATCGACGCCCGGAGGGCAAGCTGTCGCCGCACGCGGCGTCAGCGCGAATTCACATGTGCGACGAAGGCTGCTCCGTCGTCAGTTGAACCCGCAAAGCCGTTCCAACGGCGTGAAAATCACTCGACATTGGATCACCTCCTTTCAGTTGCCCATGGACAAGACCTGAAAGGTGGCCCGCATTGCGCAGATGCGCAAGAGGCGCTCGGCTCAGACCGCCCCTCAGGCTTCGACGGAGGACTTGGCGAGGCGCTTGCGTTCATGGGGGTCGAGGTGACGCTTGCGCACGCGGATGGCGTTGGGCGTCACTTCCACAAGCTCGTCGTCATCGATCCAGGCAATGGCCTGTTCCAGCGTCATCTTGCGCGGCGGCGTCAGACGCACCGCGTCGTCCTTGCCGGCCGCACGGATGTTGGTCAGCTTCTTGGACTTAAGCGGATTCACGATCAGGTCGTCGGACTTGGCGTTCTCGCCAATGATCATGCCCTCATAGACCGGATCGCCGGGATCGATGAACATCACGCCCCGCTCCTCCAAGTTCCACAAGGCAAAGGCTACTGCATTGCCCTGTTCAGCAGAGATGAGGGCCCCGCGCGTGCGGCCGGGGATGAGCCCGGCGTAAGGCTCCCAGGCGTGAAACACCCGGTTGAGCACGCCAGACCCGCGCGTGTCGGTCATGAACTCGGCGTGATAGCCCACCAGTCCGCGTGACGGCACATGAAACACCAGGCGCGTCTTGCCGCCGCCGGAGGGCCGCATGTCCAGCATCCGGCCCTTGCGCTCGGCCAGCCGCTCAATGACGACGCCCGAGTACTCATCGTCGACGTCGATGATGGCCTCTTCCACGGGCTCTAGCGTTTGACCATTCTCTTCGCGCGTCAGCACCCGCGGGCGCGACACCGAAAGCTCAAAGCCTTCACGGCGCAGGGTCTCTACCAATACGCCAAGTTGAAGCTCGCCGCGCCCGGCGACCTCGTAAGCGTCAGAATCCACCGTCTCGCCGACGCGAATGGCGACATCGCCCTCAGCCTGACGCAGCAGCCGCTCACGGATGACGCGGCTTTGCACCTTGTCGCCGTCGCGCCCCGCGTAGGGGCTGTCGTTGATGGAAACGGTCACCGCCAGCGTGGGCGGGTCGATCGGAGGCGCGGCCACCGGCGCATTGACGGACACGTCCATCAGCGTGTCAGCGACGGTAGCCTTAGAAAGACCAGCAATCGCGACCAGGTCGCCGGCGCTGGCCTCATCGACGGGCACGCGCTTGAGACCGCGAAAAGCCAAGATCTTCGACAAGCGCGCGCGCTCAATCTCTTTGCCGTCTAGACGCAGCGCCTTAACGGTGTCGCCGGTGCGCACCACGCCGCTCTCAATCCGCCCAGTGAGAACCCGCCCAAGATAAGGGTCGGCGTCCAGCAAGGTGGTGAGCATGCGAAACGGGGCGTCGCGCTCGTTTAAGGCGGCGGGCGCGGGCACATGGGCGAGGATGAGATCAAACAGCGGCCCCAGACTGTCGCGCGGGGCGTCGAGCGAGGTCGCCGCCCAGCCATCACGGCCGCTGGCGTAGACATAAGGAAAATCGAGCTGCTCTTCGCTGGCGCCGAGCAAGCTGAAAAGGTCGAACACGGCGTCAACGGCCGCATCCGGATCTGCGCTCGGCCGGTCCACCTTGTTGACGACGACGATTGGGCGCAGCCCCAGCGCGAGCGCCTTGGACAGCACGAACTTGGTCTGCGGCATCACGCTCTCGGAGGCGTCGACCAGCAACAAGCATCCATCAACCATGGACAAGATGCGCTCCACCTCGCCGCCAAAATCGGCGTGGCCGGGCGTGTCGACGATGTTGACCCGCGCCTCGCCCCACTGCACCGACGTCGGCTTGGCCAAAATGGTGATGCCGCGTTCACGCTCCTGATCGTTGGAGTCCATGGCGCGCTCGCTCATCTGCTCGTTGGCGCGGACCATGCCGCCCTGCGAAAGCATCTGATCGACGAGCGTGGTCTTGCCATGGTCGACGTGCGCGATGATGGCGACGTTACGGAGCGTTTCGGACATGGGGCGGGCCTAAGAAGTAAACAGACGCGCCGTCCATGCGCTGCACCGCACAAAAAGGCAAGCTGAAGCGGCTGTTGGCGCGAACGCGCCGGACGTCTTGCCGGCGCAGGCTTGCGCCTGGGAGGGGCGCACGCTCATGTGTCGACACACAAGACAAGGACGCAAAACCATATGACGCAGAAACTTGCAGGAAAGATCGCCCTGGTGACCGGCGCATCGCGCGGGATCGGGCGTGGGATCGCCCGACGGCTTGCCGCCGACGGCGCCCAGGTGGCTGTCCATTACGGCGGTTCGGCTGATGACGCGGCCCAAACCTTGAGCGAGATCGAAGCCGCAGGCGGGCGCGGGCGT
Organism: uncultured Caulobacterales bacterium; assembly: GCA_964351895.1. GTDB lineage: Bacteria > Pseudomonadota > Alphaproteobacteria > Caulobacterales > Maricaulaceae > CAYGQB01. Next base: position 23,891 of record CAYGQB010000001.1, read on the forward strand.
CTGTTTCAAGCTGACGTCGCTGAGGTGGCGCAGATCCGCCGCCTGTTTGCCGATATCGACGACGCCATGGGCTCGGTCGACATCTTGATCAACAACGCTGGAATTGCGCTGAATGGCGGGATCAAGAAGTTCACCGAAGAGGACTTCGACAAGCTCTTTGCGATCAACGTGCGCGGGTACTTTTTTGCCATGCAGGAGGCCGCCCGGCGCATGACCGACTGGGGCCGCATCGTCAACATCACCTCATCGTCAACTGAGTTTGCCTTCCCCGGCATGGCCGCCTACGCCGCCAGCCGCATGGCGCCGCGCACCTTCGCCGCCGTCGCGGCTCAGGAACTGGGCAAGAACAATGTCACGGTGAACGCCGTCAGCCCCGGCCCGGTCGCCCCAGGCATGTTCGAGACCGCGCCCAAAGAAATGGTGGACATGGTCGTGGCAATGACCCCGCAAGGCCGGCTGGGCACGCCCGAGGACATCGCCGACGTGGTGGCGTTCCTGGCCTCAGAGGATGCGCGCTGGATCAATGGCCAGCACATCTTGGCCAACGGCGGCGGTAAGGCCTAGCCTCGGCACCTAGCTGGGCGTCTCTCCGTCCAGCCACACGGCAACGATGGACGCCGCCTCCTGGCTCTGCTCAGTGATGATGAGTTGGGCCAGGAGGCGACCACGCTCTTGCATGGCGGCCTCAAATGCGTCGTTGGGCGCGGCTTGGTCGGCAAGCGCTAGGGCGTGAAGCGCCTCTTCACGATAGCGCTGCGGGGCGACGGACAAGAGCGCTATCGCACACTGGACAGCAATGGCCGCGTCGCCCGGGTCCAACTCGACCGCACGGGCGCAATGACTGCGGCCTGTACGACGCGACGCCCCTAACAGGCGGGCGCCGGTTGCCCCGCCGCGGCGGACAATTTCGAGGTTCCAGCCGCCCAGGAGCGCATGCGCCCAGGCGTCGGCCGGGTCCGCGGTGAGCGCATCTGTCAGCAGCTTGTGCGCTTCTTGGGGCGCCCCGGCGCGCCAGGCGCGCAACGCCGGCTCATCACGGTGGGCCAGCCAGATCGCCGCCGCCAAGTAGCGCCGCGCCTCTGCTGAGTTTGGCGCCTGCGCCAGGGCGGCGCGCGCATGATGTTCGGCCCGCACAGACTGGGCGCGGGCGGCAGAGCGCTCCGGGTTCAACACCGCCTGGGCGCACAGGGTCTTGGCGAGCAAAAGGTGGGCGGGCCCCGGCGCGGCGCTGGTCTCTTTCTCAGCCGTCGCGACAGCGCGATCAAAAAGACCGGCCACATAGGCCGCCTCGGCGTCGCGCAGGCTTGCCGTCGTCGCCTGAGCGCACGGAGCAACCAGACTGGCAAGCGCCAGCGCCGCAGCGCAGCCAGCGCCGGCCACCGATCGGGTTCGATGTCGGGTCTGGACCAGCATGAATTCAACTCTAGGGCGACCACGAAGCCCTACCAGTCTGCACACACCTTTGTGTCCATGACGCGGCCAGACGGCGGTTTCGCCTCCCCCCGCGGTAGGACGCCCCCCCGGATAGGACGCCCCAAGTGCGCCGAAGCGACGTGTCGCCGGTGCTAGCTGGGCGCGGCCACGAGATCGCCCGCCAAGGCGGTGTCTATGAGCCCTATGGTGTTTTCCAACCCATAGACGGCGGCGAACGAGCCAAAGCGCGGTCCCTGCGTCTGTCCCAGGAGCACTTCGTAGATGGCGACGAACCAGGACCGCAGGGGCTCAAAGCCCGCCTCTTTGCCAACCGCATAAACTTCAGTTTGGATCACTTCCCCGTCGCGCGTCTCTGGGTCGAGCGCAGCCAGGCGCGCACGCAAGGCCTCTAGGGCGCCGCGTTCCTGAGAATCCGGCGCGCGATAAGACTTGGTCGGCGCAACCACGTCTTGAAAATAGCGCACCGCATAGCCGGCAAGTCGGTCCAGCAGCGGATGGCTCTGCGGCGTGGCCCCGTCAACATGCTGGCCGATAAATCCCCACAGAACGTCCGTGTCATGGGCGCTCACCGCCGACGCCAAATTCAACAGCAGCGAGAAGCTGATGGGGCTGGTGTCGGCCGGCGGCGGGCCTGCGTGCACGTGCCAGGTGGGGTTTTCGATCTGCGCCGCCGGTTCCTGACCGGCGAACGCGGCGCGGTGCTGAAGGTACTCGTCGGTCGCCTTGGGAATGACCTCAAAGTGCATGCGCTTGGCCGTCTTGGGCTTTTGAAACATGAAAAACGCCAAGCTCTCAGGCGCGGCATAGGTCAGCCACTCCTCAATGGAGACGCCATTGCCCTTGGACTTGGAGATTTTTTCGCCGTTGGCGTCGAGAAACAGCTCGTAGACGTACTGCACCGGCGGCTCGACACCCAGGATGCGGCAGATCTTGGAATAGATGACGCCATTGGCCTGATGGTCTTTGCCGTACATTTCAAAGTCGACGCCGAGCGCAGCCCAGCGCATTCCAAAGTCAGGCTTCCACTGCAACTTCACCCGCCCGCCGGTCACCGACGTGGTGACGTCGCGTCCGTCTTCGTCTTCAAAGGTGACTTCCCCTTTGGCCGCGTCGACGTCCTTCATCGGCACATAGAGCACTCGGCCCGTCGTCGGCGAGATCGGCAGGAAGGGGCTGTAGGTGGCTTGGCGTTCGGCGCCCAAGGTCGGCAGCATCACGCGCATGATCTGCTCGTACCGCTCCAGGGCACGCACCAGCATGTCGTCGAAGGCGCCTGACCGATACTGCTCGGTGGCGGACATGAACTCGTAGGAAAAGCCAAAGCCGTCTAGAAAGGCGCGCAGGCGGGCGTTATTGTGTTGGGCAAAGCCCTCGTGTTCGCCAAACGGATCGGGCACCGCCGTTAAAGGCTTGCCCATGTGCGCTTCCAACAGCGCCTGGTTGGGCACGTTTGAGGGCGCCTTTCGCATCCCGTCCATGTCATCGGAAAAGGCGATAAGGCGCGTGGGATAGGCGTCGTCGGTCAGAACACGAAAGGCGTGCTGCACCATCGTTGTGCGCGCCACTTCTCCGAACGTGCCGATGTGCGGCAGCCCCGATGGGCCATAGCCGGTCTCGAACACAACCGCATCGCCGTCAAAACCACGCGTTTCGATGCGCTTGAGAAGCGCGCGCGCCTGCTCGAACGGCCAGGCCTTGGCGTTGGCGGCCAGGGCGGAAAATGCGGACATGCGACCCCCTCTTTGTATGGCCCGAACGCGTGGGCGCGTGGTCGACGCTAGGAAGGCTTGGGTGCAGGGTCAATCGCGCACGCAAGACCTCCGGGTCATGACAGCGGCGTGACGCATGCGTTGCCGCTTGGCAACACCGACCAGGAGTTGCGGCTGGCGACACCTTGAGCGCCTTGATCCCGCCTCGATTCGGCGGATTCCTGTATGCGCGGCGCGGAGGGGGCGTTCGCACGAAGCCATCAACACGACCGCGGACCAACGTCCGTGATCGCCGCGGCAGACCTAAGCACTCCGCCAAGTGGTGGTTTCGTGACATCTTTGGGGGCAGGCGCGCTGGGCCAAAACCAGCGTGAAAGGCCTCCCGCAACCCAACGGTTGCGGGAGGCCTTTTTCATTTCCGATCATGGTGATCGCACATTCTGGCCGCCTGCCTGTCCCAGGTGAGCTCGTGACCCAAGCTTGGACGAGGGACGTTCGCCTCTGGCGGCCCGCAGTTTGCAGCGTTGCGCCTCTCACGCGAAAGGCGAAACGCTCATGGTTCTGGATCCGACCGTCGAACTGGAAGGCCTCAACCGGCTTTTATCTTACGCTGCAGGCGGTCTAAGCTTTATCGCCGTCTCTGGCTGGGTCGGCTTCTTTCTCGGCCAGCGCGCCGCCCGCGGCACCACCAAGACCATCCGCACCCTGTGCGGGTTTGGTGGTCTGTGGATTGGCGGCGCCGTGGCCCAGATCGTCTTGATGGCGATGTTCGTGACCATCCAGCTGGCGGCCATGTGGGCCTAAGACGCGCCTACTTGTCGGGCTGCGGCGTCACCCGCAGATACGGCTTTATCTTCTGGTACCCCTTTGGAAAGAGCGCATCGGCGTCAGCGTCCGACAGGCTGGGAACGATGATCACGTCATCGCCGCTGCGCCAGTTCACGGGCGTTGCCACCTTGTAGCCGTCAGTCAGCTGGAGACTATCGATCAGCCTTACGATCTCATCGAAGTTGCGCCCCGCGCTCGGCGGATAGGTGAAGGTGGCGCGCACTTTCTTGGCTGGATCAATCACGTAGACCGCCCGCACAGTGAGCTTGGGATCGGCCTTGGGGTGGATCATGCCATAGAGCTTGGCCACCCGCGCGTCGGGGTCGGCAATGATCGGAAAGTTGACCGCCGCGCCTTGGGTTTCGCCGATGTCGCCAATCCAAGCCTTGTGGCTCTCCAAGTCGTCGACTGAAATCGCTATCGCCTTCACGTTGCGCTCCGCCAGCGTGTCCTTGAGCTTGGCGGTGTAGCCAAGTTCGGTCGTGCACACGGGCGTAAAATCGGCCGGGTGAGAGAAGAACACCGCCCAGCCGTCGCCGATCCAGTTGTGGAACGAGATATCGCCGTCGGTAGTTTGCGCCTGAAAGTCAGGGGCTTCGTCGCCAAGAAGCAAAGTCATGATGAGTCTCCAGCTGTTGTGCGGTCCGGCGGGGGTGCGCAGCGCGTGTTCTAGACCACCGCGACCAGGAACGACGTGTGGACGGGCGCGCCGCGCACGTGCGACAGGCCATTGGCGCAAAGTATGCGACAAGTCAGGCGACACGGCACGCGCCGTGTGATCAGGTCTGGCCTGAGAAATCCTATCGACGCGAAAGGGACCTGCGTTGCGTCTTATCCTCATGCGGCACGCCAAGACGCACGCGCGTCACGACTCCGGCGAAGATCACCCACGCGAATTGACTGAACGCGGTCGCGCGGACGCGGCGCAAACCGCTGTGGCGCTGCATGCAGCCGGCTGGGCGCCGGACTGCGCTCTGGTGTCTTCTTCGGCGCGAACAATGGCGACGTGGAGCATTCTGGCGTCCGCCTTCCCCGCCGCCAACGCCTATGAGAGCGATGCGCTCTATCTGGCTGGGGGTGACACGCTTTTGAACGCGGCGCGCGCCTCATTTCATGACGCAGACGGCGAAACCGTGCTGGTGCTCACGCACAATCCGGGGCTGAAGGAGGCCGCCTACGCACTCCTTGGCTTGCCGGGCGCGCACAATGACGACGCGCGCGCGCGTCTGTCTGAAGGCCTGCCCACCGGCTGGGCCTGTCTGTTTGACGGCGCTGACGCGGACCTCACCCAAGCCTCCCTGGTTGCAATGATTGGCCCCACCCGCACAGGCTGAGTCGTCTCGACCCCACGTCGTGCGGCGCCTAGCGTGGGGTGCGTGGGCGGCCATCTCGGCCGGTGCGCTGGGGCGGGGAACGGCGGGTGGACGGCGGCCAAGGCCAGGGCGCAAGCGGATTCATTCCGTCACAGCGCGCTATCGAATGCCACCTGGGACCGCATCGCAAGAGCGGCGCGCCAAGCCGCCGCGCCTCGACCGCTCATTCCGACAAGCGCCCCTCTGCAGACCCCGATGCGCCACCTGACGCAAACGACGGAGCGCGCCGCATCTCCGACGCCGCGGCGCGCCATGCCGAACAGCGCTTGCGCACGCGCTCGCCGCACCGGTGCGCAGCACGGCTCTCGTCATCACAAGAGAGCAAAACCGGAACCGGAGACGGCCCGTCCAGCTGGCCTTGGGGGCCGATGATCGGCGCGCTGTGGCTCGTCGCCGCCCTCGCTTGGTTGTCGCTGGCCGCCCCGACACGCCACATGGGCGCTGCGGCTGACATGTTGTTGGGCGCGGTTGGCGCGCTCTTCACGGCCAGCTTCGTGGCGCTCATCTTGGTTCGCCTTTGCGCCGTTTTGACACCGCGTCGCGCCGCCCGCCCGCCGCCGCTCGCCGATGAGGCGCTGCCTACCTACACCATCGTGGCGCCTTTGTTTCGCGAGGCGAACGTGCTGCCCGCCCTGATTGAGGCGCTGGACCGGCTGGACTATCCGCGTGACCGTCTCGACATTAAAATCATGCTCGAAGCCGGCGACGCTGAGACACGCGCCGTGGCCGAGGACCTGAATCTCACCGCTCCCTATGAGGTGCTCATCGCGCCCCCGGGTGCGCCCCAAACCAAGCCGCGGGCGCTGAACATCGCCTTGGCCGAAGCACGCGGCGCGTTCATCACCGTATTCGACGCAGAAGACCGCCCTCACCCGCGCCAGCTGCGGTCAGCGGCCGAGGCGTTCGCAGCTGGACCGAGCACCTTGGCCTGCGTCCAGGCGCCGCTGGGCTGGTGGAATGCGCATGAGAACTGGCTCACGCGTCAGTTTGCCATCGAGTACGCGGCGCAGTTTCATGTCGTCTTGCCGGCCTTGGCGCGGTGGGGATGGCCCCTGCCGCTGGGCGGCACATCCAACCACTTTCGCCGCGCCGCGCTGGAGGCCTGCGGCGGATGGGACCCGTTCAATGTGACGGAGGACGCCGACATTGGCTATCGACTTGCCGAAGACGGCTGGATTGCTGATGTGATCGACCAGGGCACTTTGGAGGAGGCGACGACCGGGCGCGTTGCCTGGACACTCCAGAGGTCGCGTTGGATCAAGGGTTTCATGCAGACTTGGGGCGTGCGCGCGCGCCGCCCTAGCGCCCTGTGGGCCGGCGCAGGGTGGCGCGGATGGGCCAGCGTGCACCTCTTCCTCGCTCTCACCGTCGCCTCGGCGTTTCTGCACGGGCCACTCGCGGCGATCACGGGCTGGTCGGTTGTCGCGCACGCGCTGGATTTATCGGGCCCGCGTCTGGGGCTTGGCGCGCTAGGATTGGTCGCAGCCGGCTACACCGCCTCGGCGTTGACGGGACTTGTTGGCGTGCGCCGCGCTGGTCTGCCGGGGCTTGCTCGATCGCTTGTCTTCGCGCCGCTCTACTGGCCGTTGCAGAGTTGGGCGGCGGTGCGGGCGCTGCGTGACCTCATCACCCGCCCCTATCACTGGCAAAAGACCCGCCACGGCGCGACACGCCTTGTGGCGCCTGGGTCAGGTGTTGCAGCGCGATGAGCGTGGGCGGCCCAGATCTGATTGAAACGCTGGCGCTGTTGGCAATCGGCGCCGGGGTCTCTGTGTTTTGCGGGTGGCGGGCTGAGCGTCCCCACGACATCGCCAAGGGCCCGCGCTTCATCCCGTGGACAATCTTGATGCTCACCGGCGTCGTGTTCTGCCTGGTGATGATCGTGCACCTGGTCAACATGGCAGGCGTAACAACGGGCCGAACGCGGTTTTAACCCGCGTTCGACCCGCCATGAGAATGTTACAATCAGAGGCCCGCCTGGCTCTCTTCGCGTCTAGGCGTCAACCGCGTCGCGTTCGAGCGCCGTCCAGGGAGCGTTGCCCTTTTTCCATAGCGCTTCAAGCAGTTCACGGTCGCGCAGCGTGTCCATGTTCTGCCAGTAGCCCGGGTGATGATAGCTGGCCAGCTTGCCCGCTTCGGTGATCCGCGAGATCGGCCCGTTTTCCCAAACCGTGTCGTCGCCGCCGATCATGTCAAACACGTCGGGTTCGCAGACAAAGAAACCACCGTTGATGAGGCCGCCGTCAGTGGCGCCCTTCTCTCTAAAGCCGCGCACGCGCGACCCGTCGGGCGTCAGATCGAGCGCGCCAAAGCGGCCCGGCATACGCACGGCGGTCAACGTCGCAAAGGCGTCGTGGGCCTCGTGATGGGCGATGAGCTTGTTGACGTCCACGTTCGAGACACCGTCGCCGTAGGTCAGGCAGAAGCGTTCGTTGCCAACCACCGCGCCGGCGCGCTTGATGCGGCCGCCTGTCATGGTCTCCAAGCCGGTATCCAGCACGGTGACGCGCCAATCTTCGGCGGTCGAGCGCAAGGTGGTGACGGCGCCGGAGGACAAATCAACGGTGAAATCGGAGCAGCTGCGATAGTAGTTAAGGAAGTAGTTGCGAATGAAGTCCGCCTTGTAACCGGCGCAAATCACAAAGTCGTTCAGACCAAACCGGGCATAATGGCTCATGATGTGCCAAATGATCGGACGACCACCGATCTCGACCATTGGCTTCGGCCGAACGCCGGTTTCTTCACTCAAGCGCGTGCCAAAACCGCCCGCTAGTATGACCACCTTCATGACAGCGCCCCGTCGTCTTGTCGCAGTGTGCCGAAGCGGCCTCACGCCGCCGGCTTTCTTTCGTATAAGCAAAGCAGCGGCCAGTCTTCTTTTCTGCGCGGGCTGGCGGTCAGATTTGCACGTCGCATCGCAGGCGCGGCAGCGTGCGAGTGGGGGCGCGAGAACGGCGCCGGCGCAACGCCGGCACGCCGCGCGCATCGCGTCTGCGGCGTCTGCTTCGATGTGAAACACCGGCGCGCAAGGGGCGGCCGCCGCGAAACACGGCCAAACGGGTTAGATGGAGCTGTGAGAGATCGTGAGCGAACTTGACGCTGACGTTGTGGTTGCTGGGGCCGGGGTCGTTGGCCTCGCCGTCGCACGCGCTTTTGCCTTGGCCGGCCGCGAGGTGATCGTGGTTGAGCCAGCCGACGGCGTCGGCTGGGAGACCAGCTCGCGCAACTCGGAGGTGATTCACGCCGGAATCTACTATCCGGCCGGGTCGCGCAAGGCGCGCACCTGCGTTCGAGGCAAGCACCTTCTCTATGACTTTCTTGAAAGCCGAAAGGTGCCCCACAAGCGCTGCGGCAAGCTGATTGTCGCGACGAGCGCAGCCCAAGACGAGCGCCTGGAGGCGATCCGAGGGCGCGCAGCGGCCAATGGCGCTGAATTGCACCATCACACCAGGGCGCAAGCCACGGCGCTGGAACCGAACCTAAGCTGCACGTCAGCCTTGTGGTCGCCGACCACAGGCGTGATGGACAGCCACGGCTACATGCTGGCGCTTCAGGGCGAGGCGGAGGACCATGGAGCTGGCATTGCCTTTCGCACGCGCATTGAAGCCGGCGAGGTGATGGGCGACGGCACGACGCGTCTGATCTGCAACGGAGCCGATCCGTGCGTCCTACGCGCGCGTCTCTTCATCAACTGCGCCGGCCTGCACGCCCAAACGCTCGCCCGCGCCATCGACGGCTATCCTGAGGCGCACACGCCCAAGCAGTACATCGCGAAGGGAAACTACTTCCAGCTCACTGGCGCCTCGCCGTTTTCACGTCTGATCTACCCGGCGCCTGAACCGGGCGGCCTTGGCGTCCACATTACGATCGACATGGGCGGACAAGCGCGGTTTGGACCTGATGTGGAATGGGTTGACGACCTCAACTATACGGTCGATCCCCGGCGGGCGGACGGGTTCTACGACGCCGTGCGTCGATATTGGCCCGGCCTTCAGGACGGGATGCTAGAGCCGGCCTACGCCGGCATTCGTCCCAAGCTCTCCGGTCCAGGCGAGCCGGACGGAGATTTTACCATTCTGGGACCACAACAGCATGGCGTGCCGGGCCACGTGCACTTGTTTGGCATTGAAAGCCCGGGCTTGACGGCCAGCCTCGCGCTCGCCGAAGAGGTAGTGGAGGCCGCCGAGGCGCGCACGGCGCAGCTCTTGCTCTAGTGCTGCAACGCATCAAACGGGGACGATCATCATGCGGGTGCTTTTTACCGGCGCGGACGGCTACATCGGTTCGCTTCTTGGGCCGTATCTCCTGAACAAGGGGATCGACGCAGTTGGCCTGGACACAGGCTATTATCGTCAAGGGTGGCTCTACCCGATGGCGGGTGCTCGCCCGAGTGTTCTGACCAAGGACATTCGCGAGATCACGCCAGAGGACCTGGAAGGGTTTGACGGGGTTGCTCACCTTGCCGAACTGTCCAACGACCCGCTGGGTCAGCAAGACCCGGGTCTGACCCACGACATCAATCACAAGGGCTCGTTGCGCCTTGCCGAGATGGCGCGCGCCGCTGGCGCCAAGCGCTTCGTGTACATGTCATCGTGTTCGGTTTACGGCGTGGGCAAGCCCGACCAGGTGCTGGACGAGACCAGCCCGGTGAACCCGCAAACCGCCTACGCGGAGTGCAAGGCGCTGGTGGAGCGCGACGTGCAACCCATGGCGGGCGACGATTTTGAGCCCTGCTTCCTGCGCAACTCCACCGCCTATGGCGCCAGCCCGCGCCAACGGTTCGACATCGTCTTGAACGACCTGTGCGGCCTGGCCTGGACCACCAAAGAGATCAAGCTCCTGTCGGACGGCACGCCCTGGCGACCGCTCGTCCACGCCCTCGACATGTGCCAGGCGGTCCACCTCTCGTTGACCGCGCCTGCGGACGCCATTCGCGGCCAGATCTTCAACGTCGGCTCAGACGATCAAAACTATCGCGTGCGCGACATCGCCGAGATCGTCGCCAACGAGTTTCCCGGCTGCTCCTTGTCCATCGGTCAACCCAGCGCCGACAACCGCAGCTACCGCGTCGGATTTAAAAAGATCAAAGAGGTGTTACCGACGTTTTCGTGCCAGTGGACAGCCCAGAAAGGCGCCGCCCAGATGCGGGAAGTCTTTGAGCGGATCGACATGAGCGCGGACACCTTCACATCTGATCCGTATACGCGCCTCAAAATGCTGATGCGTCTGCGCGGTGCGGGCCTTCTGAACGACAAGCTGTTCTGGACCTACGGCTAGGAGCGCCGGAGCACCAGGGGACCCGACCATGATCATCGTTGATACGGCGTTGGCCAAGCGAGAAGCTGAGGGGCGTCCGATCAAGGTCGGCCTGGTGGGCGCGGGCTATATGGGCGCGGCCCTGACGCTCCAGATTGAAAGCGCGATCCCGGGCATGCAGGTGGCCGGGATCGCGGCGCGCCGCCCCGACCAGGCCCTGGGCGCCTATGCGCAAGTCATGGACGCTGACCAGATCGCACGCCCCGACAGCATCGGCGCGATTGAAGACGCTATCGCGCGCGGTCAGCGCCTTGTCACCGATGATCCAACCGCCTTGGCGCGTGCCGAGGGTCTTGACGCCGTGCTCGAAGTCACGGGCTCAATGGACTTTGCCCTCAGCGCGTCCCGCGCCGCCCTCAGCTCCGGCAAGCACCTCATCTTGATGAACGCAGAGCTCGACGGCACCGTCGGTCCGCTTTTGGCCGAGTTGGGTCGGCGCGCTGGACAGGTGGTTTCAAACGCTGATGGTGATCAGCCGGTCGCGGAAATGAACCTGTTGCGCTTTGTGCGCTCCATTGGTCTCAAGCCCATGATGGCGGGCAACATCAAAGGCCTTCAGGATACGGATCGAAATCCTGACACCCAAGTCGCCTTCGCTGCAAAGTGGGGCCAGAAGCCCGCCAATGTCGCCTCCTACGCCGACGGCACCAAGATGTCGTTCGAGCAGGCGATTGTGGCCAATGCGACCGGCATGACCGTGGCCCGCCGCGGCATGCTGGGCCCCGACCCCACCGGCAAAGACCCCACCCTGCCCTTGCGGCCGATCGAGGAGTATCTGCCCCTCCTGACGCCGCATCTAGATCCAGACGGGCCTGGCCTGGTGGACTATGTCGTCGGCGCCAGCCCTGGACCGGGCGTGTTCGTCATCGGCTACTGCGATCAGCCGCGCCAGCAACACTTCCTGCGCCAATACAAGATGGGCGACGGCCCGTACTACATGTTCACCACTCCCTATCACCTTTGCCATTTTGAGGCGCCGCTTTCCGTGGCGCGGGCGGTGGACTTCGGTGATGCGGGCCTGATGTCCCTGGGCGCCCCCCAGGTCGGCGTCGTGGCGACTGCAAAGCGTGACCTGAAGACCGGCGAAACAATCGACGAATTCGGCGGCTTTTTGACGTATGGTGAGGCTGAAACCAGCCCCAACATCGCTGCAGAACGTCTGCTGCCGATGGGACTGGCGCAAGGCGCGCGCATCGCCCGGCCCATCGCCAAGGGCGCCACGCTGACCTTCGACGATGTCACCATGCCGGCCCCGCGGGACATCGACATCGCCTACGCCGAGCAAGACGCCATGTTTCGCTTGTCGCGCACACCGTAGGCGCGCGGGCGCCGAACTCAAAAGTGCGCAGTTCTTGCAAGCTGCGCTGCAACGCACACAGTGACGCAAGACGTGCGGTCTTGACGCCACGCCGCATGTTCCAAAGCAGCACCAAAATTAGAGAAAGGCGCGATCGCCATGGCAGACACCACCACCGCCCTTGAACGCGTCGCCGACGCGCGCGCTGCGAGCGCCGCCGCGCCGACATGCCGACACTGCGGCGCCGATCTGGTCACTGAGATTGTTGATCTGGGCCTGTCAGCGATCGCCAATGATTTGGTGTCGGCCGACAAGCTCAACGAATCTGAGCGCCTCTACCCTCTGCAAGTACTGGTCTGCGACAACTGCCATTTGGCCCAAACGCGGGACTTTGTGGTCGGCTCAGACGTCTTCACTGAAGACTATGTCTACTTCTCCTCCACATCCACGTCATGGCTCAAGCACGCCGAGACCTATGTTGAGGCCATGGTGCGACGCTTCGGGTTCGGCCCAGAATCGCGCTTTGTCGAGATTGCTTCAAACGACGGCTATCTCTTGCAGTACATGAAGGCCCACGGCGTGGAGACGCTCGGAATTGAGCCCTGCCAGTCGGTGGCTGACGCGGCCATCGCCAAGGGCATCGACACCCGGGTCTTGTTCTTTGGTCGCGAGGCCGGCAGGGCGCTGGCCGCCGAGGGCTGGCGGGCGGACGGCATGGCCGCCAACAATGTGCTGGCGCACGTGCCCGACATCAATGACTTTGTCGGCGGGTTCCAAGAGGTGCTCGCGCCTGAAGGCGTGGCGACGTTCGAAATCCAGCACCTGATGCGCCTGATGCAGGGTCGCCAGTTCGACACCGTCTATCATGAGCACTTCTCGTACCTCACACTGATCGCCGGCGAGAAGCTGTTCGCCAGCCAGGGCCTGCGCATCTTTGACGTGGAAGAAGTCACCACCCACGGCGGTTCGCTGCGCTTCTTTGTCTGTCAGGACGGGGCCAGCCACCAGCCCACGCAGCGCCTGGCCGACGTGCGCCAAGCTGAACTTGACTATGGTTTGGGCACGCCCGCCGCCTACACCGCCTTTAACGAAGAGGTGAAGGCCACCAAGCGCGCCTTCCTGAAGCTTCTGATTGAGCTGAAGGATCAGGGCAAGACCATCGCTGGCTATGGCGCGCCGGCCAAGGCGACAACGCTCCTCAACTATGTCGGTGTCGGCACCGACATGATCGACTTCATCGTCGACAAGGCGCCGTCCAAACAGAACCGCTGGGTGCCGGGCGTGCGGGTACCGATCCTGCCGGTGGAAGCCCTTTACGAGGCCAAGCCGGACTACATCATCTTGTTCGTCTGGAACCTCAAAGACGAGATCATGGCCCAACTCGCCGACGTGAAGGACTGGGACGCCAAGTTCATCTTGCCCCTGCCAGAAGCGCACATCGCCGAGTAGGGCTCGACAGATCGCCATCGATCTTGCGCGACCAGACACAAGCTTGAGCGCCTCCATCGCACGCGTGTGATGGAGGCGCTTCGTTTTGGGGGTCGTGGATTGTGTGGAATTGGCGTCGGGCGGAACTGGCCGCCGGGGCGCGGCGGGCTAGTTCTGCGCGCCATGACACGCACTCCCAATCTGACACCCCTCGGCGACGGTCTGAACGTTCTTGTTTTCGGGGCAAGCGGCGGCGTCGGCGCGGCGATGACGCAGCACCTGGCGCGCGCGCCCGGCGTTGCGCATGTCACGGCCGCGTCTCGCACGCCCGTTTCCGCGCCTTCGGACAAGGTCAGCGCCCTAGCGTTCGACCTTGCTGACGAAGCCTCCATTGCCGGGGCTGTTGAGCGCGCGTGCGCGCGCGGGCCCTTGCACCTGGTGGTGGCGGCGACCGGCGTCCTGCATCGCGGCGACGCGCTGGCGCCCGAAAAGTCGCTCAAGGCCCTAACGCCCAACGCCTTCGCAGAAGTCCTGGCCGTCAACACGATCGGCCCATCTGTCATCGCCAAGCACGCCCTGCCGGCGCTGGACAAGTCCCGCACGGCAGTGCTTGCCGCGCTCTCGGCGCGGGTCGGCTCTATCAGTGACAATCGGCTCGGCGGCTGGCACGCCTATCGCGCGTCCAAGGCGGCTCTCAATCAGATCATCCGCACCTGCGCCATCGAGCTGCGCCGCACCCATCCCAAGGCCGCCTGCATCGCCCTTCATCCCGGCACCGTCGACACGGATCTGTCGCGGCCCTATCAGCGCGGTGTTCCGGCCGCCAAGCTCTTCACCCCCGCGTTTAGCGCCGGCGCCCTCCTGGAGGTGTGCGCCCAGACGACGCCGGCGCACTCGGGACGCATATTTGACTATGCCGGACAGGAAATCGCGCCGTGACGCCGGCGCCTCCCATGACAAAAGAAAGGCCGCGCAACCAGGTTGCGCGGCCGATCAGGTGCTCAGCAACTGTGGCGTGAAAGCGCCAGCCTTAGCTCATGGCGAACCAAGACCGTGCAATGGCTTGCGCATCCAGGATCGACTGAGTGGAGAGCCACGACTGTACGTCAACCCGGCGCGCCTGCGCATCGGGATGGTCACGTTCTTCAGCCAGGGTGAAAAGGGCGTGGGCGCCAATGCGGTCGCCGCGTGTTTCCAGAACTTCGCCCAAGGCAAAGATGGCGGTGGTGTCCCCAGCCCGCGCGCTGTCCGTCAACAAGGTCTCGGCGACCTCTAGGTCGGCTTCCACGCCGGCGCCCGTCTGATAGGCGAGGCCAAGGTAGGTGCGCGCCTGGATGTGGCCGGCGTCCGCCGCGGTCGCGAACCAGCCAGCGGCGGCGGTGTCATCGCGGATCACGCCAACGCCGCGCGCCAGCACCATGCCGCACTGAAACGCGCCATCGGTGTCACCCGCCTGGGCGGCCTGACACAGGTAGGACGCACCGGCTGAAGCGTTTGCGGCAACGCCTTCGCCCGCCAAGGTCATCAAGCCGATTTCACGCATGGCGACCGACGAGCCCGCCTCAGCGGCTTCGGCGTAGATGGCCGCAGCACTGGGGACGTTGACCGGCATGCCAATACCAAAGCGCGCCATGTAGGCGAGCTCTGCGCCCGCTTCTGCATCGCCGTTGCGGAACGCCTCATCAAAGACGATGGCGGCGGTCAGAAAGTCATTCTTGGCCAGAGCCGCGCGACCGGATTCAACCGTCGCCAGCGTGTCGATTGCCGAAGCGCTGGCGGCAAAACCAAGCGCGGCAACCGCGCCAATCAAGGTGCGGGTCATCATCATGTTTGCTCCCCCAGAGCGTATAAAACCGGCGAAACGAGCCTGAGACGCGACAATGCAGGTTCCGGGCCGGGCCCAAGGAGAAACCCGTGTCAGGCAGGAGCGCACGTGCAGCACAGGCGCCGTCTGGGAGAGGTGAGCGCTGGAGCGGGTGAAGGGCTCGAAATCTCAAATAAAAGCAATATATTTCCTTATCCTAAATGTATTGCTGACGAAAATTGTTACACATTTTGTATCGCTATTGTTGCACAATATCCTTTGTATCCAGTCGGGGCTGCGGCTCGCGCCGTAGTCGGTGTTTGTGGATGTTCGCCAGGTCGTGCCCCAGGGCGTGGTGTAGGAGCGTTGCCGCCTGAGGGTGGCTGGTCATCGCAGATCGTCGGTTAGGATCGGGTCGCTGAACCTAGACCACAACCGATGGTGACCCTCAATGACCAATGAGGTTCATCCCCGCGTGTGCGGGGAACGCTCCTCCCCGTCACTTGCCGGCTCATCCGTCAACGGTTCATCCTCGCGGGCGCGCGAGAGAGCGCAGAGTCCCTCGCGCGCCCGCGAGCGCTGCGGCTGGGTTGTGGCGAGCCCGGCGGCGTTCGCGTGAACCGGGGAGCGACGCATTCAGATCGCATCAGGCGCGCTTGCCTGTAAGGCGGCGGTCCAGCAAGGGCTCCAACAGGGAGTTAGGAGCGTGAAAACGCGATCAGCGCGTCATAGTCTTCGCGATCGGCCCGCCGCAGGCCCTCCACATAGGCGCGCCGCAGATCATGGATGTCCGTCAGCGATCCGCCGCCCCAGGACCGAGCCGGCTCGCCAAGTCGGCGCAGGACAAGATCGGCCAACATGCGGGCGTGGCGGCCGTTTCCATTGGGAAACGGATGGATGTAGACCAGCTTGTGACGGACCCGGACAGCAAGCTCTGTCGGCTCATAGGTTTGATGTTCGAGCCCATAGGCGGCGTCTCCCATGAGCTGGCTTGTCTGCACGCCGATCATATGCGGCGCGATGCCGATATTGCGTTCGGTGCGGCGATACTGGCCGGCCCATGACCACACATCACCAAACATGCGCGTGTGAAGCTGCAGCTAAAACTCAACGCTCATCAGGTCCGGCTTTCGCGATCGGTGGGCCCAGGCGGCGCCCTTGTCGATATTGTCCTGCTCGGCAGCGTTCAGATCGGCGCGTGTGGTCACCCAGGTCAGGCGTAACCCTTCGCGCTCATCCGGCGCCAGCGGCATGGCATCTTCTGGTTCCTGAAACAGGTCCGTCATCACTCTTCCCAGAGGTCTCGATCGCGCAGCGTCTCTGAGATGAAGACCTGAATACGCTCCTCCAGATCATCATCCAGCACCTTCTGGTCTTCCATGGCCATGGAGTGCGACACGCCGCCGATCGCCTCCAGCGCCTTAGCGCGGGCCCGTTCGGCGACCATGTCCTCAAGCGGCTTGTTGGGCACGAGCGCATAGACCAGCTGGCAGTCGAGCGCAGCCGCCGCCTTGCGCAAGGTCTCAAGGCGGATCGCATAATTGGCTTCAGAACATTCGAGGCCGCTGACAGCCTGCTGTGTCACTTCCAGTCGAGCCGCCAACTGCGCCGCTGTCATGCCAAGCCGGGCTTGGAGGCCCTGACCACGGGTCTGTCGGGCCTCGTCGGGCCTCGCCGGGCAGACGCGCGCCTGAGCGCGGGCGACGACGCGGCCCTGATCGCGGGGCCGGACGGGGACGATCTGATCCTCACCGTCGACCAGTTTCCCGCCTTTATCGCCGCCCCCTATCGGCTGGCCGAGATCGCCGCCGTGCACGCCATGGGTGATGTCTGGGCCATGGGCGGGGCGCCGCAGACCGCCCTGTCGATCCTGGTCTTTCCGCCGCTGTCGGCCCGCCTGCAAGCGGAGACGCTGCGCGAGCTGACCGCCGGCGCCGAAGCGGCGCTGGGCCCGGCGGGCGCCGATTTGGTGGGCGGGCACACGAGCCAAGGCGAGCGGCTGACGGTCGGGTTCGCCGTCACCGGACGGGTGAGCCGCGCCCAGGCCATGACCCTCGCCGGGGCGCGGCCGGGTGATCGGCTGATCCTGACCAAGCCGCTGGGAACCGGCGTACTGTTTGCCGGCGTGATGCGCGGGCTGGCGCGCGGCGCCTGGGTGGCGGCCGCCCTCGCCTCGATGCGGCGCGGACTGGGCGAGGACGCCCGGATTCTGCGCCAGGCGGGCGCGCGCGCCATGACGGACGTAACCGGCTATGGGCTGGCCGGCCACGCCCTGGCCCTGGCGCAGACGAGCGGGGTCGCTGCGGCGCTGCGGCTCCAAGACGCCCCCGTCCTTGCGGGCGCGGCGGCGCGCGGGGTCCCGGGCGTGCGCCGCGCTGCGCCCGCCCGCCACGCCGCCCTGATCGAGGCGGGCGTGGCGCCCAGCGCAGCCGCCTCCCCGCTCTCAGCGGCCTTCTTTGATCCGCAGACCGCCGGTGGCCTCCTTGCTGCGGTGCCCGAGGAAGCGGCCGAGGACGCCCTGACGCGCCTGCGCGATGCCGGCGTGACGGCCGCCATCGTGGACGAGTGCCTGTCCCTGATGGCGGGTGCCCCGCCGGTGCGCCTGCGCTAGACCGGAGCGAGCGCGAAGGCGCCCGCAACCGCGTCGGCGGCGGCGCGCACCGAGTCAGGATCGCGCGGATCGAGCGAGATGACGGCCCGCGCTTCGGGCTCGCCGGCGCGGGCGCGCGCATAGGCCTTGTCGTAGTGGGTCTCCAGCAGAGAGCTGACCAGAGGCGCGATCGCGCCGGACTGGGCGTGCTCCCGCCAGGCTTCCAGGCGCGCGCGCGGGTGAAACGGGGCCAGGGCGTTCAGCCGCGCGCTCAACCGGCCCGCGTCGGCGGTCAGGTGGGCATAGTCGCGCACGATTGCGCCCACGCGCGCTTCAAGCGTGGCGAACAAGACCACCCGCCCGCTCGCCTGCATGGCCCGCCACAGGCTGGGCGGAAGCGACACCCGGCCAAGCTGATTGGCCTCGGCCTCCACAAACACCGGGCGCTTAGGGTCTAACGCCGCCAGCGCCTGGTCGAGCCGGCTTTCAAAGAGCTTTTGCGCGGGCTGGGTGCGGCCCGGTTCAGCGCCGAACACCGAGCCGCGATGCGCGGCCAGCGCCTCCAGATCGAGGATTTGCGCGCCGGCCTCGGCGAGCGCGCGCAACACCAGCGTCTTGCCCACGCCCGTGTCCCCGTCCAGGCGCACAAGCTCGAGCGCCACTTCGGTCTCGTACAGGCGCTGCACCACCCCGGCCCGATAGCGCCGATACCCGCCCTCCAGGACCGACACCCGCCAGCCGATCTCGGCCAGGATGGTCGCCATGGCGTGGCTGCGCTGACCGCCCCGCCAGCCATAGACCAGCGGTCGATAGCCGCCTGGCTTGTCGGCGAAGTGCCCCTCAAGATGGCCGGCGACCGCGCGCGCGATCAGGGCCGCCCCCAGCTTGCGCGCGACAAACGGATTGACGGTCTTGTAGAGCGTGCCGACCCGGGCGCGCTCGGCGTCGTCCAACACCGGCAGATTGATCGCGCCGGGCGCATGGTCGGCGGCGAACTCAGAGGGGCTGCGCACGTCGATGATTTCATCGCACGCCGCGCCGGCTGGATCGAGCCGCGCCGCGCCTAGCTCATACACGCTGATCCCGCCCATCCGGCGCCTCCGGTCCCCGTAACGCTCCGCCGCCGCACCCAAGCACGATGACAGATATACATGAAGGGCTGTTGTCCTGAGCCAAAAGCGAAGGACCGCGGGCCGGAAGGGGCGCCCCGCCCCGCGCTCAAGCAGCGAGCGCATGCGAGCGGGTGCGCCAGAAAAGCGGTGCGCCGCTAGCCCTCGGTGGCTTCGGTCTGGATTTTCTCGTGCAGCCAGGCGGCGTGACGGGGGGCGCGGCGGGTGCGCGACCACTCCTCCAGCATCTCCGGCGCGACCCGGCGCAGCGCCGCCATCTGCTCGGGCGTGCCGGTGTTGCAGGCGAGTTCCAGCCGATGGCCGTTCGGGTCAAAGAAGTAGATCGACTTGAAGATGCCGTGATTGGTCGGCCCGAGGACATCCAGCCCATGCGCCTGTGCGCGCGCCTTGGCGGCAAGCAGGTCGTCCATGCTGGCGACCTTGAAGGCGATGTGCTGCACCCATTTGGGCGTCGCCGCGTCGCGCCCCATGACCGGACTGTTCGGCAGCTCGAGGAACGCGAGCACGTTGCCGTTTCCCGCATCCAGAAAGATATGCATGTAGGGATCCGGCGCCCCGGTCGAGGGCACGGTGTCCTCGGCAATGGCGAGTTGGAAGTCCATGCCCAGCACGTCGCGGTAGAACGCCACCGTGGCCGCGGCGTCCTTGCAGCGATAGGCGACGTGATGGACCCCGTGCAGGGCCGGCGCGTCGGGCGCCGTGTTCGAGGTGTCCGCCATCACGCGGTCTCCTTGGCGCCAACGACGCCGCGCTCGATCTGATCGTACTCGATGGATTCAAACAGGGCTTTGAAGTTGCCCTCGCCGAACCCGTCGTCGCCCTTGCGCTGAATGAACTCGAAGAACACCGGGCCGAGCTGGGGCTTGGCGAAGATTTGCAAGAGCAGGCGCGGCCCGCCCTCGGTTGTGCCGTCCAGCAAGATGCCGCGCGTCTTGAGCGCCTCGGTCGGCTCGCCGTGGTCGGGCAACCGCTCATTGAGCATGCCATAATAGGTGTCGGGCGGCGCGGTCATGAAGGGAACGCCGCGCGCCTTCAGCCGATCATAGCAGGCCTCCAGATCGTCGCAGATCAGGGCGATGTTCTGAATGCCCTCGCCATTGAAGGCGCGCAGAAACTCCTCGATCTGGCCCTCGCCGCCCTCGCCTTCTTCGTTCAGCGGAATGCGGATCTTGCCGTCCGGCGCGGTCAGGGCTTTGGAGGTCAGACCGGTATATTCGCCCTTAATGTCGAAGAACCGGATCTCACGGAAGTTAAAGAGCTTCTCGTAAAAGTCCGCCCAGTACTTCATTCGGTCCGAATAGACATTGTGCGTGAGGTGGTCGATGAGCTTGAAGCCGGCCCCTTCCGGATGGCGCTCGACGCCAGGTTCATACACAAAATCAATGTCATAGATCGACAGATCGTCGCCATACCGATCCACCAGATAGAGGATCGCCCCGCCAATGCCGCGCACCGCCGGCAAGCGCAACTCCATCGGACCCGTCTCCACCCGCACCGGCTCGGCGCCTTGGGCGAACACATGGGCGTAGGCGGCGCGGGCGTCGCGCACCCGAAACGCCATGCCGCACGCGGAGGGGCCGTGCTCGCGCGCGAGGTAGAACGCCGGCGAGCCGGGCTCATAGTTGGCGATGAAGTTGATCTCGCCCTGGCGCCACAGGGTCACGTCCTTGGAGCGATGGCGCGCGATCTGAACCATGCCCATGGTCGCAAACACCGGCTCCGGCACCCCCTTCTCGGGGGCGGAGAACTCGATGAACTCAAAGCCGTCCAGTCCGGCCGGGTTCTCGAACAGGTCTGCCATGGCGCGTGTCTCCCTCGTGGTCGCGTCGCGCCCTGCGTGGGGCGCGCTCTTGAGTGGTCCGACCTGCACGCCAAGCGGCCTTCAGACCGCACTCAGGCGCTTGCGCACGGGCCGGGTGGCCGCATACTTGAGACTGACCATTTTGTTGTGATTGCAACTATCTTGAGGCTCGGTCGTGTCCCAGTCGCCGCCCCGCGCGCCCTCCGAGCCGACGCCGCCAAGGACGCGATCACAGGTCCCGGCCCAAACCCAGGTCCAGGCCCAGACAGAGCCGCCCCAAACTGCCGCGCCGCTGATCCTGGACGAGGCCTGGATTTACAAGGTCACCGTGCTGGCGGATCGGGTGGCGCGCCGCATCGCCGAGACCGTGCAAGGCGTCAGCGCGCTCAATCTGAGCCAGTGGCGCGTGCTGGCGGCGGTGGCGGACACGCCCGGGCGCACGGCCAGCCAGTTGGTCGCGGTCACGCCCATGGACAAGGGGATTGTCAGCCGCGCCGTCGCCGCCCTGGTGGCGGACGGGCTGCTGGCGCGCCAGGCTTCGACCTCGGACGCCCGCTCGGCCCACCTGCACCTGACTCCGGCCGGCGCGGCCGTCTATGACGCCATCATTGCCGCGCTCAGAGCCCTCGGCGCCACCGGCGACGGCGCCCTGTCCGCCGCCGACGAGCGCGCCTTTCTGGCCCTGATCAATAAGGCGATCGAGCGCTACTGAGACCGGGTCTGGCCGCCCTAGGCTCCAGCCTTGCGCGGCGCGCCCAGCGTGCTGGGACAGTAGCGCGCCACATAGCTTTCGTGGGCGGGCAGGCCAGCGACCGTGCGCGCGACATTGGACTCGATGTGGGCAAGAAAATCGGCCAGTTCAGTTTCGCTCATCACGGCGGCAGTCGGGTGATAGGCCTGTGGGGTCAAGCCTTGGCCGAGCATCACCTGGGACCAGGAATTCTCGGCGAAAAGCTGGTCATTGGCGCGGAATACGCGCCCGGTCTGCTCAAACAGGCGCATCCGGTGGGTCAGGTTATCGGGGACGTCCATGGACCGACAGTGGCGCCAGAACGGCGTGTCGGTGCGATTGGTCAGATGATAGTGCAGCACAATGAAGTCGCGCACGTGCTCCCACTCATAGGCGGTTTGGGCGTTGAACTCGTCCCGGTCCGCCGGGCTCGTTTCGGCCAACGGGAACATCTGCAACAGGCGCAGCACGGCGCGCTGGATTAAGTGGATGCTTGTGCTTTCCAAGGGCTCGATGAAGCCGCTCGACAGGCCCACGCACACGCAGTTTCGCGCCCAGTGGGCGCGGCGCGCGCCGGTGCGAAAGCGGATCAGGCGCGGCTCGGTGAGCGGCTCGCCCTCAATGGTGTCCATCAGGAGCGTGCGGGCCGCGTCCTCGTCCATGTGGCGACTTGAGAACACGATGCCGTTGCCGGCGCGATGCTGGAGCGGAATGCGCCACTGCCACCCCGCCCCGTGCGCAATCGAGCGCGTGTAGGGCAAGGGCGGGCGCACAGAGCGGGTCTGCACCGCAAAGGCCCGGTCACACGGCAGCCAGTGGGTCCAGTCGTGATAGCCCACGCCCAGCGCGTCGCCGATTAGGAGGCCGCGAAAGCCAGTGCAGTCGACAAAAAAGTCGCCCTCCAGCGTGCGCCCGCCGTCCAGGACCAGGCGCGCCAGATCGCCGTTCTCGGCCCGCTCGACCGCCGCGATCCGCCCTTCGGTCCGGCGCGCGCCGTGGGCCTCGGCGATGGCGCGCAGAAAGACGGCATAGGCGGCGCTGTCGAGGTGATAGGCGTAGTTCAGGCCGAGATTGGGCAGATGGGCGAAGCGCTCGGCTTCGGCGGCGCGCAGCTCCAGGCAATAGTCGCCAAAAGCCTTGGCCAGGCCCAAGTCGCGCCCGCGCCGCCAAAAGTGTTGGAAGCCGGCGGTCCAGTGATCTTTGCCTGTGACCCCAAAGGAATGGATGTAGCGGTGATCGAGGTCGGTCCAGTTCTCGAACGCGATGCCGAGCTTGAAGGTGGCGCCGGTGGCGGCCATGAACGCCGCCTCGTCCACGCCCATCAGCCGATTGTAAGTCAGGAGCGTCGGGATGGTGGCCTCGCCAACCCCGACTGTGCCGATCTCGTCGCTCTCAACCAGGGTGACCTCGACCGCCGCGCCTAGGGTCTTGGCGAGCGCCGCCGCCGTCATCCAGCCGGCCGTGCCGCCCCCAGCGACGATCACGCGCTTGGCGTGAGGTTGGGCCTGTAGCTGTGCCCGGGTATGGGTCATGGTTGACGCCCCTATCGATTGAGCCGCTTGAGAAGATGGGCGCGCACTTGGCGAGCGTTCTCTTCGGTCATGGGCGCTAGAATGCCGCGTATCGCCTCGGGCACGTGGTCGGCGCACCCCTCCCCGCCCGAAAACACATAGTGCTCAAACAGGTCGCGCCAGACCGCCCGCTCGTTTTCGGGCAGATCGCGCAGCGTGAGCATGGCGTGATGCAGCACGTCCTGTGGGGTGCCCAGATAGGCCGGCGTGCGCCGCCACCAGTAGTTCACCAGCACGTTGAAGGGGCTGAACGCCTCCACATGGTGCCACCACATGGACGGGATGAAGAGGGCGTCGCCGGGGCCAAGCTCGGCCGTCTGGGCGACCTGCGCGGCCTGGGCGAAGCGGGGAAAGCGCTCCAGATCCGGCGCGGTGAAGTCCACCAAGCTCACCGGCCGCCCCGCCGGGGTCACCTCGAACGGGCCGACATAGAGGTTGGGGGTTTGATCAGGCGGGAACAGGGTGAACCGGCGCCGTCCGGCGGCAACACAGGCAATGTTGAGCGGCAGATCATTGTGGGCGGCGATCCGCGTCTGGGTGCCGATCCAGATGCTTTCGAGCGGCTTGGCGTCGCCGAAATCGATCTGATTGCGTGCGCCGAACCCCGGAAAGCACACCTCTAGGTCCGCCGACGCCATGTAGATCATTGGCGGCGGTTGCATGGCGCCATGCGCCTTCACCCTACGCAGGATCTCAGAGAGCTTGGCGTGCCCGCGCTCGACGTTCAGGCCGCGAAAGTCATTGCTGTAGAACATGCGCCCGCCCAGATCCGCCGATCCGACCGCCACCGGCGCGACAATCCCGCTCTCCAACTCCAGCAGGTAGGACAAGAGCGCGTCAGCGGACGCAAGGCCCGCCTCCACCACCGGCCAATGGGCGACAAACTCGCGCAAGATCAGCGGCGTCTGAGAGTTGACGACCGCAGTATCGACCACGCCGGGCGTGCCGGCGCGCATCTCCCGCACCGGCTGGGGCGGCGGCAACACGCCGGCAAAGACGGGACTATCGACCATCAGAACAAGGGGGCGACGCGTGCGTTGCGCCGCTCGACCAGAGCGCTGAGCTGAGACAAGGAGGCGACCGCCATGAACACCGGCTGCAAGGCGCCGGCCGCCTGCAGCCTGCCAAGCGCCTCCCCGTTTAGGCTATAGAGGCGCTCTTCTGAGATGGTGTGAAAGCCGGCCAGCCGCCCGCTCGTGCCGTCCTTGAGCGTCACGTCGAGTGTGAACGGCTCAAGCAAGCCAAGCTCGTCCAGGAGGGCGCACACCGGAGCTACGGTCTGTTCGCCCTGGTGCACCTTGACCAAGATGTCCTGAGCTTCCTGGAGCGCCGGCGCCAGGCCGCCGTCTTCCAGAAACAGAGCCTCTCCCTGGGTGTCGCTGACGCGGGGGTGATCAAGATCGATGTGCACCTCCAGCGTGGGCGCGCTCCCGGCCCCGTCCGCGGCCCTGCCGATCAAGAACGGCCGCATACGGATGGCCAAGGGCACGTAGGCCGCATCCCAGCCCTGATCGGAAAGAAAGAGGTTCTGATCACTTTCAAACCCGAACAAGGCGATCGGCCGGTAAGAGCGGGAGGCGGCGTCGGTCCGGAACACGATGGGATAGTGCGGCTGCAATTGGCGAAACTCATAGGGAAACGCCGGCGCCCACATCACCTCGTCGCCAAGCGCTGGCGCAAAATCGCGCCGTACGCGCAGCGCGCCGTGTGCAGCGGAATTGAGCTGAGTGTGTCTCGCCATGATCAGAGCGCCTCTGAGGTTCGGTGCAGGCCGTCGCCGTGGATATGGTCTAGAAGCTGCCGGTTGGTGGGCAATCCGGCAACATAGCGCGCAGAGCGGGCTGCGATTTCGTCGAGCACGCGGCCGGCGCGCGTCTGATCGGCGGCGCGCTTGGCGGTCGCGCGCGCCAGGGTCTGGAACCCCATGCCATAAAGAATGTAGGCGTAGCTGGCGGCGGTAAACATCTCCAGGGTCTGGGGAAAGTCCTCACGCGAGGGCGGGACGTGTCGCCACAGATCCACCAGCTCCACCAGACGATCGGGCCAGCTGGCGCGGTCGCGGTGGCGCGCCCAGTAAGGCTCGACACGCTCGCTCAGCACATAGTGCAGCTTGAGAAAGTCAACAATTCGGTCCCAGCGGTACGAGCAGCGGGCATTGTACCGCGCCGCGGCCGCGCCCATTTGGCCTCGGCGCGGCGGCAAAAGATCGCTGATCAGGGTCGCGGACAGCTCGATCATGACTATGGCGGACGCTTCCAGCGGCTCCACGAAGCCCTGCGACATGCCGACCGCGACTACATTGTTCGTCCACGGACTGCGTCTGTAGGCAGAGGAAAAGCGAATGAGCCGCGCGTCCGCAGTCCCCGCCTCGGCATGGGGCGCGGCAACGTCGAGATAGGCTTGCAGCGCCTGGCGCGCCGCCTCCTCACTGGTTTGCGCGGCGTCGAACACATGGCCGACCCCCCGCCGCGAGTTCAGGGCAATGTCCCAAACCCAGCCAGCCGGCAAGGCGGTTGCGATGGTCTGAGAGGCGACCGGGGCGGAGGGCGCGGCGTGCGGAACCTGTACCGCCAGCGCGGCATTATTGCCCAGAATGGCGCTGACGTCCTCCAGGGGCGCACCGAGCGCCTCGCCAATCAGGACGGCGCGCGCGCCCGTGCAATCAACGAACAGATCGCCCGCCACCGCCCCGTTCGCCGTGGTCGTCACAGCCCGAACGTCGCCTGTGTCAGCCCGGACCACCTCAACGACATCGTCCTTGATCAGGGACACGCCCAGCTCCGTGACCGCGTGGCGCGCCAAGAGCGCCGCAAAGCCAGGCGCGTCCAGGTGATAGGCATAGTTCGTCACCGCCGCGTACTCGGGCGTGCCAGTCTGCTTGGGCGCGCGGTCCGCTCGGCAGACCGCCGCCTGGGCGCTAACCGTGCCAGCGAATGCGGGGCCCGCGACGCCACGCGCCAGAACCGCCTGAAGATCAAGGACTTCAGCGCTGGGGGGCGCGTCGAACGGATGCTGGTAGCTGTCGTCAGGCGCGCCCGTGCGCCAGCCGTCAAAGCGCGAGCCCTGCTTGAAGCTGGCGCCGCAGGCGCGGATGAAGGCGGTTTCGTTCAGGCCGATCCGCCGCAGCGTGTCGCGCAGGCTCGGCCAAGTCCCCTCGCCCACCCCAAGAATGGGAATGCGCGGGCTTTCGATCAGCGTGACCCGGACGCCGTTTTCCGAGCCTGTGCAATGGTCAGCCGCGATCAGGCTCGCCGTCAGCCAGCCGGCCGTGCCGCCGCCCACCACCACCACATGCTGCACAACGTCGTCCATGCACTCCTCTGAGGTCTGCGGCGGACCAACGCCGAACGCGCCGTCCCGCACACGGGCCGGCGCGCCGAGCGACCAGAATGGGGCGTAGTCGGACCGGCGACGGGAGGAGTCGCCGGTCCGATCGGGCAAACGCCTTAGTACGTGTAGCGCACCCCGACATTGTAGCGCGACCCGGTCTGCGTTGCGAAGTTCACATAGCCGGGCGTTCTGCCGACAACACGCGCGGTCTCGTCGGTGATGTTGATGCCCTCCACGAACACCGTCATGCCGGTGCGGAACTCATAGCTGGCGTTGACGTCC
The DNA here is from genome assembly GCA_964351895.1 of uncultured Caulobacterales bacterium. Lineage (GTDB taxonomy): Bacteria > Pseudomonadota > Alphaproteobacteria > Caulobacterales > Maricaulaceae > CAYGQB01. Next base: position 50,514 of record CAYGQB010000001.1, read on the forward strand.
CACTGACCGTAGTCCTCCGTATACAGCGGGTTGTTCGGCGTGCCGCTGACCCCAATCGACGAGTTCAGGAACTTGTCGCGCCAGTTATAGGCGATCCGCGCTTGCAGCCCGTCCCGGTCATAGAAGCCGACCAGGTTGTAGCTGTCAGACAGGCCGATCAGCGGTGTTTGCACATCGCCGCTTGAGGGCACCGAGAAGTTGTTGAACTCGATATCGCCGTTCACCATCGTGAAGTTCGCGATCCAGCCGAACCCGGTGTCGCCCAGGAAGTGCTGCCAGGCGAATTCGAAGCCATCGACGTTCTTGGTGTCGCGGTTTACCGGCCGCGCAATGTCGAACGACACGATCGGGTCTTCGCCCGCCACCCCGAAGATGTTGCCGACAAAGTCGCCGTTCACATCGGTGCCGGTGATTTCGAATGTCGAGGGATCGGCGTTCTGGAAGATCCACTGCCGGATGGCCGCCGCATCCGCCGTGCCGCCCAGGGCTGCGACCGCCGCATTGTAGCGGGCGCCGCCGATCGGCGTGTAAACGTCGAACGGAGTGTCGGCGAACACGTCCGTGCCGATGAAGTTAGAGACTTCCTTGTCGAAGTAGCCGACCGACACATAGCTGCCGGTACCATAGTACCATTCGGCCGACACGTCGGTGTTCCACGACAGGAAGGGTTCCAGGGCGGGGTTGCCCGAGGTCCCGTCTCCTCCGTCGACGCGGAAGAGCTGTGCCACCGTCTGACCGCCCTGAATGTCGGCGTAGGACGGTCGCGTCATGGTGCGGCTGTAGGAGGCGCGCAGCACCAAGTCGTCGCGCGGCTCGACCTGGAAGTCGACCGCTGGCAGCAGGTAGTCGTAAGTGCCTGACAGGCTGGTGAAGTTGCGGTTCGCTGCACTGTCGAGACCCAACAACGTCAGCTCGTTGGCGGCCACCCAGGCCGTGCCCGTCGGGAAGGCGACCAGGGCTTGGGAGGTGACGTCGGTTTCCTCGTAGCGCAGGCCCGTCATCAGTTCGGCCGGCCAGGCGCCCAGATCAAACTCAGAATTGACCTGCACGAACGCCGACCGGCTCTCTTCTTCGGTCCGCCGATCGGTCTGGACCGTGTCGGCGATGCAGACTCCATCGCCGCCGCACACCGGCGCAAAGCCGCCGATTGTGGTGTCCATCACGGCCACCAGCTTGTCGAAGTCGACAATGAAGAAGTCCGGATAGGTCGTGCCCGAGCCGCTGAACTGGTCGAAGTTGCCGGCCAGATCGGCGCGCCGCCAGATGTCGTCGGGATAGTCAGACGGATCGCCGACCCCGCCCCAGCTGTCGCGTTGGTTGTTGGAGAAGGTCGAGCGATAGCTGTTGTTGGTCAAGGCGGCGCCAAAGTCGACGCTCTTCACGATCGAGGTGTCGAAGTCGTAGCTCGCAAACAGCTGGGTCTGATCGATCTCCGTGCGGATATAGCTCGCCTGGAAGGTCGAGCCCGTGCCGCGCATGCGATCGGCGCTGATGTCGGTGAACGGCGCCTGGAAGCCGAGCGACAGGCTTGGCAATTCTGTTGTGAAATCAACACCCTGGGTGCGCAGCGAGAAGTCCGCTGTCGACAGAACGCCCTCCGTGCCATAGGGGCTGTCCGGCTCGCTCTCGGCTGAGGACGAGTGAACGTCCAGCGCCACGCTCAACCGGTCGGTGGGCTCCCACGCTAGGTTCAGGCCGACCGAATTGTTGGTCGACAGGCTGCCCAGACGGGCCGCCCCCATCGACAGGTCCGAGCCGCCGGGGCCGAAGTCTTCGTTGTAGAAGATCGGATCAGCGATCGGGCCGTCGCCCCAGGCGCTGGTGACGTTGCCGTGGTTGAACCACACCGACAGGTCGGACCGCTCGGTCTCGACCTGGTTACGCGAGAAGAAGTAGTCGAGGGTCGCGGTGAAGGTGTCGACCGGACGGTACTGAAGCGCCAGCTGCGCATTGAGGCGCTCGCGGGCGATGTTGGTCAGCCGATAGTTGGCGTTCTGCGGCACCGAATAAATGTCGGTCGGCCCCGGACGATTGGTAACCTGGGTGTCGGCCGGCGGCTGAGGCAGGGTGCCCCAGTTGTTTTCCGAGCCCAAGTAGGCCCCGCGCCAGCCGCTGGTCGTGCCGAACTGCGCCACCCCGCTCTCGCGGTCCTGATAAGACCCGGCGAGGGCGACGCCGAAGGTGTCGTTGGCGAAGGTGCGCGAATAGATGCCCGACAGCTCCGGGGTCACCGACTCATCGCCCAGCGAGGTGACCGACTGGTCAAACACCGCCTTGGCGCCCACCGAATAGTTCAGGCCCGGCGCATCGAGCGGACGGGCGGTCAGGATGTTCAGAGTCGAACCAATGCCGCCGGTCGGCAGGTCGGCGCGGCCCGTCTTGTAGATGTTGACGCCGGCGATGCCTTCAGACGCGAGATTGCCGAAGTCAAAGCTGCGCGAGGCCGGCGCGCTTTCTTCCAAGAAAGCGGTCGGCATCTGGCGGCCGTTCAGCAGCACCAGGTTGAAGTCGGGACCAAAGCCGCGAACCGTCACCCGGCTGCCTTCGCCCGCCTGACGGTCGATCGACACGCCGGTGATGCGCTGAAGCGACTCAGCCAGGTTGGTGTCGGGGAACTTGCCGATGTCCTCGGCCGTGATGGCGTCCACGACGCCCTGTCCCTCGCGCTTGATGTCGGAGGACTCCGACAAGCTGGCGCGAATGCCCTTAACGACGATGATTTCGCGCTCGTCGTCGTTGACCGCCGCGTCTTGAGCCAGAGCCGGCGTCGCGCTGATCAGTGCGCCCAGGCTCACCGCCATCGACAGGCCGGCCTTAACCGAGCGATTTCCTCTAAACGATCCCATGGTCCTGTTCCTCCCCTTCTTTTCTGATTTCTGATTTCTGCTTTGCTGCCTTCATCGCGCCTGGACCTCCCAGGGGCCCTTGGGCGTCCCGGTCCAGGTCTTGTCGGACAGGCACGCTCGGCCTGTGTCTTCGTCGCCGGCGCACTGCTCGACACGCACCCAGTCGACAAGCAGGGCGGCGGGAAACGAGGCTGGATCGAACCCGGCCCCGTTTGATCGTTCGGGCAGATTTCCGCCGACCGCCAAGTTGAGAATGAGATAAAAGGGCTCGTCGAACGGGGCGTGGGCGCGCCCCGCCGCATTCGGCGCCACCGTGTTCCAGTCGTCCGACTCAAGACGGAAGAACATCTCTCCGTCCACGAACCACTGAATCACGCCTTCCGCCCACTCGACGCTATAGACCCGCCACTCTTCGGACGGGCCCGGACGGCGCGTCCCGTCCGCATGCGCAAATAGGTAGGTGTTGTCGGGCGCCGTATCACCGAAATGCAGGGCGGCGGAGGTGCGCTGTTCTTCCCCGCCCGGACAGTCGGCGCACGGCTCGGCCAGATTGACCGCCTCCATGATGTCCAGCTCGCCCGAGAGCGGCCAGCGCCCATAGACCGACTGCGCCGGCATCATCCAGAAGGCCGGCCACGCGCCCTGCCCCGCCGGCAGTTTCAGGCGCGCCGAGAACCGGCCATAGCGCCAAGACGCCAATCCGCGCGTGCGCACCTTGCCGGAGGTGTATTCTTGGCGCCGGGTTTCGGTCCCGCGGTCAGGGCGCGCGTCTGAATAGAGCGGGCCGGTGAAGACCTCAGGCTTCGCCATGAGGTGTAGCAGGCCGTCCGCCACGCGAATATTGTCGGGCCGATCGGTGTAGCATTGGCGCTCATTGTTGCCGCCGCCCCAGCAGGCTTCTTCGGGCGACCAGCGGCTGCGATCGAGCGCGTCGCCATCAAATTCGTCCACCCAAACCTGAACCCACTGCGGCGCGTCGTGCGCCTCCCGTTGGGCTGTGGCTGTGGTTGCAGCGGTGTCAACAACGTGAGCTTGGTTGGCTTCAGGCAGCGGGTCGGGGAGCGAGGCGCAGGCGCAAAGGAGCAAGGCGGCCCCAGGTGTCACGACTCCAGAACACAGCGTATTGAGCGCGTGCTTGCGCATTCGTCTCCCCTCGAGTCGACCTGTTGCCGGTCGAACTCAGGCCTACGCTGCGGCAACTTGTGTTAGGGGACAAAGCCGGTGCTGTGAGTCGGACGACTTGTGCGCCCAGACGGACCGAGAGCGCACCGAACTCGTCTGGAACGCGCAAAACAAGACCGCAGCCTAGCCGCCTGGGTCAGCCGGACGCCCAGGCGTGGACGCGCGCACGCGGCGCGCCACACGCCCATCTCCGAGGGGTCGGCTTAAGGCGCGTCCAGCGTAAACGTCGCCGACAGGTCGGCGCGCGAGGAGCCGCCGACGAAGACTTCAAACGCGCCCGGTTCGACGGTGAACTCACCGCGCGTGTCGTAAAAGCCCAGCTCACGCCGCCCAAGCTCAAAGCGCACCGTCTGCACTTCGCCGGGCGCCAGGGCGATCTTCTCAAAGCCCTTCAGCTCCCGCACGGGTCGGCTAATGCCCGCGACCGGATCGCGCAGATAAAGCTGCACCACTTCCTCGCCGGCGCGTTCGCCCGCATTGGTCACCAGCACCGAAACGCGCGCGCCCTCCGAGGTGGACACAACTTGCAGGTCCGCATAATCAAAGCGCGTGTAGCTCAACCCGTGACCAAACGCATAGAGCGGGTCATTGGACTCATCATTGTAGTGGGACCAAAACACCTCGTCGCGCGGGCCCGGCCGACCCGTGTTCAGGTGATTGTAGTAGATTGGAATCTGACCAACCGATCGGGGGAAGGTCATCGGCAGCTTGCCGCTGGGATTGTAGGCGCCTGTGAGCACATTGGTCAGGGCGCGTCCGCTTTCGTGGCCCAGATGCCAGGCCTGAACGATGGCGGGCACATTGTCGTCCGCCCAAGTCAGCACCAGCGGGCGCCCGCTCATTACAACTAAAACGATATTGGGATTAGCGGCGTGCACCGCCTCCAGAAGCGCCTGCTGCACGCCCGGAAACCCAAGATCGGCGCGGCTGCGCCCTTCGCCCGACTGCAGCCCGTCCTCGCCCAGCGCCATCACCACCACGTCGGCGCGGCGGGCTGCGTCCACGGCGGCGGCGAACCCGGACCGGTCGTCGAGATTGACCTTCACATGGGTGGCGAACGCGGCCTTGCCGATTTCCAAGGCCGCCCCTTGGGCGTACTCGACCGTCAAGCCAGCTTGCACCATGCCTTCGCGCAGCGAAACGGCGCTGTCGGCCTCGCCCTGCGCGCGCCAATTGCCCAGCGGGGAGTCCTTGTCGTCCGCGAGCGCCCCAATCAAGGCGATGCGCGCATCGGGCCGAAGCGGCAGCAGATCGCCCTCGTTCTTCAAGAGCACCACCGAGCGCTCCGCCATGCGCCGGGCGGCGTCAAGGTGCTCGGGCGCCATCAGCACTGCCCGCTCGCGCTCCTCGTCGAGATAGCGGTACGGATCGTCTAACAGGCCAAGCTCGAACTTCACGCGCAACACGCGGGCCACCGCGTCGTCCAGATGCGCCAGGCTCACATCCCCTTCAGCGACCAGCTCAGCCAGGTGGCGATGGAACACATAGCTTTCCATGTCGACGTCCGAGCCGGCGGTCAAGGCGACGCGGGCGGCGTCCTTCTCGGTCCCAACGAAGCCGTGATCGATCATCTCGCGCGCCGAGCCCCAGTCGGACACGACCAGGCCGTCAAAGCCCCAGCCCTCCTTGAGGATGTCGCGCTGCATGTAGGGATCGCCCGTGGCGGGGATCGCATTGACCGTGTTGAACGCGTTCATGACTGTGCGCGCGTTCGCTTCCCGCACGCCGGCCTCGAACGGCGGCAGGACGGTGTTGAATAGGGTCGTGGTCCCCATCTCGGCCGTGTTGTAGTCCTTGCCGGCTTCGGCAAAGCCATAGCCGGCCAGGTGCTTGAGCGTGGCGGCGACGGTGTCGGGCGCGCTCAGATCATCGCCCTGGAAGCCGCGCACCCGCGCCACCGCAATCGCTGAACCAAGGAACGGGTCTTCCCCCGCCCCCTCCATCACCCGGCCCCAGCGCGGGTCGCGCGAGAGGTCAACCATGGGCGCGAAAGTCCAGTTGAGACCCTGGGCGGCGGCCTCGCGTGCGGCAATGCGGGCGGTTTCCTCCATCAGGTCCAAGTCCCAGCTGGCCGCCTCGGCCAGGGGCAGAGGAAAGATGGTGCGGTGCCCATGAATGACGTCATAGGCGAACATCACCGGGATCTTGAGCCGCGACTCCTCGACCGCGTAGCGCTGGATTTCTCGCACGTCCTCCACGCCTATCACGTTCAGCATCGAGCCGATCTCGCCGGCGCGCACCAGCTCATGCTTCCAGCGCGCATCCTCGTCGTTCGGCATCGGCCCGGTGACATCGCCAAAGCCGGTCAGCTGGGTCAGCTGGCCCACCTTTTCCTGCACGGTCATCTGGGCGATCAGGGCGGCGATGGCGGCCTCATGCGGGCCTTCGGCCCTGCCGGGGGACGTGCTGGCGGGCGCGCTCGGAAAAGCTCTTCAGGCCATGACCGCCACTCGCC
>CAYGQB010000001.1:57006-71330 GCA_964351895.1 uncultured Caulobacterales bacterium
GCCTGGGCGGACGGGACCGTTTGGGACGCGGCCTCTTGGGCGGTCTCAGTGGGCCCGCACGCCGCCACGGCCAGGGCCACAACCAGAACGAAGTTTCTCACCGGTTGCCGCATGGTCACCCCCCATTTCTTTTGACATCTGGCCGAACCAGGCGCGCGTGGGCGCGCCTTGTAGCCAAGTTTTTCCATTTAGAAGACTGGATCGGCGCCGCCGCTGACAAGACCCGATGCGCCTGTCCGCCTCGATGGCGCGCCAGGGCGGACCAGCTCAGCCGCTTTTGATCTCGCCAATTCCGGCCAAGAGCGACTGGATCGCGTCGCGATAGGTCCGGCTCGCCTTCACCACGACGCCGGTGCTCAGGGTGAGGTTTGCCTCCCCCTTGGCCCGCCGCTCGATTTGGCGAAGGTGGGAGATGGCAATAATCGAGGAGCGATGGACCCGGCGAAACCGGTCGGGCGGCAGCTGTTCAGCCAGCACGCGGATGGGAATGCGGATCGCGTGCTCTCGATCGTCGGTGTGCAGCAGCGAGTAGTCGCCCGCCGCCTCAATCCAGGTGACGCTGTCATAGGGCAGAAAATAGGTCCGCCCCGCGTCCTTGACGGTGAGCATGTTGCTTCCGCTCGTGATCGCCTGCTCGCCCGCCTCCCTGCCTTCCTCCCCGCCGGTCTCGCTCGCCCGAATCACGCCGGCCATCCGCTCGGCCTTCTCGACCGCGCGCGAGACCCGCTCCTGGTCGAGCGGCTTGAGGAGATAGTCGATGGCTTCCAACTCAAACGCGTCGATCGCGTACTCGGGATGCGCGGTGGCGAAAATCAGAAGCGGTCGCGGCTCCACCACCAGGGCGCGGAACGCATCCACCCCCGACAAGCCGGGCATCTCGACGTCAAACACTGCCAGGTCCACGCAGCCGGCATTTATCACCGCAATCGCGTCCGTGACCGAGTGGCTGGCGGCCACGATCTCGACCCGGCCAGTTTCTCTGAACAGAGTCTGGACAAACTCCAGCGCTAGGCGCTCGTCATCACACAGCACGGTCCGAAGTCGGTCCATATTGCCTCCCGCGTGCGGCGCGCATCAGCAAAGACAGGTGTGCGCGCACGCTCTTGTGCGCAGCGTGGCGACGCTAAACTATGCACACCCTGCATGATCTGGTCTAGCAGGGCGCGCCAAGGCGCCGTCAGGAGACGTCCGACATGACATCGAGCTCTCTGCGCGCCGAGAACCGCGAGTACTGGTCGTTTCAGATCGTCGGCTGGTCGACTCTGACCTTGCTGACCTATCTCAGCCTGACACTGTGGTACAATCCTGGTCAGTGGACGCCGGCCCTGCACACCATCGTGCAGTCGGTGCTGGGAATCTTCGTCAGCCACCCCATGCGCTCGGTCGGGCTGCGCACCTGGAACGCGCGCGTTCGCTGGCGGCTGAGCGCGAACGCCAGCGCCATCCTGATCGCCGCCCTGGTATGGACGATTCTGCGGCTCGCCACTTTCACCGCCCTGACTGGCGAGATGATCGGGCCAGAGGATTGGGGCGGCTGGTTCTTTGCCTCGGTGATCGTGTTCGGGTGCTGGTCGTTCTGCTTTCACGCCCTGCGCTACAACCGGCTGTGGCAAGACGAGCAGCGGGTGGCCATTGAAGCAACTGCCCTCGCCCACCGAGAAGCGCTGCGCCGGCTAGAAGCAGAGAACGCCTCCCACACGGCGGAGCTGCGCTTTCTGCGCCATCAGCTCAGCCCGCACTTTCTCTTCAATGTGCTCAATTCCGTGTCCGCCCTGGTGGCCGAGGGCGATCAGAAGTCGGCGACGCTGATGATTTCCCGCATCGGAGATTTTCTGCGCACCTCGCTCGACGGCGATTTGCACCATCCGCTTCGCGACGAGCTCGACATTGTCGAGCTTTACCTCGGTATCGAGCGGGTGCGCTTTGGCGATCGGATCACCACCGAGTTCGACATTGAACCGGCGGCCCTGGATCAGGTGGTGCCGAGCCTGATGCTGCAGCCTCTGTTCGAAAACAGCATCAAGCATGCGGTGGGCCGCACCCTCTCGCCCGTCCAAATCACTCTGCGCGCTGAAATCGTCGGGGATCGGCTGGACATTCAGGTCAGCGACGACGGCCCGGGCGCCGCCGTCGCCGCCGATGAAATCGAAACCTCGGGCGGGGTTGGGCTGTGCAATGTTCGCCGCCGTCTGGCGTCCAACTATGGCGACGACTTCGTCTTTGAGATGCGACCGGGGCTGGCGGGCAAGGGGCTCACGGTCGCCCTGTCTTTGCCGCTGGGCGGCACGCTCGACATCTGATCGCGCGACCCCGGATGCGCGGCGCGCAAACCGGGCCGAGCGGTCCTTGGCGCTACGGAGTACAAGCTGACGGTGCGTGTGAAACTCGAGCATGTCTTTCCTGTTCCCGTCCAAGTCCTCTGGGACCTGATCGGGGACTTTGGGGACACTGGCCGCTGGTCTGGCAGCCCGCCCGAAGCCTGCGTTCAAGAGGGCGAGGGGATCGGCGCGCTGCGCACCCTGACGATGGCGGACGGTCGCCGGATCATTGACCGCCTGGAGGCGCAAGGCCCCTACTTTTACAGCTATTCGATCGTCTCCTCGCCCCTGCCCGTCAGCGCCTATCGAGCAACCATGGCCGCAGCGCCTATAGACGCGGCAACCTCTCAGCTCACCTGGTCAAGCGAACTCGAGCCGGTCGGCATGACCGAGGCCGACGCCGTCACCTATTGGACACGCATCTACACAATGGGCGTGGGTCTGATGGAGGCAAGCCTGGCGCGCAGTGCGGTCTAACGCGGCGACGCTGGAGCGGGTGAAGGGAATCGAACCCTCGTCTTAAGCTTGGGAAGCTCCTGCTCTACCATTGAGCTACACCCGCAGCGGCGCAATGCGCCGCCCCGCTTGTATCAGGGCCGGCGCGCCCTGCAAGCGCAAGCGCGCGCCGCACTGATGCCGTGGCCAGCCTGACCCTGTGTTTTGGGACCCGTCCGCCAACCGGCTGATGGCCTCAGCTTGCCCGCCTAGGGGTTGGCTGACGCTTGCAGCGCGGCTGCGAACTCCTCAGCCTTGGCGGTGCGCAGGGCCGCGCACAGGGCGATCGCCTCTCGCGTCTGATCAAGCGCGCGGCCGTGACCGGGCGCCAGGGCGCCCTTGGTCTCAAACAGGGCGTCCAGTTCAGCGGCCTTGTCACTGCTGCAAAAGGCAGCCGCCATGCGTGGCAGGTTGCGCCGCCACTGCGCTGGCACCTTCTGGACCACCTCGGCGAAATTGTCGTCGAGCCACGCCCAGGCGGCCGCCCGCGTGTCCGCATTCCGGGTTTGGCCGAGGATGAGACTGTATGCGTCACGCGCCGGGGCCGCGTCTGAAAGGGCATAGGCGCGCAAGCGCGCCGCCACGTCAGGAGCATCGGCATAAGCCAGGGCGCTGAGGGCGGCCCGGTCAAACGCAGGATCATCGATCTCAATCCGACTGGCCAAGACCGCGTCAACGAACGGCGCGCCAAGGTCTTCAGCCGCCACCCGCACCGCCAAGCCATAGTCGTCGCTGGACAGCGCCTCAGGGTCGCGCGCCCGATCCAAGCCCACAAAGGCGGCCGCACGGGCAGCCAAGTCGGCGCGCAATTCTGCGTCACGGCCCGACAGCGCCAAGGAGCGCTCCAGCCGAGACGCCAAGAGCGCGCGTTCGGGAGTTGGTTCACGATCACGCAGCGTGCGCAGGCGCGGCCCATACACGCGTTGAACGAAGGCGGCCAGATAGGCTTCGGTTTGCGGGCTGGCCTCAGCCACGGCGCCGCGGATCCGATCAAGCGCATCCAGCGGCGCGGTCGCCACATGGCGATTGGGGTGCTCAGCGGCGCGTTCGAACAGGCGCAAAAGCGCCGCCGCGTCGACCTCGCCGGCCTCAAAGGCGGCCGCAGCGCTGTCCACGACCGCCAGTGCCTCACGGGGTGTCAGGTCGTCAAACGCTGCTTCCAGAGCGCTCCAGCCGGCCGCATCCATGCCGAACCGATAATAGCCGTCAGCGTCGGCGTTCGGCATCATCCAGGCTGGGCAGGCTCTCGATTCCAAGGCAATCACGGCGGTCGGATCGGTCATCAGCACACACGCTCGCGCCTGGCTTTCTTCGTCGAACACTGCCCGCACACACACCGGCGCCGTCCACGTTTCGGTTGGCGAGATCGAAGACCCAAGCGGCGCATAGCGAGATTGAGACAGGGCAACGCGCGGCCCCTCTTCGTCATCACACATCAGCTCAGCGGTGACGAGCGGCGCACCGGGGCGTTCAATGAAGCTCTCCAACATGGCCGCCACCCGAGGATCGCCGCTCACCTCCCCCATCAGGGCGTAGAAATCATCGGCGTCGGCGACGCCGTCGGCGAAGCGCACGAAATAGGCTTGCAGACCTTCCTGCCAGACCCGCTCACCCAGGTAGGATTCAGCCATCGCCAGAATGGCCGGGCCTTTTGAATAGGTGATGCTGTCATAGGCGTTGCGGATATCGTCGTTGCCCGCGATGGGTTCGCGCACCGCGCGTGCGCTCGCCAGCGCGTCAGACTCAAACCCGCGCAAGGCGTTGCGCACGGGGTCCATCTCAAAGCCGGCGTCTGGCTCCATGATCATGCCGGCCACCGCCTCGCCCCACACGGCGAACGCCTCTTTCAGCCACAGATCGTCCCACCAGGGCATGGTGACAAAATCGCCAAACCACATGTGCGCAATCTCGTGGGCGTGGATCTCAAACACGCGGCGCGCGGCGCCGGCGGCTGGATCGTCGCCAACCAGGATGATGTCCTCACGATAGGTGGGCGCCGCGGCCAACTCGGTCGCGCCGCTCGGCCAGTCGGGCGCAGCGATAATGTCCAGCTTGGCGTAGGGGTACGGCGCGCCCAGCTTGGTCTCAAAGGCCTCCACCATCGCCGTGGTGAGGGACATGATGTAATTCATGTCCGCGCCCTTGCCGCGCCGCGCCCAGCCCGACACCGGCACGGCGCGTGGGCGAATGTCAGTCGGCGCCAAGCCCGGATGGGCGACCTCTTCAAACGGTCCGACCGCCATGGACAACAGGTAGGTTGAAAGCGGCGGCGTGGTTTCGAACACGACACGTTCGCCGCCTGCGGCGGCTGGCTCGCGGGCGGCGACGGGGGTGTTGGACAACGCGACATCGCCTTCAAAAACGGTCAAGGAAATGTCAAATGGAGTTTTGAACCGCGGCTCATCAAAGCCGGGGAAGGCGCGCCGCGCCTGGATCGATTCCGACTTCACCAGCGCATACCAGTCCGCCCCCTCCTGGACCCGAAACAGCCCGGCAAGCTGGGTGTCAAACGCGGCTGTGTAGCGCAGGGTCAAGGTCACTTCGCCAGGTCCGACGGCCTCGCGAAACGACACGCGGGCCACGCCGCTGTCGAGCACTTCGGTATAGATCGCCGGCACCTGATCTGCAGCCCCCGTATCTGTGGCCCCGGTGTCGACAGAGGCGAGCGGCACGTCCAGCAGCTTGCCGTGCAGCCAAACGCCTTCCATCGCCTCGTCGAGCATCAGGGTGATCTGCGCCACCCCTGAAAAGCGCTCCTGGCGCGGGTTCAGCACCAGATCGAGCGTGTAGGCGGTGGGCGTCACGCCTTGCGGCAACGGCCCGTCTGGTGCTTCGGCGCGCAGCTCGGCGAGCGGATCGGCGGGAGGTTGGGCGGTCGGCTCAGCCTCTGTCGTGTTCGTGGTCGCAGGCTCAGTAACGGGGCCGGACGCCGGCTGACCGCAGGCGCTCACGCACAGTGCCGCGATCACGGCCCCAAAACACGCGCGCAAGGCTCGCCGGGGCCGAAGCACCTGAGGGTCCGCGGTGAGTGTCTCGGGATGATCGGTCATGGAAGCCCTCGTCCGACTTGGCGACGCGTGAGGCGTGCACACTGGCGAACAAGCCCCTCAAAAATCAACCGAAGAAACGCCTATTCCCCGGACTCGCGCCCTGGACCGATGTGCGCGCGAAGAAACGTTTCCAGGCCTTCGAGCATCGCGACCCTGCCTGGTTGACGGGTCAAGCTGTGGTCGCCCAGCGGAATGGGGAGCCACTCGTGCGCGACGCCCGCCTTTTCCAGCGCCTCGCGCATACCAACGCCTTGTTCGAGCGGAACCCTCGTGTCGACCCCGCCCTGCACCAGATAAACCGGCACGCCGACGCGTGCGGCCTGACGCACAGGCGAAACGGCGTCCAAGTCGACGCCTTCGAAGGACTCCCGAAAATAGCTTCGCCCGCCCCGGAATTGCGCCCAGGTGTCCCGCATGGCTCGCAGGTCTGTGACGCCGTTGATGCTGGCGGCGCAGGCGAAGAGGTCAGCCGACTGAATCGCGCCCATGAGCGCTGCGTACCCGCCATAGCTCCACCCGACAATCGCTAGCCGCTCCGGATCGGCGTATCCCTGCGAAATCAGCCAACGTGCGCCATCCTCTACGTCGAGCTGCATCTTGCCGCCCCACTCGCCTTTGCCCGCCTCCTCGAACGCTGCGCCAAAGCCTGCTGAGCCGCGAAAGTTCATTTGCAACACGCCGTAACCGCGGGTGGCGATGAACTGAGATAACCAGTCGAACTGCTGATAATCGCGGGACTGAGGCCCGCCGTGCGGCAGCACGACGAACGCCAAGTCTGACGCTTCGCTGAGGTCGCGAACGCCCGGCGGTAAGGTGATGTAGCCAGGAATCTCCAAGCCGTCGCGCGCCGCGTAGCGCACAGGGACAACAGCGCCGAATTCGACTGATTGGAGTTTAGGAAAGATGGGCCCGACGGGAATGGAGCGTTGCGTTTCCGCGTCGCCGAGATAGAGGACGGGCGGCGTCGACGGGTCGGACACACGAGCCAGAAACTTTGATGATCCTGGAGAGAAACTTGAGGTGTTGACCTGCGCGCCCGCGAATTTCGCTTTTAAATCGTCCGACGCCGCCTGCACCCGCGCATCAAAGTAGTGCTCTTGTCGCGTGTCTGTGGAGTAGGTCACGCCGATGATGTCGTCCGTCTCCACGTCCCGGATCAGGCCGTCAAGGTCGACTTCAGGGTGACGATACACCAGGTCGCTGAAGCTTTGAGAGGCGAGATCGAAGCGATAAAGGCCAAGCGTGTCGGCCTCGCGGCCCGAAAACACGTAGAGTGTCTGCGGATCGGCGCCAAAGCCCTGCGGGATGAACGCGCGCGGATCGGACCGCACCAAGTTGCTCGCATCGCGCCAGGCCCCGCCGGGAGCGCGGATTTCCAAGCTCTGCTTCTCACTCGTGAACGACATGGCAAAACGCAAACGCGCCTCGCCAGACCGGTCGACCGAGAACCCGGTTGTGCCAGGGGTCCCTTTCTCGACCAGACTGATCTCGCCGGTTTGCACGTTGGTTCGGTAGAGGTCGACCACGCCAAACTCCCGCCACGACAGCGACTGCAAGACACTTGTCTGATCGCTCGGCAGCATGGAGGTGATCGAACTGAAGAATTGAGGGCGCGGGTGGCGCCCTCGGCCAGCTTCTTTGGGCTCCTGATTCAATTCGACGATCGCGCTCAGATCGGCAGGCGCAGAAAACAGCTTCGTCTCGATATGGAGCGTGTCGTCGTCGTCACCGAAGGACCGCTTCACCGCCTGACCGGTTGAAAACAGGAGACGGTCATTGCTCGCCCAATTCACCCGCCACGACCGCTCAGTCAAGCCAAGCGGATACATGGTGAGCTGCGGATCCGTCGCCGGCGGCGCGTTCATCGTCGCCACCACGTTCTGCCCCTTCAGGTTGAGGAAGAAGGCGAGCTTGGAGCCGTCGGGGGAAAGCTCTGCGCCCTGGAACATGGGCGGTTCGCCAAACGCGGATGCGGGCGGGAGCGTCGCTTGGGCGTGCGCCGACGCAGAAAAGACCAGCACCGCAGCACTGGTGAGCAAGCTCAACAGCTGCGTCCGCTCGCGAATACCATGGACCATGTCACCCCCCATATTGTTCTGAGATCAGGCTCGCACGCCAAATTGAGATCTGTCTATTTCTTTGACGAGGCCGGCCGAGCAACGCCGTTGAGGTGAGGCGCATCGTGCGCTCACCGCCATGTGACGAAGCGTGTACAGAGCGCACTTGGAGCGCGGCAGAGCGCTCATTACGGTGCACACGATGACAACGCCCCACGATGACCTGCGCCCAGCCGCCTCTCCCGCCAGCCCCGAGGGGAACGTGGAGCCGAACGCGACTGCTGGATCGACCTATTCCTTAACGCCGCACTCGTCTGAAGCCGATGTGTCTGGCCGGCCAGCGGCGTGGGAGAGCCTCACCCATACGGCGGACGGGGCGAAGCGCGCATCCGCGCCGTTTACCGGCTTTCGCACTCTGTGGTTCAACACCGGCAGCCAATGCAACATCGCCTGCGCGAGCTGCTACATTGAGAGCAGTCCCAGCAATGACCGGCTGGCCTATTTGACGCTGGACGACGTCACCCCGTTTCTCAATGAGCTGGACCAGATCGATCCGGACCGACGCGCGGAGATTGGGTTTACCGGCGGCGAACCGTTCCTCAATCCACATATGAACCGGTTGGCTGAGGCCGCCCTGGCGCGCGGACGCCGGGTTCTGATCCTCACCAACGCCATGCGCCCGATGCAGCGCCCTGCGACCGCCGCCGGCTTGGCGCGACTGGCGCACGAACACGGTCGGCGCCTCACACTGCGTGTGAGCCTGGATCATCACACCGCGGCGCGCCATGACGCCGAACGTGGTGCTGGATCGTTTGAGGCGGCGCTCCAGGGCTTGGCCCTCTTGCGCGATCTCCCGGTCCAGCTGGCGATCGCCGGACGCGCTGGCTTTTGCGAGAGCGAGGCGCACGCCCGAACGGGCTACGCGGCCTTGTTCGCGCGCCTCAAGTTGCCCATCGACGTCGCCGACTCGAGCCAGCTTGTGCTCTTTCCCGACATGGACCCGGACGCGCACCCGCCAGAGATCACCGAGGCGTGCTGGACGCGTGTCGGGGTCGACCCGGCCGATCTGATGTGCGCGTCTTCGCGCATGATCGCTCGACGCGCGGGCGCGCAAGCCCCGACGGTGACGCCGTGCACCTTGATCGCCTATGACACCCGGGTTGATCGCGGCCCCACGCTAAAAGACGCGATGGGGCCCACCACGCTCACCCACAAGTTTTGCGCCCAGTTTTGCGTCTTGGGCGGGGCCTCGTGCTCAGCCGGCTAGGTGAGAACCGGACGCACTCAAGCTGGCCAATCGCCGAAGTGCTTTGAGAGCTTAAGCCCTTGCGCCTGATAATGGGAGCCAGCCGCCCCATAGAGCGTTTCGGGCGCCGCCGTCAGGGGCGCGTGAATGAGGCGCGCGACCGGCTGGCCATGCTCAAGGATGAACGGCACGTCTCGCCCGCGCACCTCCAGCACCGCCCTGGCGCCCGCGCCGCCCGCCTCCGCGCAGCCAAAACCTGGATCGAAGAAGCCGGCGTAATGGGCGCGAAACTCTCCGATCTCCGGCGCCACGGGAACCATCTCCGCCGCCGCGTCGGGAGCGATGCGCACCGGCTCTCGGGACGCCAGAATGTAAAACTCATCAGGGTCCAACACCAGCGGACCGCGGCCAGACACCATCGGCTCCCAATATCGGGTGGGATCGTGCCCGCCAATTGCGTCCAGATCGATGACCCCGGCGTGGCGGCGCGCGCGATAGCCGATGACGGCGCCGGGCGTCTCGGGGCGCGCGTCGACACTGAACATCTCAACCTGGCTTTCCAACGGCGTCGGCGCGAGCCCGCGTCTCACACGCAGCTGCGCCAGCCGCGTGCCCGGGCGCACAATGATGGAGAAGGTGCGCGGGCTGATCTCCAGATAGAGCGGCCCCTCGTAGCCGGACGGGACATGGTCGAACTGACGGGCGGTCTCGGTGATAAGCCGGGTAAAAACGTCGATCCGGCCCGTTGAGCTTTTTGGGTTCGCAAGACCAACGAGATCGGGCGTCAGGCGCGCGCTCTCCATCAAGGGCGCCACATAGACGCAGCCGGTCTCCAGCACCGCACCGCCAGCCAGATCAATCCGGTGCATCACCAGATCGCGATCGGCCAGGCGTTGCGCCACAGTCCGATCCGGCCCGGGTAGAAAGCTCGCCCGGATGCGGTAGGCGTGATCGGCGAGGCGCAAATCCAGGCTCGCCGGCTGGACCTGGTCTGCATCCACAGGCGCGCTCGTGGTCAAGACGCCCGACGACAAGAGGGCGTGTAGACCGCGATCATTGAGGATGCCGTCCGGCTCGGCCATAGAAGCTCCACTCCGCTTTAGCGTTTGGCGGTCAAGCCTTCGCAGGTTTGTCCGTGAAGTCCAGGCGGGCCTTGCACGCCCCCAGCGCCGGCGGCCCCCCAGGTCGGCTTCTGTTGCACTGCGGCATCGCTTGTGCACCGTCAGCGTCCAAGCTGCGCGCCGGCTCTTGTCGTAATGCGCTTATCCTCTAAATATCAACGAGATACGGCCAATCGACGGCCTTTCGGAGCACCATCATCATGTACGAGGCAGAGACACGCGGCGTGTGGGTGCGCGTCACGCCCGAGTTCTTGGATGATGAGTCCTCGCCCGAACGCGACCGTTTCGTCTGGTCCTATACCATTGAAATCGAGAACCAGGGCGACACCACGGTGCGCCTGACCGACCGCTACTGGCGCATCATGGACGCCAATGGCAAGGTGACTGAGGTGCGCGGTGAAGGCGTAGTTGGCGAGCAGCCGGTGCTGCGTCCGGGGGAAGCCTTTCGCTACACCAGCGGGGCCCCGCTCGCCACGCCGTCCGGCATCATGAGCGGCCAGTACCGCATGGAGACCTCGGGCGGCGACAGCTTCGAGGCTGAGATTCCCGCCTTCTCGCTCGATAGTCCCCACGACGGGTCCAGTCGGCGCCTGAATTAGCACCCGTCCGGTCTTGTTCGCCCGCCCAGCCCAGATGTTGCGATCAGCTTCAGCATGCCTCGGCGACGCGTCTTAGCGCCTTGAATAGAATTTGCGTTCACTGTGGAGCGCGACTGCGGCCGGCCCCCTTCTCGCCGGCGCTCGCAAAGGCCTGAACCATGCGCGAAGCGCAACCAGTTGTTCTGATCAGCGGACTTCTGCTTTTGGGCCTGGCCGGGTTCATGATCCCGTGCATGCTCTTGGATTTGGCCGATCAGTCGCCCACATGGCGCGCCTTCATGAGCGCCGGTATGGCCTGCGCCTTCGCCGGCGGCGCCATGAGCATCGCAGCGCGCGGACGCGTGGAATCACTGACCGTGCGCGCAGCGTTCCTGGTGACCGTGGTTTCGTGGCTGATCCTGACCGCGTTTGCCGCCATCCCCTTCTTGCTGCTGGGCGCAGGCATCCCCTTGGAGGACGCTGTCTTTGAGGCCATGTCGGGCCTGACGACGACAGGCTCCACCATCATGACGGGCCTGGACACCCAGCCGCGCGGCATCTTGTTGTGGCGCGCTATTCTGCAATGGATCGGCGGCATTGGAATTGTTGTGACGGCCATTGCGATCCTGCCGCTCTTGAAGATCGGCGGCATGCAGCTGTTTCGCCTGGAAAGCTCGGACACGTCTGAGAAAATTCTGCCGCGCGCCACGCAAATCGCCAACCTGATCGGCCTGATTTATCTGGCGCTCACCGTCTTGTGCGCCTGCACCTATGCCGCGCTGGGCATGCCCGCGTTTGACGCCATCGCCCACGCCATGACGACCATCGCAACCGGCGGCTTTTCTACCTCTGACGCGTCAATGGGAGCCTTCACGCGCTACGGGGCGGACATGGCGGCGGTTGTGTTCATGCTATCCGGGGCCATTCCTTTTGGCGTCTACATGCTGATGATGCGCGGCGACGGCTTGGCCCTGTTCAAGGACAGCCAGGCGCGCGCCTTCTTGAGCCTGGTTGCGGGCCTGGTGATTGTCGTAGCGCTCTACCTGGCGTGGTCGGATCGCTACTCAGATGGTGAAGCCCTGCGCCTGGCCGCGTTCAACGTCGTGTCCATCATCACCGGCACCGGCTATGCAACGACCGATTATGGCATGTGGGGCGCGCCCATGGTGGCCCTGTTTTTCATCGTCATGTTCATTGGCGGATGCGCTGGTTCAACGGCCTGCGGCATCAAGGTGTTTCGGTTTCAAGTCACCGCGATCGCGTTCAGCGTCTACTTGCGCGAGATGGTGCGCCCGCACGCGGTTGCGCCGATGCGCTACAATGGCAGACCGCTCACTGACGAAACCGTCTACTCGGTCCTGAGCTTCATCTTCTTGTTTTTCGCCACGTTCGCTGGGTTGGCCATGGCTCTGTCGGCTTATGGCCTGGACAACTTGTCCGCCTTCTCCGCCGCAGCGACCGCTGTGGCGAATGTCGGGCCGGGACTGGGCGCGGACATCGGTCCATCGGGCACGTTCACCGACCTGCCGGCAGGCGCCAAGTGGCTGTTGTCGCTTGGCATGCTCTTGGGACGCCTAGAGATGTTCACGGTCCTGGTCTTGTTCTCACCCGCGTTCTGGCGCGCTTAAGAGGCCGGCTTGGCGTCGCCTGCAAGACCGAGGCGCTCCAGGTACAACTCGAAGCGGTCATGGCCCCAGTACTTGTGCGCGCCAGACACCAGGAACGGCACGCCAAACACGCCGTCCCTATCGGCTGCGGCGTGCTCGGCGGCGCGCACCTCGCGCGCCTTGTCCTCGTCGGCCGCCGCGCGCGCGGGCAATTCCCGATCCAGTCCGCACGCCTCAGCGCACGCCGCCAAGACCGAAATGTCAGAGATGTTGCGCCCCTCGCCCCAGCGCACATCAGAAACGGCCACGGCGAACGCCAGGCCCACGCCGGCCTCCTGCGCCGCCGTGAACGCTCGATTTGCCGGCTCGTAATCAGGATCGAACGGATCAGGCAGCGCCATCGGCAAGCCAGCGCGCGCGGTCATGCGAAAGGCGTCTTGGGCGACATAATCGCGCTTGGCCGGGTTAGCCGTGGGGTTCGAGAAGGGCGCGCCTCCCGCCACGCGCGTGAAAGGAATAAGCACGCCGTCCACGCCGGCGCGCTGTAGGAGGTGCAGGCCGAGCCGCGAATACGGACTGCGAAAGGCAAAGTAGATGCGTGGGCTTTGGCTCGAAGCCAGATCGATCATTTGAGCCTCTCGCGGGCGGCGTCCACATCTGTCGGCAACAGGCGATAGGCTGAGCCGCAAAACTCACACACCACCTCGATACGCCCGTCTCCTTCCACCAGATCAGTCAGCTCCGCGGCGGGAAACCGCGCCAGCATCGTCAGAACACGGTCTGAGGAGCACTGACACGCGGCGCGCACGTCGGCGGCGGCGGACAGGCGCACGCCCTGTTCATGGAACAATCGATAGAGAAGGTCGCTCTCGCTGATCGCCGGATCCAGCAGTTCGTCGGCTGAGATCGTTTCAAACAGATGTGCGGCCGTGTTCCAGGCCTCGTCGGTGTCGCCGCGCGCCGCATCCCCCGCGACGCGCTGCAAGATCGCGCCGCCCGCGCGCCAGCCCGCATGGGCGTCGCCCATCACCTCGCCGACCGCCAGAGCAACCCGCGTCGGCACCTGTTCTGAAGCTTCAAAGTAGGCCCCGGCCGCCTCGGCCAAGCTCGCGCCCTCCAGCGGCACAAGGCTCTGGTAGCGGTCAAAGTCCGGCCCGCGGTCGATAGTCATGGCCAGCTGCCCCGCGCCGATCAAATCGGCGGCGCCTGGCCGCGGCGTCTGAGCGGCCACGCGATCCAAGGCGTCCGGGTCAACCTTGGCGTAGCCCCGCAGACCGCCTTGGGTGGCGTAGTCGGCCACAAGCAAGGAAACCGGCCCGTCGCCGCGCGCCTGAACCAGGAGCCGCCCCTCAAACTTCAAGGAGGCGCCGACGAGCACGGCCAACACCAAGCATTCACCCAAGAGCTGAGCGACAGGCGCGGGATAGTCGTGCGCCCGCAAGATGGTGTCGACAGCCGGGCCCAGACGCACAATGCGTCCGCCGACAGGCGCGCCGTCGAGCGCGAACGCAGCCGCCTGGTCATCGCCGCGCCCCGACGCGCTTACATCCCCGTGTGACGGCGCGCCGGTCATCTGCTCAGGCCGGCTGCGGCGTCGATACGGCGCTCAAGGCGCCGTCCAGCGCCTCAATGGCTTGGCTGACGTCTTGCTGTGTGACGATCAGCGGCGGCGCCAGACGCACGACATTGTCGCCCGCCACACCGACCAGAAGCCCGCGCTCACGGGCCGCATCGCGCACGGCAACGTTGGAGCCAGCGACCTTGATCCCCGTCAAGAGGCCCTTGCCGCGCACTTCCAAGACCTGGTCCGGGTGGGCGTCTTGGAGCTGCGCTAAGCCCTGCAAGAGAACGT
>CAYGQB010000002.1:0-9577 GCA_964351895.1 uncultured Caulobacterales bacterium
CAGCGCCAAGTCGGTGCTCGGCGATGAGAGCGCCGATGTGATCGTGCTTTACGCCGACACGCCATTGGTGCGCGCTGAGACGCTGGAGGAGGCGTTCGCCGCGCTCGACACGGCGGACGTGGCGGTGCTTGGGTTTCGCGCGACCGATCCGGGCGCCTATGGGCGCTTGGCGACGGATGGTGCGGGCGATCTGGAGCGCATCGTGGAGGCGGGCGACGCGACCCCGGACGAGCTGACCATTGATCTGTGCAATTCTGGCGTGATGGCGGTCTCGGCGGGCAAGCTGTGGGGCTGGTTGGAGCGGGTCGGCAACGCCAACGCGAAGGCAGAGTACTACCTGACCGACGTGGTTGGGCTGGCCCGCCAGGATGGCGCGCGCGCGGTGGTCGTATCGGGCGAGGAGGCTGAGTTTCTCGGGGTCAATGCGCGTGTCGATCTGGCGCGGGCTGAGGCGGCGTTTCAGGCAGTGGCGCGCGCCCGGGCCATGGCCGACGGCGTCACGTTGATCGCGCCAGAGACGGTGTTCTTTTCACATGACACACGACTGGAGCAGGATGCGCTGGTCGAGCCGTTCGTCGTCTTTGGGACCGACGTGGTGGTGGAGGCGGGCGCGCGCATTTGCGCCCACACGCATCTGCAAGGCGCCAGGGTGCGCGCCGGGGCCAGCGTTGGCCCCTTTGCCCGCCTGCGGCCGGGCGCCGACATCGGGCCGGACGCCAAGGTCGGCAACTTCGTCGAGATCAAAAAATCAAAGCTCGGGGCCGGGGCCAAGGCCTCGCACCTCAGCTACATCGGCGACACTGAGGTGGGGCCGAACGCCAACATCGGAGCGGGAACCATCACGTGCAACTATGACGGCTACGCCAAGCACGCGACGCACATCGGAGCGGGGGCATTCATCGGCTCCAACACGTCGCTGGTGGCCCCGGTGACGATTGGCGCGCGCGCCATCACTGGCGCAGGCTCCGTGATCACGCGCGACGTTCCCGACGACGCCTTGGCCGTGACGCGCGCACGACAACGCGAGATCGCCGAGTGGGCCATCAGCTTTCGACGTCGCAATGGAGACGCCGCATGACCGCGATTTCTGTCGATCTAAAGACCCGCGCCAAGCAGGCGGCGGCTGAACGCGCCTTGGATTTCGTTGAAGACGGCATGACGCTCGGCCTGGGGTCAGGCTCAACAGCAGAGCTGTTCATCGCCGCCTTGGGCGCGCGCATGAGCAAGACCGGCCTGTCGGTCCGCGGCATTCCCACATCCCAAGCCACAGCCGCCGCCGCGCAGGCGGCCGGCGTGCCCCTGATCCCGATCGACCGCGCGCATCGCATCGACCTGGACGTCGACGGCGCGGACGAAATCGATCCAATGCTGAACCTGATCAAGGGCGGCGGCGGATGTCTCTTGCGTGAGAAAATCATCGCCCACGCCAGCGATCTGGTGGTGATCATCGCCGATGAAGCCAAGATGGTCGACCGATTGGGCGCGTTCGCCCTGCCGGTTGAGGTCGACCCCTTCGGCTTTACGATCACGGCAAAGAAGGTGTTTGACGCCTTGCGCGCGGCGGGCGTCGATCGTCCGGATATTCAGCTGCGCTCAAGCGCTGCGGACACGCCGTTCGTTACCGACGGGGGACACTACATCCTCGACTGCGCAACCGGGCTCTTGGCTGATCCCGACGAGGCGGCGCGCCAGCTTCGGCGTGTTCCCGGCGTCATGGGGCACGGCCTGTTTTTGGAGATGGCGGACGCGGTTGTGTTGGGCGAATTCGATGGCGAAACAGTGCGCGTGATCGAAGCATAGCCCAGGAGTGATGCTGAACGCTGGGCGGGTGTGGACCAGGTGCGCCAGCTCCAGCCGTGGGCTCTCGTCCCAGCGCATGTGCGCGGCGGCGGCGACATGTTTAACCAGTGAACGTGAGAGAGATCTGTGATGGCGCAGTACGACGTGGACTTGTTTGTGATTGGCGCCGGATCGGGCGGGGTGCGCGCAGCGCGGCTGGCGTCGGCGGTCTATGGGGCGCAGGTGGCCATTGCCGAAGAGCATCGCGTGGGCGGCACCTGCGTCATCCGCGGCTGCGTTCCCAAGAAGTTTCTCGTTTACGCCTCGGAGTTTTCGCACAGCTTTGACAATTCGCGCGGCTATGGCTGGGACGTGGAGGCGGCAACCTTCGACTGGTCCAAGCTGATCGCCAACAAGGACGCTGAAATCGACCGCCTGTCCGCCATTTACTGGCGCAACCTTGAAAACGCCGGCGTTGAAGTGATTGCCGACCGGGCCGTTGTGGAGGGGCCCAACACGGTGCGTCTGGTGCGCCAAGACCGCACCATCACCGCTGAGCGCATCTTGGTGGCGACCGGCGGCAGTCCGTCCGTGCCCACCGAGCTGGAGGGCCACGAATTGGCGATCACCTCCAACGAGGCGTTTCATCTGCCCGCCCTGCCCAAGCATGTCATCATTGCCGGCGGCGGCTACATCGCCTGCGAGTTTGCCGGCATATTTAACGGCCTGGGCGCGCAGACGTGCCTGCTTTACCGCGGCGACACGGTGTTGCGCGGCTTTGACATGGACGTGCGCACCGCGGTGCACGACGAGTTGAAGCGCAAGGGCGTTCGCGTCATCACGCACGCCGTGTTTTCCAAGCTGGAACCAACAGACGCCGGCATTCGCGCCCATCTGACCAATGACATGGTGCTGGACGCTGACACGGTCATGTTCGCGATTGGCCGCCGACCGCACACCGCAGGCCTGGGGCTGGAAACGGCGGGCGTTGAACTGGCCGAGAATGGGGCTGTTGTGGTCGACGCCTATTCACGCACCAGCGCGCCGAGCATCTTCGCCATCGGCGACGTGACCGACCGGGTGCAGCTGACCCCGGTGGCCATTCGCGAAGGCGTGGCGGTTGCCGCGACCATGTTCACCGACACGCCGCAAGCCTATGACCATGACTGCATCGCCTCAGCCGTGTTTACCCAGCCGCCGGTCGGAACCGTCGGCTATAGCGAGGCGGATGCGCGCCGCGCGTTCGGCGCGATCGACGTCTACAAGGCCTCGTTCCGGCCGATGAAGCACATGCTGTCGGGGGATGAAGAACGCGTCCTCATGAAGCTGGTGGTGCGCCGCTCCGATCAAGTCGTGATTGGGTGCCACATCGTCGGCCCCGACGCGCCCGAGATGATCCAGCTGGCCGGTATTGCGGTGAAGGCGGGCCTCACCAAGCAAGCGTGGGATGACACCTGCGCAGTGCATCCCACCATCGCCGAAGAGCTGGTGACCCTGCGCGAGCCCTACCAGCCGCCTGAACTGAAGGCGGCTGAATAAGGTTCAAGCACCAGCTCTGGCCCGGCGCTCAAGCCCGGCGCTCAAGCCCAGTTCTCAAGCGATGTCGTAGCCCAAGGAGCGTTCTCGCGCGAACGTCTCGGCCGCGCCGGCGACGAGATCTGCGGGTGCGCCCAGTTCAGCCGCCAGCGCCACGAAAGCGTTTAGTGAGCGCCGGTGTGATTTGGGCGTGGCGGCGATCCCCAGGGCATATTCCGCATCAAGACGCGCCGCCAAGGCGTCAAGAAACGGAGCCATCGGCAAGAGAAGTTTGCGCCGGGCGTGCTCAATGCGGCCGCGCGCCGTGGTGTCAGGGCCGGTGCGCCGGGTGCGGCGCGGGGCCCGCGCTGCGGCCAAAACCGCATCCAGCGCGGCCTCGTCCATGTTGACGATGTCCAGGGCCATTAGCCGCACCGTATTGGCGTCCAGCGTGTCGTCTGCGCGCATGAGGGCGCGCACGGCTCGGGCGATCAGGTCCGCATAGGGGCCGTCTGGCGTCGCAGCGCTCATGCCGGGGGCCGCGCGCCGGGCAGATCAACCGCGGCGGCCACCTCGTCGGCAATCCCCGAGAGCGCGTCCTTCAAGGCGCCAGCCCAGATGCCGTTGGCGCGGTAGATCGCGAGGTGTCGCAGGGGATCGTCTTCCATGCCGTCGTCGCGCACCGACAAGAATTTGGACGCGTGCAGGCGATGCTTGAGTGCGGCGCGCGAAACCGAAAATCCCGCCGAGGCGTCCAGCTTGCCATCACGCACATCGGCTTCAAACTCGGTCATGGAGGCGCGCTCCACCCCATTGAACACCAGCGAGATCGGCGGTCGCCCCGGCGCATCCAACAAGCGTGTGATCAGCTCGTTCAGGAGGCGCACGCCGCGCAAGCTGAACCGGTCGGGCCGGATCGGGGCCAGGATGCGCGTGGACACCGACAAAGAGGCGCGGGTGATGAACGAGGCGGACGGATTGGTGTCCAGCACGATCAGATCATAGTGCTCACGCAGGATGTCGATTGAGCAGATGAAGTTCTCGCGCGCCGTGTCGATCATCGAACGGTCTTCAAGGAAGGCGTACTTGGCGATGTCGAACTGGCCGCAGACCAAATCAAACCGTCCCTGGGTTTTGCCTTCGGGGATCAGGCGGCGCGCGATCTGGTCAGGTTGGGGCGGCGAGGCGTTGGCCATGTTGACCGCATCCCACCGGTCGGCGGGCGAGGGCTCGCCTTGCAGGCCGGAGGGTTCAAACAGGCTGATGGCGCTGGCGTCCATATAAATCAGCGTGTCTTGGGTTGAGCGCCGGAAGAACAGCTGAGACAGGTTGTGCTGAGGGTCCAAGTCGATCAGCAGGACCCGATTGCCACGCGCCTTTTGCAGGGCGGCGAAGACCTGGGCGGTGAGGGTCGTCTTGCCGACACCGCCCTTCATATTCATCAAGGTGACGACCGGGCACAGGTGATTGAAGAACCGGCGCACGGCGAACAACAGGTCTTCCACATGCCCCACGCTGCCGCCCGTGGCTTCCACGTGCACCAGGTGGCCAATGCGCTCCTGCCACCAGGGCGATAAGCCGGCCGCGTTCAGGCGCACTGGCAGGATCGGCAGGCCGTCTTCGATCGCGCGCTCTAGCTCGGCGCGTTGCAGCGGGTCGTCGGCGCTGGCGGCGGAAATGACCGTGATGAAGGCAAAGGCGTTGGCGATGGATGCGCGCGTGTTCTCCGGCAGGGCGTGGCCGGCGCGTCCGCGTTCGGCGTCGCTGGCGATGGAGATGTTCGCGCGGGCAAAGCCGTCGCGGATGACTTGCGCCGCCTGCTCGTCGCTGCGCGTGTAGGACAGATAGGCGTGCGCCATGGAGCTGCTTCCCCCGAAGAATGTGCGCGCGCCCAACGCCTGTCGGCGGAATCGAGACCTCGCGCAACACTAGGTATAGGAACTTCTACGCGTGAACCCTAGTCACAGCCCACAGGCGTGTCGCCATACCGGTTTCGCAACACAGTGGCGGAGTTGAGGGCGTTCACCTCCAGCGCCGACGTGCAAGCGGGGCCGAGGGAAGCTTAGGAGGTTCGCGCGCCGCATCCCCCAAGCGGTTCGCGCAGCCACGGACCTTTGGCGGGCGAGCGCCAGCGCACCCACCCTTGACGCGCCAGGCTTGCCGCCGGTGCGCCCGCAGCGCCTGGCCCCCCGGCCAAACCACCCGCCAGCGAGTCTGCGCCGCCCAAGAGGCCCGCTGCGTCGGCCGTGTCACGCGCACAGCGCGGCGGCTCGTGCACCTGAACCTGCGCCCAATCGCCTTGGATGCGTTCAATCGTCAAATCAAAGCCGCGCCCGTCGAGGGTGCGAACAATGGGCTGATCGGCGCCAGGTCCTGCGCGCATATTGTGGGCGGCGTCCTGGTTGCGAAACACCAGACCCGGCGCTCCGTCCAGCAGGCGATCCCAAGTCACAATGCGCACTGAAGCCCCGCGCGCCAGCGCCGGATGGGTCCAGGCGACGCCGCCGCGCAGGTCTGATGCTGCGCCCCACTGCACGCGCGCCCAGCCGTCCGGTGTGGTGGAGGTGACGATCAGCGACGCGGCTCCAGCGCCTGAACGCACAAGTACGTCGGGACGTTCACGCGCGGCCGTGTTGGTGCGCGCCTCGTAGCCGCGTCCGCGCGTAAACCAGCCCCACTGGGAGCCGTTAGGCGCGTCGAATAAAGCCAGATCAACGGTGCGCCAGCCTTCATAGCCGCCCGACACCGTCAAAAGGCCCACACCCCACGGCGTGTTGGGGCCATGCTGAGCGCCCACCTGTGGCGCGCCGAGCAGGTCTGCAGCGTCAACCCCCGGCAGGGTGGCCGGCGGAGCGGGAAGCTGGGCGCGCGGCGCTGGCGCGCCAAGCCCGCCGCGCGGCCCAACGTCGCCGCCGGCGCCACGCCCAGGGCCGCCCGCGCACGCCGTGATGCTGACAGCCAAGCACGCGACCAGGGCCGCGCGCAGCGCGATTGAGCCGAGCCGAGCGGTCATGAGGCAGTCTCCTTCGTCAGTCGGGCGTCCAGCCGCTCATGTGCGGGCCTTGCGCAACTCTGGCGCTACCAGCTGGGCGACCACCAGGGATAGCGATTGAAGAGATAGGCTTCTTGCTCGCGCAGCGCACTCTCAATTCGGCTGACGTCGCTCTCGACGCGGCGGCGGTCAGAGCGCGCCCGGTCGCGGTCGCGCTTCAATTCGCCCACGCGGCGTTGCGCCAGAGCGCGCTCTTCGTCGCTTAAGCTGGTGTCGCGGGCGCGCGACCGCTCGTCCTCAATCTCGTCGAAAATGTCGTCGATGCGATACTGGAGTTCATCCAGATCACTGCGCGCAGCGCTCAAGTCCGAGTAGATTGCGTGCGCGCGCAGACCGTCTTCATAGGCGGGCACGAACAGGGCCTCGCGCGGACCCGTGCACACGCCATTGTAGCCCGCCCCTTGAGACCCCAGCCGCAGCGCGTTGTCGGCCCGGCAATACTGGCTCAAGCCCTCGTCCCAACCGAAGGCCCAGGCTTCTGCGTCCGGAATGATCCCGTGGCGGTAGCACGCTTCAGAGTGGGCGTTGAGCCGGGAGCGATCCTGCCCACTGGCGCCGTCCGCATAGCCGATGCCGCGCCAGTCTCCGGTGGCGCATTCTGCTTCAGACAAGGTGGCGCAAGCCGAGAGAGCCAGGCAGGCCGCCGCGATCGTGACCAGCGCGCGCGTGCGTCCTCGCCCCAAACGGGTCTGTCCGTGTGCAGTCTGAACGGCTCGTCTCGGCTCCAGGCGGGTGTTGGTCATCTCGTCCCCCATGCGTGCTTGTGTGGTTCTTGTTGCGCGACAACGTGCAAAAAAGCTTCGCGATGGTGACGCCGGACACGCGCGACTTCAATCATCCCGTTTCATTTTGCAGGTTTGATCTATAGTCGAGGATGTAGACACAACGGGCGATGAACATGACCTGGAGACCTGACAGCTGGCGGAGCAAGCCCGCTCAGCACATTCCCAACGATTATCCTGACGCAGCCGGCGTGACGGCGGTTACCGACGTGTTGCGCGCCAAGCCGCCGCTCGTGTTTGCCGGCGAGGCGCGCCGTCTGACCCAGCAGCTCGCCCGTGTCGCCAATGGGGATGCGTTCTTGCTGCAAGGCGGCGATTGCGCGGAAAGCTTTGCAGAGTTCTCCGCCGATTCAATCCGCGACACGTTCCGGGTGCTGATGCAGATGGCGGTGGTAATGACCTTCGCTGCGCAAAAGCCGGTGGTGAAGATTGGCCGCATGGCCGGCCAGTTCGCCAAGCCGCGCTCCAGCGCGACGGAGACCATCAACGGCGAGACCCTGCCGTCCTATCGCGGCGACATCATCAATGACATGGCGTTTACGCCCGAAGGCCGCACGCCCAATCCAAGCCGCATGCTGGACGCCTATAACCAGGCTTCATCGACGCTCAACCTGATCCGCGCTTTTGCTGGCGGCGGCTATGCGGCCTTGTCCAACACCCACCGCTGGACGCTGGATTTTGTCGGGCCCACCGGATCGGGCGCGCGGTATCGTGAATTGGCTGATCGGATCACAGACGCGCTGGGCTTCATGCAGGCCTGCGGCGTCACAGAAGCCTCCACGCCCCAGCTGGGCGGGACAGAGTTTTACACCAGTCACGAGGCGCTGCTTCTGCCCTACGAGGAAGCGCTGACGCGCACAGACAGCACCACCGGAGAACCCTACTGCACCTCTGCGCACTTCTTGTGGATCGGACACCGCACCCGCCAGCTCGATCACGCGCATGTCGAGTTCTTGCGCGGCGTGCGCAACCCGATTGGCGTCAAGTGTGGTCCGGGCCTGGAAGCTGACGAGCTTGTGCGCCTCATCGACACGTTGAACCCGGCCAATACGCCGGGGCGTCTGACTCTCATTGCACGGTTTGGCGCCGACGGGGTTGAGGCGGGCTTGCCGGGCCTGGTGCGTGCGGTTCAGCGCGAAGGCGCCAACGTGGTCTGGACCAGCGACCCGATGCACGGCAACACTTTCAAGGCCGACACCGGCTACAAGACGCGCGACGTGGCGCGCATCTTTGAAGAGGTGCGCCAGTTCATCGAGATCGTGCGCAGCGAGGGCGCCTATCCTGGCGGCGTGCACTTTGAAATGACGGGTTCGGACGTCACCGAATGCGTTGGCGGACCGACGGGCCTGACGGCGGCGGACCTGTCGTCGCGCTATCACACGCACTGCGATCCGCGGCTCAACGCTGACCAGGCGCTGGAGTTGGCGTTCCTGGTCTCTGAGGCGCTGGCGTCAGCGCGCATCGAGGACGCCGCCCGGGCCACCGCCTGAGCCACTTTCGCGGACCTGAACGCAAGAAGGGCGGCGCTGCTTCTGCAACGCCGCCCTTCTCATGTGCACGCAATCAATTCGACGTTCGCGCCGAACTGATTGGACCTAGAGCTCTTTGAGCGCCGCGGCCGGCTTCCACGCCGCAGACGTGCGGGCGGCGATTTTCACCGTCTCACCGGTGCGCGGGTTGCGGCCTTCACGGGCTTCACGGCGGCGCGCTTCAAACGTGCCAAAGCCGGTGATGGCGATTTTCTCGTTCTTCTTCAACGACGCCTCAATCACCTTGAAGGTGGCGTCCAAGGCTTCGCCAGCCTGGGTCTGTGTGAGACCTGACTCATTGGCCACGGCTTTCACGAGATCGGACTTATTCATCGTCTGCCCCTCTTTGTGGGACCGGCGCCGACATGGCGACGGATGCTGAGCGCAGCTTCTGTGTCGATTCGGCGAGCCGCCAGCAAGCGAAAAATCGTTGCCATGGTTCATGATTGGGCCGCGACGCCGTCGTGCACCGGCCACGTCTGGTCGGTCAGGCAACCGTCTGTGGGCGGTCAGTCGCCGGCTGTTCAGGCCAGTCAGAGTGAAAGAACTCAATGGCTTAGCGCGAAACCCCGCCGGGTGACGCGGCGCCAGGAAAAACGCGCCCTTTGTGGGCTTCTGCGGCGTCGTGAGGCTGGACAGACCGGTCAGGCGCCTGTGTAAAACGCCAGAGCGCGGCGCATTTTCACGGCCGAGCACACCATGAGGGCTGAGGGATTCTATGACGGGCAAGCTCAGAGCAGGCGTCGTGGGCGCGGGCGTCTTTGGCGGTTATCACGCCAGCAAGTACGCCGGTGACGACCGGGTCGACCTGGCTGCGATCTTCGACATCGACCTGGCGCGCGCGCAAGGCGCGGCCGACCAACACGGCGGCGCCGCGTTTGCGGATCTTGGCGACTTCGCCCAGGCCGTCGATCTGGCGA
>CAYGQB010000002.1:9587-46252 GCA_964351895.1 uncultured Caulobacterales bacterium
GCCCGCCGTCTCTTGGCCGCCGGCGTGCATGTGCTGGTTGAAAAGCCGCTTGCCACCGACGCCGCCGCCGCCGGGGAGCTGGTGGAGATGGCGCATGCGGCCGGTCGGATCTTGCAGGTCGGTCACCAAGAACGGTTCGTCTTGTCCGCCCTGGGCGTCTTTGACATCCAAGAGACGCCCCTCTTGATTGAGGCGCGGCGATGCAATCCCTTCCATGAGCGCGGCTCGGACGTGTCGGTGACGCTTGACCTCATGACCCATGATCTTGACCTGGTGCGCGTGCTGGCGGGCCGCGTTCCGGTCGCCTCGATCAGCGCCACGCAGCGGCGCGAACGCACCGTCCATCCTGACGCGGTTGACGCCCACCTTACCTTTGCCAACGGAGTAGAGGCGCGCCTGAGCGCCAGTCGCCTCAACGCCGCGCCCGATCGGGGGCTGCGTCTGGTCTATGCGTCCGGCGAGATTGCCGTCGACTTTGTCGCCAAGAGCGTCACCAACACCACGCCGCACGCCATCAACCCTGACTTTGCCAATGACCCGTCGGCGCGGGATTCGCTGGGGGCCAGCGTCGCCGCCTTCGTGAGCGCCGTGCATGCCGGCGCGCCCGTGATCGTCACGGGTGAAGACGGGCGCGAGGCGGTGGCTCTCGCCGAGGCGATTGATGCGGCGGCGGGCCTATGAGCACGCCGTCCACTCGCGACAGGCCCATCACTGACAGCTTGCGCATCGCGACCGCCCAGCTCAATCCGGTGATGGGCGACATTGCGGGCAATCTGAAGTTGATCGAGGCGGCGCGCGCGCAAGGCGCGGGCGAGGGCGCGGACATTGTGGTGACGCCCGAGTTGTCAGTCATCGGCTATCCGCCCGAGGATCTGATGCTCAAGCCCGCCGCGGTCGACGACTGCATGGCCGCTGTCCAATCGCTGGCCGCCCAAACCGGCGACGGCGGGCCGGCGCTCATCGTGGGCGCGCCGTGGCGCAGCGCGGCGGGGGTGCACAATGGGGCTTTGCTGCTCGATGACGGCAAAGTCCAGGTCTGCGCCGCCAAGCACGAGTTGCCCAACTATTCGGTCTTTGACGAGAAGCGCATCTTTGCCCCCGGGCCCCTCCCGGATGTGGTGGAGTGGCGCGGGATGCGGCTGGGCCTGCCGGTGTGCGAGGACATCTGGCTCGACCGCGTTCCCATGGCTCTGGCCGCGCAAGGCGCGCAGATGTTCATCTGCATCAACGGTTCGCCCTGGCGGCGCGGCATCGCAGGCGAGCGCGCGCGCGCCTTTCAGTCATGGAGCGCGCAGGCGCGCGCGCCCTTGGTGTTCGTCAATCAGGCGGGGGGCCAGGATGAGCTGGTGTTCGACGGCGCGTCATTCTCTTGGGACGCCGCCGGCGACACGGTCCAGCGCCTCGCCGCGTTTGCGCCTGATCTTGATGTGGCAAGCTGGTCGCGAACAGGGCCCGGCCAGGCGTGGCGCTGCACACAAGCGCGCACTGAGCCGGCGGCAGAGGGGTTGGACGCCGACTATCGTGCGGCGGTCTTGGCGGTGCGCGACTATGTCAATAAGAACGGCTTTCCCGGCGTGGTGCTGGGGCTCTCCGGCGGCATCGATTCCGCGCTGACGGCGGTCATTGCAGTGGACGCGCTGGGGCCTGGCCGGGTGCGCTGCGTGCGCCTGCCGTCACGCTACTCCAGCCAGGGCAGCTTGGATGACGCGGCCGCCTGCGCCGACGCGCTCGGCGTGGAGCTGGACACCATTTCCATTGAACCGGCGGTGGAAGGTTTTGCGCAAGCGCTGGCCGAAGTCCTCGATCCCAGACGTCCCGGCGCGCCGACCAACAAGGCGTTGGGACTGACCGAAGAGAACATTCAGTCGCGCGCGCGCGGCGTCGTCTTGATGGCGCTGTCAAACGCGCTGGGCGACATGGTGCTGACGACCGGCAACAAGTCGGAATTGGCGGTGGGTTACGCCACCCTCTACGGCGATATGAACGGCGGCTACAACGCCCTGAAGGACCTCTATAAGACCGAGGTCTATGACTTGGCGCGTTGGCGCAACGCGCATCTTCCGGTTGGCGCATTGGGGCCGGCGGGCGAGGTCACGCCGCAGGCCACGATCACCAAGGCCCCGTCGGCTGAATTGCGCCCCGATCAAACCGATCAGGACAGCCTGCCGCCCTATGACGTGCTCGATGACATTCTGCGCGGCCTTGTCGACAACGAAGAAGATGTCGAGGCTATCATTGCGCGCGGCCACGACCCAAAGACGGTGCAGCGCATCCAGCACCTGGTGTTCGTGGCTGAGTACAAGCGCCGCCAAGCCGCGCCCGGCGCCAAGATCGGAGCCAAGAACTTTGGCCGTGATCGCCGCTATCCGATCACCAATCACTATCGCGACCAGATCGACTAGGAGAGACCAGGCGGCTTCTCTCGACCGGGCGGCGGTGCTAGAGAGCCGCTCCCCATGCGACGCTCCCTGCAAGACCTGGTTCTGAAATCCAATGACCACACTCGTTCGTTTCGCCCCGTCGCCGACGGGCTTGTTGCACGTTGGCAACGCCCGTACGGCGGTGATGAACCAGCTGTTCGCGCGCGCCCAGAACGGCGTTTTCATCCTGCGCATCGACGACACGGACGCGGAGCGTTCGCGCGCCGAGTACGAGGCGGCGATCCATGCCGATCTGGCGTGGTTGGGGTTTCGCGTCGATCAGGTCCACAAGCAGTCTGAGCGCGGCGCATCTTATGCGCGGGCCGTGGAGGACCTGAAATCGCGCGGCTTGCTTTATCCTTGCTACGAGACGGGCGAGGAGCTTGACCGCAAGCGCAAGCTGCAGCGCGCGCGCGGCCTGCCGCCGGTCTATGACCGGGCCGCCTTGGATCTGACGCCCGCTGATCGCGCCGCGTTGGAAGCAGAAGGGCGCCGGCCGCACTGGCGCTTCAAGCTTTCCGGCGGACGGGTGGAGTGGACTGATTTGGTGCGCGGACCGGTGTCGATGGACACCCAGTCGGTGTCTGATCCGATCCTGGTGCGCGCCGACGGCTCGTACCTCTACACGCTGCCGTCGTGCGTCGATGATGTGGAGATGGGCGTCACCCACGTGGTGCGCGGCGAGGACCATGTGACCAATTCGGGCGCGCAGGTCGAGATTTTCAAGGCCCTTGGCGGCGCGCCGCCGGCCTTTGCCCACACGCCGCTCCTGGTGGGCGCGGACGGCGAAAAGCTGTCTAAGCGTCTGGGGTCTTTGTCGCTGGACGTCTTGCGCGAGGCGGGCGTGGAGCCGATGGCGCTGACCAGCGTACTGGCCAAGATTGGCACCTCAGATGCGGTTGAAGGGCGGCGCGATCTGGACGCCCTCGCTGCGGAGTTCTCGTTTGACAAGATCGGACGGGCGCCGGCGCGGTTTGACGAGGCGGACGTGCGCCGGGTCAACGCCCAGCTTCTCCATGAGGCCAGCTTTGAAGACGTGGCTGAGCGCCTGGCGGCCATGGGCGTGGGTGGAGACGCCGCCTTCTGGGAGGTGTCACGCGCCAATCTTGAGGTCCTCGCCGACGCCAAGACCTGGTGGGGCGTCGTGACAGGCCCCGTCGCGCCGCTGATCGAGGACGCCGCCTTTGCGCAGGCCGCCGCCGATCTGGTGCCCGACGGCCCGTTTGATGCGCACGCCTGGGGCGCCTTTACGGACGCGGTCAAGGACGCGACCGGGGCCAAGGGCAAGGCCCTGTTTCGGCCGTTGCGACTGGCGCTGACGGGCCAGGAGCGCGGACCAGAAATGGCCGGCCTGTTTGCACTCATTGGACCAGACAAGGCGCGCGCCCGGCTCAGGGGTGAAAGCGCTTAGGGCGGGCGTGAGAGCCCCCACCGCCTACTCCATGACAAACTCCGTCGCCGTTAAGCGCGCGACCTCCGGCAGGGCGCGCAGCTGGGGCAAGACCTCTTCCAGGTCACCCACGATCACCAGCGTCATGTCGTCGAGCGGCAGATAGTCGGTCGCGACCTGCGACAGGGCGGCGTCCTCAACCGCTAAGACCCCTGGCACGTAGGCGTCCAGCCAATCATTGGGCAGGGCGTGAAAGTCTTGTGTGGACAAAGATCCGATCAGCCCGCTTGCCGAGGCGTTGCGCAAGATGAACACACCCGACATCCAAGAGCGCATGCCGCCCGCCTCTTCCGGCGTCGGAGTTTGGGTTTGCAGCCGGCGAATTTCACTGAAGACTTCGGCCAGGGCCGCGCCGGTGTCGCCCGTCGTCACGTCGGCGGAAAACACCCACATGGTGTCGCTGGCCGAGCGATCAAAGTAGGAGCCGGGTGAGTAGGTGTAGCCCTTGTCCTCGCGGATGTTGGAGGTGATTCGAGAGGTGAACGCGCCGCCCAGAAGGGCGTCCATCACCCGCATCGATAGATCGTCCGGCGCGCCGGGATCGGGCGCGCGGAACGCCAGGCGCAACGTGGTCTGCGGCGCATCGGTGCGATTGGTGACGATGAGACGGGGGCCGTACTGGGGATCGGACGGCAGATCGATGACCGGCGCGCCCGGCGCCCAATCAGAGAACGCCGTCGCCACCGCGGCGCGCATGGCGTCCGCGTCAAACCGGCCGGCGACGTAGAGCCTGGCGCGCGCGGCGCCATACTCTGAGCTGTAAAACCGGCTCACATCGTCAAGCGTGTAGGCTTCGATCGCGCCGTCGGTGGGAAACGTGCGGCCATAGGGATGGTCGGGGCCGTAGACGGTGTTGGCCAAGGCCGCGTCGGCGATTGATCCTGGTTCTGATTTTGAGACCGCAACCGAGCGCACGAGGTTCTGCTTGACCCGCTCAAGCTGATCGGCGGGAAAATCGGGAGCCATGGCAACCGCGCCAATCAGCTTGGCCGCGTCCGGGGCGTGGGCGCTCAAGACGTCCAGCGAGATGGTCGTGGTGTGGACGCCCACGCGCACGTCGAGGCCGCCACCCATGGCGGCCGCTTGACGGGCGAGCGCTTCGGCTGTGGCGCCGTTCGAGCCTTCCTTGAGCATGGCGCCGGTCAGGTCAGCCAGCCAGGTGTCCTCGCCATCGTTGAGGTTGCCGGCGTCGACGACCAGCGAGATGGAGGTCTTTGGCGCCAATCCATAGGGCGCGAAGGTCACCCGCAGGCCATTGTCGAGCGTGAAGCGTTCAATGGGCGGCAGGGTGAAGGGCTTGGGGTCGCCGACCTCAGGGCGCGGCGGAAAATCGGCCGGCGTTTGGGCGCCTGCGTTCTGAACCGGCGCAAGCGCCAGTCCTGCGGCAAGCCCGAGCGCGGCCGCCAGAGTGGAGAGGCGCCGACCGAGCGTCGGGGTGATGCGGGCGAGACGTGCGCTCATTGGTCAGTCTCCTCGGCTGAGGCGTCCGCCTGGGGTTCAACCACCAGGATCGAACGATTGGTCGGTCGCAAGTACTCGATCGCCACTTCGCGCATCAATTCAGGCGTGACGGCGTCGAATTCGGCTTCAAGCGCGTTGATGCGGGCCGGATCGTCGTCAAACAGCGCAAACGACGCCAACAGATCAACCAGGCCAAAGCGCGTGCCGGTGTCGACGATGTCGTAGAACTGAGACCGCAGCTTTGTCCGCGCGCGCGCGAGGTCTGCGTCGCTCACCAGGTCAGTTGTGATCTGGGTGATGACTTCGTCGACGGCGCTCGTGATCGCGTCCGCGTCGTGCTCGGCGTCGTGGATCAGCCCAAACGTCCACAACATGGGACCATCATAGTTGTAGAGGTTGCCCAAGAGATTGACGCCGCCGAAGACGTCGCCGGCAAACCCTTTTTCGTTGACCAGTTTTTGATGCAGCAGGCTGTCTTCGCCTTGCAGCAAGAGCTGATCGAGCATCGCCATGGCAAAGTAGGCGGGCGTGTTGCGCTCTGGGATGTGATAGGCGGCCGAATAGGCCGGGCGCGGCGCCAGGGCGTCGGGCTTGACCTTGAACTTGGCCGCCTCTTGGCGCGGTTCGGAGATGTCGGGCAGCACAACCGGATCGCCGCCAGGAATGGCGCCAAAGTAGGTCTCCACCCAGCCGAGCGCAGTGGCAGGCTCAAAGTCGCCCGCGATCACCAGAACCGCGTTGGAGGGCCGATAGAAGGCGCCAAAGAAGGCCTGGGCGTCTTCGACCGTGGCCGCTTCCAGATCCGTCAGATCGCCATAAAAGTTATGCGCATTGTGCCAGTTTTCGTTGGCCAGCATGGGCATGTCGATCCACGGCCAGCCGCCATAGGGCTGGTTGAGGACGTTGACCTTGACCTCGTTGATGACGACGCCGCGCTGATTGTCGAGCACCTCTTGATCAATGACCGGAAACGCCATGCGGTCCGCCTCCAGCCACAACACCGTTTCCAGCGCGTTGGAGGGCACAACCTCATAGTAGTTGGTGAAATCAAAGCGGGTGGAGCCATTGTTCACCCCGCCGGCGTTGTAAATGATGGTGTCAAAGTCGCCCTTGGGGGCGTTGGCTGAGCCTTGGAACATCAGGTGTTCAAAGAGGTGCGCAAAGCCGGTGCGTTCGCGCGGCTCGATCCGAAAGCCGATGCCATAGTAGACGCCAACCGTCGCCGTGGGCACGGTCGCGTCCGGCGCCAAGACCACCTTCAGGCCATTGTCGAGCGTGTGATACGCCACCTCTACATTGAAGGCCGGCGCAGCGGGCGGGCGCGCGCCGGGGGCCTGCAAGCTGGCGCAGGCGGCCAGGCTAGCCACCGCCAGAACGCTGAAAAGCTGCGCCGCCCGGCGGGCGAGCCCGTCAAGGCGAGGCGAATGGGCGAAAGATCGGGAAAACCAAGCGTGCGTCACCGGACGCCTCCTGAACCGGGCCGGGCTGGGCCGGCGACTGATCCGGTCACGCAATCGCTGCGGGCGCGGCGTGTCAACCGACGTTGCGACACGTCGCGCCGATTGAAGTTCAAAACCCGCCAGTGCTTGCCCGCGCGCCATCGCGCAGCTAAACCCGCGCCACAGACCCTTTTCCGCCTCCCCATTTGCGAACCAATCCACCAGGAGTGACGCCACATGGCCGTCGAACGCACCCTTTCGATCATCAAGCCGGACGCCACAGAACGGAACCTCACCGGCGCCATCAACGCCAAGTTTGAGGCCGCCGATTTGCGCATCGTGGCGCAGAAGCGCGTGCGCCTGACGCGCGCCCAGGCCGAAGCGTTCTACGCCGAGCACGCGGCGCGCCCGTTCTATGGCGAACTTGTGGATTTCATGACCCGCAGCCCCGTCGTTGTTCAGGTGTTGCAGGGCGAGGACGCGGTCGCGCGCCACCGCGGCGTGATGGGGGCAACCAACCCATCTGAGGCAGCTGAGGGCACGGTGCGTAAGGAATTCGCGGAATCGGTGGGCGAGAACTCTGTGCACGGCTCTGACAGCGCAGAGTCCGCGGCGCGTGAAATCGCCTTCTTCTTCGCCCTCGACGAGATTGTCGGCTGATGACCTCTCACCCTCAGGTCGATTTTTACGCCCAATCTGTGCCCGTGCTCGCGCACGCCCTGGGGACGCTGGACGCCGTTCTGGCGGCCGGAGAGGCGTTCGCGTCTGAGCGGGGCTTGGATGAGGCGGCCGTGCTTGCGACACGCCTCTATCCAGACATGCTGCCGCTCGCCAAGCAGATCCAGATCGCCGCTGACAGCGCAAAGTTTTGCGTCGCGCGGCTGACTGGAGCGAAGGCGCCGTCAGACGCCGACGACGAAGCCACGCTCGCCCAGATGCGCGCGCGCGTCGGGCGCACCCTGGCTTATGTGAACGCCGCTGATCCGGCTGATTTTGCAGGGACCGGCGACCGGGTTGTGTCGCTCTCGTTCCCAGGCGTGAACCTCAACTATGACGCGGCGACCTACCTCAGCCTGTGGGCGATGCCGAATTTCTACTTCCACCTGACCATGACCTACGCCCTTTTGCGGCACATCGGCGTGCCGGTTGGCAAGATGGATTTCCTCGGCGAGCTGCCCCAGGCGCCCGCGCCGCAAGGCTAGAGGAGCGGCTAGAGCGAGATCAGATGCGCCTCAGCCGGGCTCGTCTGTGGCGTCGGTGCGGCTGCGGGGGCGTCTGGCGGGGCGTTTGGCGTCAAGCTGCGGGCCACCTTGGCCAGGCACGCCGGATAGAGGGCGTGTTCGACCGCCAAGACGCGCGCGCTCAAGTCTTCGACCGTGTCGCCGTCCAGCACCGGGACCGCGGCCTGGCCGATGATGGGGCCCTCATCGACGCCTGACGTGACGTGATGAACGGTGCAGCCATGTACGCGCACGCCCGCCTCCAGCGCCCGCTTGTGCGTGTGCAAGCCGGCAAAGAGAGGCAAGAGCGAGGGGTGAATGTTGATCAGCTTGCCTGCCCAACGCTCCACGAACCAGGGTGACAGCACGCGCATGAAGCCGGCCAGGCACACCACGTCCACCGACGCTGACACCAGACGCGCGTGGATCTCGATCTCGAACCGTTCACGGTCTGGATAGGCGGTGTGGTCCACCACGCCGGTCGCCACGCCGCGCGCCTCCGCCGCTTGTAAGCCGCCCGCGTCGCCGCGATTGGCGATCACCAAAACCGGCGCGGCGGGATACGCCGGGTCGTCCATCGCATCCAAGAGCGCGGTCATGTTCGAGCCGCGTCCCGAGATCAAAATCGCGGTGCGCACGCGTGTGTCGGCCGGCGGCGGTCTCACGAGGCGGCGTCCGCCAATTCACCGCACAGCCAGGCGGTTTCGCCAGCCGCTTTCAGCGCGTCCAGGACCTGGGTCTCATGTTCAGGGCGGCAGGTGAGCACAAACCCCACCCCCATGTTGAAGGTGCGCGCCATCTCCGCGTCCGCGACACCGCCTGCTTCTTGTAGCCAGCCGAACACCGGCGGCGGCGACCAAGATTGGGGATCGATGACCGGGCGCAGATGCGCCGGCGTCATGCGCGGCGCGTTTTCGGTCAATCCGCCGCCAGTAATGTGGGCGAGGCCGTTGAGGGTTCTCGCCTGGATGAGGGGCAACAAGGCGCGCACATAGATCCGCGTCGGGGTCAGCAGCGCCTCAGCCAGGTTGGCGGCCGGGGCGTCAAATGGGGCGGGCGCGCTCCAGTCCAAGCCAGACCGGGCGACGATGCGCCGGATCAGCGAATAGCCGTTGGAATGGGCCCCTGAGGACCCCACCGCAATCACCGGGTCGCCCGCGCGCATCTCGCCCAAGCGCGGCAGGCCCGACTGGCGCTCCACAGCGCCCACCACAAAGCCGGCCAGATCATAGCGCCCGTCGCCATACATGCCTGGCATTTCAGCGGTTTCCCCACCGATCAGAGCGCAGCCGGCCTGCTTGCACCCTTCAGCAATGCCGCGCACCACGTCTGCGCCATGCGTGGGATCGAGCCGCCCGGTGGCCAGATAGTCGAGAAAGAACAGGGGCTCAGCGCCCTGCGCCAGCACGTCGTTGACGCACATGGCCACCAGATCGATGCCAATGGTGTCGTGACGGCCCGCCTCTTGCGCCACGTCCAGCTTGGTGCCCACCCCGTCGGTGCCAGCCACCAAGATCGGATCAGTAAAGCCCGCCGCCTTCAGATCGAACAGGCCGCCAAAACCGCCAAGCTCGGCGTCGGCGCCTGCGCGCCGGGTCGCCGCCGCCAACGGCTTGACCAGGTCCACCAGCCGCGCGCCTGCGTCGATGTCGACCCCGGCGTCGGCGTAGGTCAGGCCGCGTGATGCGGGCCGGTCGCCAGCAGCGTCTCCAGATACGGGCGGGGTTTGAGGTGCATCGGTGTCGTTCGAAGACATGGCGAGGTCCGGCGAGAGAGAAGCAAGGGGCGCGCGCGGCGCAACGAAACCCTGCGCCGGCGATGGTTGCAAGCGCACACATGGTTTTCGCGCGTCGATGGAGCGGCTATGAAGGAGCTCAGCTTGGCGCCAATGGGCGCGACTCAAAGAGGCTCGATCGCGCGTGACCCTGCTTTCTGACCACCGTACGCACGCCGTTCCCGCGTCTGGCCTGATGGGCGCCGTTATGGGCGCCTTCTGGGCCGTTGCGTGCGCCCTCATTGTGGCTTTAGCCGCGCCGGCCGCCGCGTCGGCGACCGTATTTGTAGTGCGCAACATCACAGTGGACCGCACCGCTGCCGATGTCGGCGCAGCGCGCGACCTTGCGATTGCGGATGCTCAGGCGATGGCGGCCAACCGGCTGGTGGAGCGCCTGACGTTGCCGCAGGACCGCGCCGGCATGGCCCCGGTGGACGCTGCAACGGCCAATCTACTGGTGTCGGGCTTTGAAGTCCAAGAAGAGCGCCTGTCCGGGCAGCGCTATATCGGCGTCATGACGGTGGCGTTCGACGCCAATCAGGTGCGCGGCTATCTGCGCAGCCAGGGCGTGACCTACGTTGAAGCGCGCACCCGGCCGGTCTTGGTGCTCGCGCTCTACCTGGACGAGGCGGGCGGTCGCTTGTGGGAGGACAATCCCTGGTCCCAGGCGTGGCGCACCGCCGACACGGCCTCTGAGCTGGTGCCGATCTTGGTCCCGGCGGGCGACGACGAGGACATCGCGGCCGTGACGCCCGACCAGGCTCAGGCCCTGGCGATCGGTCCGTTACGCCGCATCGCCGCGCGCTATGGCGCAGAGCGCGTGATCGTAACCGCGGCGCGTCCACAGGCAGAGTCGGACGTCGCTGCCGGCGCAGGCGCTTTGGAGCCCCAGGTCGCCGCCTTCGGGCGTCTGATCGACCTTGCCGGCGAGGGTTCAGTGGAGACGTTGAGGCCGCACACCGGCGACATGCTGGCGGCCGTGAATGCGCTCTCTGGACAGCTGCAATCGGCTTGGAAAGAGCGCGCGGTCGTGCGCGGGGCGAGCATCACCGAGGTGGCGCTGGACGTGCGCTACGCCGACGTTAGCGGCTGGCGCGCCGTGCAGGCGGGCCTAGGCGGCGCCTCGCTGGTTGTCAGCGCGCAGCTGGAAGCCATGTCGCCAGGCGGGGCGTTGATGACGGTGCGTCACCGCGGCGCTATTGAGCAGGTGGCGGCGGAACTGAGCGAGCGCGGGGTGCGCCTGTCGCGCAGCGCCGAAGGGGCGCTCCTGGCGGAACCGGCGGTGGCGACAAGTTCTGGCGCCCGTCCGCGGTGAATCTGCTTGGCGGCGCGCTGGCGCAGCGGCAAGCTGAGCGCCGGATCGCCAGGACCTTGAGAGTTTGAAATGACGCGTCAGACCGCGTTTGATCTTCACGCCGCCGCAGACGCCCTGCGCGGGCGCGACGTGCACGGCTTGGCGACACGCGCAGCTCGCACCGCGCTGGCGGGTTGGGCCAGCTGGTCGAGTGGCGTTCTGGTGCTTGTCGGGCCGCGCGGGGCCGGCAAGACCCATTTGGCGGGTCGCTGGGCCGACCAGGTGGGGGCGCGCTTCATCGGGCCCGGGGCGCGGCGTCAAGCAGCCGGCGCCCCGACCGGCGGATCGCAAGAATTGGAAGCCTACCACGCCGTGGACGGCCCCTTCGTCTGGGATGACGCGGACACGGCGCGCGACGATGAGGGCCTCTTCACCGCGATCGACGCGGCGATCGCGGGGCGTGCGCGCCCGGGACTTTTTACCGCGCGCACCGCGCCAAGCGGCTGGCCCGTTAACCTGCCAGACTTGGTGTCTCGGCTAAGGTTGGCGCCGGTGGTCGAAGTTCACCCGCCCAGCCGGGCTGACCTGTTTGAGTGTGTGGCCGGACTGCTGGCCGCGCGTGGAGTGGATGCGCCGGTCGACGCCGTTGCCTATGTGGTGCGCGGCTTGGCGCCCGATTTTTCCGCCGCCCAGGACGCGGCGGCCCGACTAGATCAGGCGGCGCTGGCCCAGGGCGGGCGCGTTACCTTGCGCCTTGCTAAGGAGATCATGAATGACCGGCACGACCCCCAAGCCCCCGACGCGCAAGCGTCCGAGCGCCCAGAGCGGGGTTCGAGCCGGGACGCAAGCGGGGACGCCGGCGGTCCCGCGCCGGGCCAAGAAACCAGTCGCGGCGACGAGTGAGCGGTCAACCGCCGTCGGCTCAGCGGCGGCGCGCCCGCTGGACGACTGGCTGCAAGACCCCAAGCGCTTCTTTAATCGGGAGCTGTCCTGGATTGAGTTCAACATGCGCGTCCTGGAGGAGGCCGAGAATACGGCCCATCCTCTGTTGGAGCGCGTGCGCTTTCTGTCCATCTCTGGATCAAACCTGGACGAGTTTTTTATGGTCCGCGCAGCCGGCCTGCGCGCTCTGGCGCGAAAAGGGATCACCACGCCCAGCCAAGACGGCCTGAGCCCAACCCAACAGCTCAAGCTGATCAGTGAGCACGCCGGCGACTTGATGGACCGACAACAAGAGCTGTGGCGCGTCTTGCATCGCGAGCTGCGCACGCAAGGCGTTTTTGTGCTCTCGCCTGAGGAGCTGACCGAAGACGATCGCACCTGGCTGCGCGATGACTTTATGAGCCGCGTCTTTCCGCTTCTGACGCCGCTGGCGTGTGACCCGGCCCACCCGTTCCCGTTCATCTCAAATCTCGGCTTCACCTTGGCCTTGACCTTGCGGTCGGGCGGCAAGCGCATGAACGCGCTGGTGCCGTTCCCCACCGGCGTCAATCGCTTCGTGGCGCTCCCCGACGGCGAAGACACCGCGGATGGACGACCAACCAAGCGTTTTATCGCCTTTGAGGAGGTGCTCGCCCAGTCCCTCGACCTGTTGTTTCCGGGCTACCAGGTGTTGGAGCTGGGCGCATTTCGGATCGTGCGCGATTCTGAGATTGAAGTGGACGATGAGAGCGAAGACTTCGTGGAGGTCTTTGAGGTCGCGCTCAAGCGGCGTCGGCGCGGCGAGCTGGTGCGCTTA
Organism: uncultured Caulobacterales bacterium; assembly: GCA_964351895.1. Classification (GTDB taxonomy): domain Bacteria; phylum Pseudomonadota; class Alphaproteobacteria; order Caulobacterales; family Maricaulaceae; genus CAYGQB01. The sequence goes on from CAYGQB010000002.1 coordinate 22,384, forward strand.
AAGATCGACGCCTCAACGCCTGAGCCGCTGCGTCACTTCATCGCCGCAGAGCTGGAGTGCCCGCAGGACGACGTCATCATCGTTGACGGCATGCTCGGGGTGAAGGATCTCAGCCAGATCATCACCTCGGATCGTTCAGATCTCACGTTTGAAGGCTTTGAGCCGCGCTTTCCTGAACGCATTCGCGACCACGGCGGCGATTGCTTCGCCGCCATTCGCGCCAAGGACATCTTGCTGCATCATCCGTACGAGACGTTCGACGTGGTGATTCAGTTCCTGCGCCAGGCGGCCGCCGATCCGCACGTCGTCACCATCAAGCAGACGCTGTACCGCACCAGCGAAGGCTCGCCGATTGTCAAAGCCCTGTGCGATGCGGCGGACGCGGGAAAGAACGTCACCGCCCTGGTGGAGTTGAAGGCGCGGTTCGACGAAGAGGCCAATATCGGCTTTGCCCGCGACCTGGAACGCCACGGCGTGCAGGTGGTCTATGGGTTCCTGCAGTACAAGACGCACGCCAAGCTCAGCCTGGTGGTGCGCCGAGAAGGCGATCAGCTGCGCACCTACACCCATGTTGGCACGGGCAACTATCACCCGCTGACGGCGCGCATTTACACCGACTTGGCGCTCTTTACCGCTGATCCGGCGTTCGGGCGCGATGCAGGCCGGGTGTTCAACTACATCACCGGCTACGCCAAGCCTGAGCACCTGGAGCGCTTTGCGTTGTCGCCGATCAACATGCGCACGCGCCTGGTGGAGTTGATTGACGCGGAGATCGCCAATAGCCGGGCGGGCAAGCCATCCGGCGTGTGGGCGAAAATGAACTCCCTGGTGCACGCGGAAGTCATCGACGCGCTCTATCGCGCGTCGGCGGCGGGGGTGCCGATTGAGCTGGTGGTGCGGGGCATCTGTTGCTTGCGGCCGGGCGTGCCCGGCCTGTCTGACACGATCCGCGTGAAATCCATTGTCGGGCGCTTTTTGGAGCACTCGCGGATCTTTGCCGTTGCCAACGGGGCCGCGATGCCGTCGTCCCAAAACCTGGTCTTTATCTCGTCAGCCGACTGGATGCCGCGCAACCTGGATCGGCGCGTGGAAGTCATGGCGCCCTTGGAAAACGCAACCGTCCACCGCCAGGTCCTTGAACAGATTTTGATCGCCAACGTGAACGATGAAGCCCAGAGCTGGTATCTCAATCCAGAGGGCGATTATCGGCGCGTTGACGCGGGCTCCTTGGCTGACCCATTCAACGCCCACGGCTACTTCATGGAACATCCAAGCTTATCTGGGCGCGGACGACTTGCAGATGCGGACATGCCGCCGCAGTTTGAGCGCATCGGCGCGAGGGCCTAAGGCGGGCCTCAGGCGGACCTTAGGAAGGTCGGGCCTCGAAGGGGCGCCGCATGGGGGATGACAGACATGCGGCCTTTGCCAAGCTTCGCCAGTGATGGCGCGCGCCTGAGCGGTGCGCCCGAGAGCCTCAGACGTCCTTCTGCATGAGCGCCGCCTCTTCTCAAGATGGCGTGCGCAATGTGAATGCGCGCCTGCAGGCGCGCCTGGGCGGCGCAACGGTGCGCGAGTGCGCCGTTGTGGACGTCGGTTCAAACTCCGTGCGCCTGGTCCATTATCGCATTGTCGGGCGCGCCATCGTGCCGGTCTACAATGACCGCGTGTCAGCGGGGCTGGGCGAGGAGCTGGCCAACACGGGGCGCTTGTCTTCCCTGGGCGTCGAGCGGGCCATGCGCGCTTTCCAACGCTTTCGCATGATCTTAGAGGCGCGCCGGGTTGTCGACGTGACGCCGGTTGCGACGGCGGCGGTGCGAGAGGCGCGCGATCGCGATGAGTTTGCCGATGTGGTGGCCAACTCGCTCGGTCACCGGCTGCAGATATTGTCCGGTCCGGAAGAAGGGCGGCTGTCAGCGCTTGGGGTTGTGTGCGGCGATCCGGATGCAGACGGGCTGGTGGGCGACCTTGGCGGGTCGAGCTTAGAGCTGGCGCGGGTGGCTGACGGCGAGGCTGAGCTGGGGGCGACCTTGCTGCTTGGACCGCTCGCGGTGCGCGCGCAGGTGGGCGACGACCTGGTGGCGGCGCGCCGGCTGATCTCTCGCGCGCTTAAGGACGCTGACGTGCCGCAAGCCGGTGAGCGCCTTTACGCGGTGGGCGGGGCCTGGCGCAACGTGGCGCGCGTCGACATGCACCGACGCGGGCATCCATTGCGGGTGCTGCACCACTATGAAATGAGCCGAACCGACATCGCCAAGACAGCGCAGTTCATCTTGGAAACCAAGCCGTCTGCTCTGGTTGCTGAAACCGGGGTCTCTCGCCGGCGCGCCGAGACCCTGGCGCTGACGGCGTGCGTGCTGGAAGAGCTTTTGAAGCGAACGCCCGACGTGGCCAATGTGATCGTGTCCGCCCAAGGTCTGCGCGAGGGGCTGCTCTATTCCAAGATGTCGCAGAGCGAACGCGAAGGTGACCCGCTGATCGCCGGACTGGACGCCCTGGCGCGCGCCTCTGGCGGCGACCAGTACTTTGCCAGCGCGCTGGAGCGCTGGCTTGAGCCGTCGCGACTAGAACTCGGACAAGCCTTTACTCCCGACCGCGACCGCATCTTGATCGCGGCGGCCTGCCGCATGGCTGATTTTGCGCGCCGGCTGCATCCCGACTATCGCGCTGACAGCGCCGCCCGCGCGGTGATGATCGCTCCGGTTGTCGGCGTCAGTCACGCGGAACGGGCGTTCCTCTCGCGCGCGCTGCATCACCGGTACGCCGGCAACGCCGAACCCAGCAAGTCAGACGCGATCTCAAAACTTGAGACTGCCCACGCGCGGGTGGTTGCGCTGAGCTTGGGCTTGGCGATGCGGCTTGCGGCGGAGTTCTCAGCGCGCACAGAAAGCCTGTTGAAAGAATCTGAACTGGTGATCAGCGCTGAGCGGGTCTGCCTCAGGGTGGAGCGCCGCAGCTTGCCGCTGATCAGCGAAAGCGTTGAAAAGCGCCTTGATCAGCTGGCCGCCGCCCTGGGCCGTGAAGCGCTCATCGTCAGGAACTAACGCGCCGCCAGCCGGCAAGCCGACCATCAAAGCACAACAGCTCGACCCTACAGCTCGGGCCCACAACTTAGGCTAATTGGGCTGGGGCACGCTGACCGGCTCGGCGACAACGCGGTCACCGGCCAGCCGCAGGGCTGTCTCGCCGCGCTTGAGCGACAGGGCCGCGTCGCCAAACACTTCGCGCCGCCATCCCGACAGGGCGGGCACTTCAGCCTCGTCGTCGGCCGCGATCCGCTCCAGATCAGACGTCGTCGCCAAAAGGCGCGCAGCGACCTCATGCTCTTCGGCCTTAAGGCGCAGCAAGACCTTCAAGAGGTCCACCGTTGGCCCGAGCCCGGGCGGGGTTGGCTTGGGCTTAGGCGCGGGCGGCGCGTGCGCGTCTGGGTCGGCCAGTGCCGGCGCCAGAGCATCGATGAGCGCGCGCCCGAACCGCGAGCGTTCAAAGCCATTGGGCACCGCGCGCAGCTGCCCCAAGGCGTCAATCGAGGCCGGCCGACTTTGCGCAATCTCATAGAGGGCGTCATCCTTGAGAATGCGGGAACGCGGGCGGTTTTCCGACTGGGCGGTTTCCTCGCGCCAGGTGGCCGCCGCGTTCAAAACCGCCAGATAGGGCTTGCTGGTTTTGCGCAGCTTGAGCCGCTTCCAGGCGTCCGGCGGCAGTGTGATATAGGCGTTCGCGTCCGCCAGCGCCGCCATCTCCTCGTCCAGCCAATGCCCGCGGCCCGCGTTCTCCAGGCGCTCAACCATCATCGGATAGAGGTCGCGCAGGTGGGTGACGTCCGCGATGGCGTAGCTGAGCTGATTGTCCGAAAGCGGCCGCCGCGCCCAATCGGTAAAGCGCGAGGACTTGTCCACTTCGCGTCCCAACATCTGACGCACCAGCCCGTCATAGGCGATGGAATCGCCCAGACCGATGGCCGCGCCCGCGACCTGGCTGTCAAACACCGGGCCGGGCGCGCGCATGCCGCGTCCCGCGTCCATCGCCATCTTGACGAAGATTTCCATGTCCTGGCGCGCGGCGTGGAACACCTTCAAGACGCTGTCGTCGAGCATCAAGTCGAGGAGCGGCCCCAGATCCAGTCCGTCCGCCATCGGATCGATGATCACTTCGGTGTCGCCGCCCGCCGCCTGCACCAGGCACAGAACCGGCCAGTAGGTGGTTTCGCGCATGAACTCGGTGTCCACGGCCACGAAGGGAGCTTGACGCAGGCTGGCGCACACGTCGGCAAGTTCATCTGATTGGGTCACAATACGCATGATCGACCTATAGCCCATTCATTAGGAAATGGCGTGAAGTTTGCTCGGGTCCCAGCGGTTGGCTCCATTTGGCGCTGCAATCGTTGGGGGCGTTGCGTGTTTCATCCGATCGTGATCGCCGCGCTGGCGGGCGTGGCTGTGATGTTCGTGCTCAACCGCTACAGAGACGCCGATGGCGACCTGCGGATTGGTCCCGTTTTTCTTGGCCTGATTCTCATCGCAGGCGCGGCGCTGGCGGCCCTGGTCGGGCTTGAGGCAATCGACGCATGGGCCAGCGAGGTCGCCGCCAGCGTCGCGCGCGCTCAAGCCGGCGCGCCCGAACTCACATCTGGCTTGTCGGCTCTGTTCTTCGTCAATGTCGCCGCGCTTGCCGCCTTGGCGATCACCGGCCTGATCTTTGCCATGGTCTCGCGCGGGACGGCGCCGCGGGCGTACGTGCTCTTGGGCTTGGTGGCGGTCAATGCGGCCTGTCTGTGGTACGGCCCCCAGGACGTCGCCCAGGTGGTCGGCTGGTAGAACGCGTCGCCGGGTGGGGCGTCTTGCGCGGCGTGTCTTGACAAAATCAGGCGCTCGCGCCCCTGTGCGCGCTCGCAAAACCTCCCCGGCGCCAGGTCCGGCGCGCCTGACACAAGACGAACCCCATCATGCACGCTTATCGCACGCACACGTGTGGCGGCCTGCGTCTCAACGACGTTGGCGCAACGGTCAAGATTGCCGGCTGGATTCACCGCAAGCGCGACCATGGGGGCGTTCTGTTTGTGGACGTGCGCGATCACTATGGCGTCACCCAATGCGTGGCCTCGCCGGCGAACGCGCATTTCGAAACCTTGGAGCGCCTGCGCACCGAATCGGTGATCTGCATCACCGGCGAGGTCGTGGCGCGCTCGGCCGAGACCATCAACGAGGGGCTGCCGACGGGCGAGATTGAAGTGCGGGTCGAGGCGCTGGACGTGCTCGGCCCGGCTGAAGAACTGCCGCTGCCGGTGTTTGGCGAGCCTGATTATCCAGAAGACGTGCGGCTGCGCTACCGGTTCTTGGATCTGCGGCGAGAGGGCTTGCACCGCAACATCACGCTGCGCTCGCAGGTCGTCGCACGGCTGCGCGCCCGCATGGTCGACCAGGGCTTTACCGAGTTCCAAACCCCGATTCTGACCGCCTCAAGCCCAGAAGGCGCGCGCGATTTTCTTGTGCCGTCACGCCTGCATCCGGGCCAGTTTTACGCCCTGCCTCAGGCCCCCCAGCAGTTTAAGCAGCTGATCATGGTGGCTGGCTTTGACCGCTACTTTCAGATCGCGCCGTGTTTTCGCGATGAGGACGCGCGCGCCGATCGCAGCCCCGGCGAGTTTTACCAGCTTGACGTGGAGATGAGCTTCGTCACCCAAGACGACGTGTTTGCCGCGATCGAACCAGTGTTGCACGGCGTGTTTGAGGAGTTCGCCGACGGCAAGGCGGTTACGCCAGCACCGTTTCCGCGCATCGCATACGCAGACGCCATGTTGAAGTATGGCACTGACAAGCCCGACCTGCGCATTCCCATCGAGAACTGCGACGTGTCAGAGCACTTTGCCGACCCGGGCGTGACCTTCAAGGCGTTCCAGGGCGTGTTGGCGAACGGCGGCAGCGTGCGCGCCATCCCCGCGCCGGGGGCCGGCGCCCAGCCGCGTTCGTTCTTTGACAAGCTCAATGACTGGGCCCGCAAAGAGATGCAGGCGCCGGGGCTGGGCTATGTCGTGTTTGAAGGCGAAGGCGAGGCCCTGACCGGCAAGGGCCCCATCGCCAAGTTTATCCCCGATGACGTTCTGGCGCGCATGGCCGCCCACGCCGGGGTTGGCGCCGGCGACGCCCTGTTCTTTTCGGCGGGGTCGCCGACGGAGGCGATCAAGCTTGCGGGCGCAGCGCGCGCGCGCATCGGCGCTGAACTCGGCTTGATTGAGCCGGACGTCTTCAAGTTTTGCTGGATCGTCGACTTTCCGATGTTTGAGTGGAACGAAGACGAAAAGCGGATCGACTTCTCGCACAATCCGTTCTCGATGCCGCAAGGGGGCATGGAGGCGCTCGAAGCCGACGATCCATTGTCGGTCCTCGCCTACCAGTACGACATTGTGTGCAACGGCGTAGAACTTTCGTCGGGTGCGATCCGGAACCACCGGCCCGAGATCATGCTTAAGGCGTTTAAGATTGCCGGCTATGAGGCTGAGACGGTCGAGCGCGAGTTTGCCGGCATGCTGAACGCGTTTCGCTATGGCGCGCCGCCGCACGGCGGGCTTGCGCCGGGGGTGGACCGCATTGTGATGCTGTTGGCGGGTGTGGAGAACATCCGCGAGGTCACGCTCTTCCCGATGAATCAGCAGGCGCAAGACCTGATGATGCAGGCGCCGTCACCCGTCAGCGCCAAGCAGCTGCGGGAGCTGCACTTGCGCATTGTCGAACCGCCCAAAGACGCCTAGCAGGCGCGGCGCGCCGTTGGACGGTGTGTGCCCCAGCCTGCGCGCCTGCGCGCCTGCCTGCCTGCGTGCCTGCTTGGGGGGGGGCGAGGCGGAGATAACTCCGCCCTGCGACAATTTGTAAATGAGAATGACTTGCAAGTAGCGGCGCAAAAGATGTAACTGCGGCTCATTCGCAAATGGCGATGGCGGGCACGGCGCAGGCGCAATGACCCCATCGCCGCGCGCTGGGGACGCAACATCATGCCACACACGACCGATCGCACACCTCTTCGAAATCGCGACACCGCCGACCAACGGCGGATCGCCAAGTCATGCGGGCTGCAGGTGGGGCTTGGGCTCGCGGCGGCCCACCTCTGTCTGGCCGCGGCGCCGGCGCTGGGTCTGGAACCTACAGCGCCGGAAGCGGCGGCGCCCGCCGCGCGTGACGCAAAAGATCGCATCGTCATTTTGGCCAGCAAGGCGGACGAGGCGCGGATCGGCGGCGCAGCCGACTATATCGATCTGGAAACGCTGCGCACCCACGCCTTTGAAGACATTCACCGCGTTCTGCGCGTGGTGCCGGGGGTCAATGTACAAGAGGAAGACGGGCTCGGCTTGCGCCCCAACATCGGATTGCGCGGCACAGGGCTGGATCGGTCGTCAAAGATTACGGTGATGGAGGACGGGGTGCTGATCGCCCCGGCCCCATACGCCGCCCCGTCGGCCTACTACTTTCCCTCAACGGCGCGCATGTCTGGCTTGGCGGTGGTTAAGGGCGCGGCGGGGGTCAAGTACGGCCCCCGCACGCAGGGCGGTTCGATCAATCTGATCTCAACGCCGATCCCGGACGCGGCGTCTGGGCGCTTGCGCCTGACTGCAGGCGATCATGAAACCCGGCGCGCTCACGCCTGGGTCGGCGGGGTGGCTGCGCCGGCTGAGGGTGTGGAGCTTGGCGGCCTGGTTGAGGCCTTGCTCGACGAGACTGACGGCTTCAAGGCGCTGCCGAACGGCGCGGACACCGGCTATGAGAAAGATGACTTTGTGGCCAAGGTGCGCGCGCGCTTTACCAGCCCGGCGGTCGATCACGAAGTGTCGCTCAAGCTGCAACACTCCGACGAGGTGTCGAACGAGACCTATCTCGGGCTGACGGCGGCCGATTTTGCAGCTGACGCCACCCAGCGCTACGCGGCTAGCGCGCTGGACCAGATGACGGCCGAACACGATGAGGCGTCCTTGCGTTGGTCTGGCGATTTTGCGTTCGGACTGGACGTGTCGGCGCTTGCGTATCGCACTGATTTCGCCCGCGACTGGTTCAAGACTGAGCGGGTCAACCCGGCGGGAAGCGCGGCAAATTCGGGATCGGGCGGGGCGTCGGTCAGCTCCATCCTGGCCGATCCGGACTCCAACGCCGACGCGCTTGCGATATTGCGCGGCGCACCGGGCCTGGTCTCGGCTGACGGGGCGGTGCTCCTGCGCCACAACAATCGCGTCTACTACGCCCAAGGCCTGCAACTGGTCGTCGGGGGGCTCGTTGAACGCGGGCCCTGGCGCCACGACCTTGAAGTGGGCGTGCGCGTGCACCAGGACGAGATGGATCGCTTCCAGTGGTGGGAGCGGTTTCGCATGGACAACGGAACGTTGGTGCGCACGGGCGTGGACACGCCGGGCACGGAATCCAACCGGATCGACAGCGCCGAGGCCACCGCGGTCTACGTTCAAGACACCATCGAAACCGGCCGCTGGATCGTGACGCCGGGCGTGCGCTTCGAATCCATTGAACTGACACGCACCAACTGGGGCGGCGGCGACCCGGATCGAACCGGAGCGCCGAGCATCACGCGTGAGGACGTGGACGCCGTGATCCCAGGCGTTGGGGCCGTGTTTCAAGCCGCGCCCGATTGGGACGTGTTTGGCGGCGTGCACCGCGGCTTTGCACCGCCAGCGCCAGGTCAGGCCGGGCGCGACGCTGAAGAAGCGGTCAACTATGAGCTGGGCGTGCGCCACCGCACACCCGCCGGCGAGCTCGAAGCGCTGGCCTTCTTCAATGACTATTCCAACATCTTAGGGTCATGCACGGCGTCCACGGGCGGCGGATGCACCATCGGCGACCAGTTCGACGGCGGCGAAGTGGATGTGGCGGGCGTGGAGGCGTCGGCCAATCTTGATCTTGCAGGGTGGCTGGGAACCGGCGTCGCGATCCCGGCGCGGCTGGCCTACACCTTCACTGACGCGACCTTCAACACCAGCTTTGCCAGTGCGTTCGGGCCGTGGGGGCAAGTGCAGGCGGGTGACGAGCTGCCCTACATCCCGCGCCAACAGCTGGCCGCGTCGCTTGGCGTCGATACGGGTCGCCTCGGCGGCGACGTGACGGTGGCCTGGGTCGGCGAAACACGGGCGAGCGCCGGCGCGGGCGCCATACCCGCTGACGCGCTGATCGACGGGCGCACGATTATTGACACCAGCGCCTGGGTCAACGTCGGCGACCAGGTGCGCTTGACCCTGAATGTGCGCAACCTGACGGACGAAACCTACATTGCCGCGCGCCGTCCTGCAGGCTTGCGCCCAGGCTTGCCGCGCACAGTTTTGGTGAGCGTGGACGCCCAGTTCTAGAGCCAGTTCTAGGTCCCGTTTTTGCCGCCGGCCTCAGGCGGGGGTGCGATGGCGACCGTGACGGCGGCTTCGGCGGTGTGGGCGCGCTGTGCGCCGTGGCGCAGATCGGCGGGCGCAAACCCAGATGCGATCTGACGATCTAGAAGAGCAAAGAAGGGGTCCCAGAACCCGTCATTATCGAGAAACACCAGAGGCTTGGCGTGGAGATCGAGGCGACGCCACGACAAGATCTCCACAGCCTCTTCGAGCGTGCCCACACCGCCGGGCAGCACCACAAACCCGTCGCTCTCTTCGTTCATGCGCCGCTTGCGATCGTGCAGCGTGTCCACCACCTCCACCGGCGAGCGCGTGTCGGTGATCTCGGCGCGCTCAAGAAACCGGGGGATGACGCCAAAGACGTCCGCCCCGTGGGCGCGCGCCGCGTCCGACACCTCGCCCATGAGGCCGACACGTCCGCCGCCATAGACAAGCCGGGCGCCAGCGCGGCCGATGGCGGCGCCCAACGCACGGGCCAACTGGGTGTGCCCGGGCGCTGCGCCGAAGCTAGAAGCGCAAAACACGCACACCGAGGCCATGGACATCTTCAGCGTCTCCCTGCGCCCAGTCATTGCCACTGAATCGCGCACTGCATAGGGTAGTCCCGCACGCTGTGGGAGGCGAGCCGTCGCCAGCGCGCCGGCTTGCGGGGGCTTCCTGGCGGCGCAACCCCTGCAGCGCGTAGGCGCTTGCGTTATTCCGGGACAGGCAGAGGCGCCCCCGCCATGGAAAACCGTCGACCACTCGTCATCGCATTTCTGATCGCCGTTCTGGTGTTCGGGATCGTCGTTGCTGGCTATCTGTTACGCGGCGGTGACGACGTGACTCAGGTCGCTGACCGCATTCAGCCCGCCGCCCCGGTTATTGAAGACGCCGACGCGGCGCGCGAAGCGCGCGAAGCCAATGAGGTGCGCATTCAGTCGCCATCTTTTGACGTGGTGCGCGTGGATGCCGCGGGAACGGCCGTGATCGCCGGGCGCGGTCACCCAGGCGCGCGGGCCGTGGTGATGGCCAACGGCACGCCGCTGTTTGACGTCTCGATTGATGAGCGCGGCGAGTGGGTCGCCATTGTTGACGATCCATTGCCCGCAGGCTCAATCGAGATTTCGCTTCTCCAGCGTCTCGACGATGGCTCTGAGATGCGGTCAGACCAGGTTGTGGTGGTTTCGGTGCCTGAAGGCGGGGCCTCGCGCCCGCTGGTCGTTCTCGGCCGGCCGGGCGGCCCGACAGAGGTTTTACAGTCGCCGCTCGATGATGAAGGCGTGACGTTTGCGCTCTTGGCGGTCGACTATGACGAGGCGGGCGCGGTGATCTTCTCAGGCCGTTCAGAGCCGAGCGCCGGAGTTCGGGTGCTCACGAACGGTCGCAAGATCGCAGAAGGCTATGCTGATGCGGCCGGGCGCTGGTCGATCACGGCGGGCGCCACGCTGGAGCCCGGCGTCTATGATCTGCAGGTCGATCAGCTGGATGCGGAAGGTCGGGTCACCGCCGTCGTGGTGCTGCCGTTTGAGCGCGCATCTTTGGAAGATCTGGCCGACATTGGCCCACGCACGGTCATCGTTCAGCCTGGCAACTCGCTCTGGCGCATTGCTCGCCGGCTCTACGGATCGGGGTGGCAGTACTCGGTGATTTACGCCGCCAACCAAGACCAGATTCGCGACCCCGATCTGATCTATCCCGGTCAGGTGTTCCGCACCCCCGAAGAGCAAGACGACACGCGCGGCTAGGCGCGCATCCGCGCCCGTCACCATAAGCTAAGACGCATTGCCCCTGGCGCGGGACCGCTGCGGGTCCCATGTTGGCGTCATGAGAACCCACGCCTCGCCGACACCTGGTCCAACAGCTGACGCCACAGCCAGCGCCGGGTCGAAAGCTGGATCTGGCTCTGCGGTCGACCTCCCCGACAGCCTGCCATTTGAGGACGTGGCCGCCACCCGCGCCAGCCTGCCGACGGCCATTCGCCGCCTGGCGATGACGCTGATGCGCGCCGATCTCAAGCATTGGCGTCCGCTGATTGCGCTGGCCTTCGCCCTGACACTCATCGCCAAGCTGTTCTCTGTGGCGTTCCCGATTCTCATGGGCGAGGCGATCAACGCCTTGAGCACATCGGCCGCCGTGGCCACGGGGCCTGAGGCGGATTTGAGCGGGGCGGGCGAGGCTGCGCGCACCTTTGCCTTGGCGACGCTTGCCTTTGTTGGGGCGCGGTTTCTGGCCGCCGGCTTGCCCTATGTGCGCGACGCCTTCTTTGCCGCCGTCACCCAAGACGCCAATCGGGCCGTCGCCGTGGAGGCGTTTCAGCACGCCCAGAACCTGTCGCTGCAATTCCATGTCACCCGTCGATCCGGAGCGCTCAATCGCATCATTGAACGCGGGGCCAGCGCCATGGAGTACCTGCTGCGGTTTCTGGCCTTCAACATTGGCCCAACGCTGATTGAGTTGGTCATCGCAGCGGTCGCCTTGACGGCGCTTTACGGCTGGGAGTTCGCCGCCATCGCCGTGGTGACGGTGCTGGGTTATGGCGTCTTTACCGGCGTTGTCACCGAGTGGCGCACCGCCCAGCGCCGGGTCGCCAACGAGGCTGACACTGAGCTGCGCGCGCGCGCCATGGACTCGCTGACCAATTTTGAGACCGTCAAGGCCGTGGCCGCAGAAGCGCGCGAGGCCCGCCGCTACAATGCTGCGCACCAAGCCTACAACGTTCTTTACGTGCGCCTGATGCGCTCCTTGGCGGTGCTCAATGGTGGCCAAGAGCTGATTATGAACCTTGGCCTCTTGGCGATGGTCATCTTGGCGGGCGTGCGGGCCGCCCACGGCGAGATGGGGATCGGCGACGTGACAGCCGTCACGCTGGTCTTGTTCAATCTCTATCGGCCGCTCAACATTTTGGGCTGGGCGTGGCGCGAGATTAAGCAGGGGGCGGTCGACATGGAGAAGCTGTTCGGGCTTCTCGACGTCGCCTCTGACGTGCCCGATCAGCCCAACGCGCGCCCCTATGCGCCATCAGGCGGCGCGGTGCGCTTTGACAATGTCAGCTTTGCCCATGAGGCGCGCGCGCAAGGCTTGCGCAACGTGTCCATCGACATTCCCGCCGGCGCCTTTGTTGGCGTGGTTGGGCCAAGCGGGGCGGGCAAGTCGACGCTCCTAAAGCTGCTCTTTCGTTTTTATGATCCAGCCGAGGGGCGCGTCTTGGTGGACGGGACAGACGCGCGTGACTTGGCGCAGACCTCCTTGCGTGAAGCCTTGGGGCTGGTGCCGCAAGAGGTCGTCCTTTTCAATGACACCTTGCGCTACAACATCGCCTACGCCCGCCCCGAGGCGAGCGAGGCTGACATTCTGCAAGCCGCCAAGCGGGCCCAGCTTTTGGACTTCATTGAGCGCCTGCCGCAGGGGCTGGAAACGCGGGTTGGCGAACGAGGGCTGAAGCTGTCGGGCGGTGAAAAGCAGAGGGTCGGCGTTGCCCGCGCCATCTTGCGTGACCCGGCTATTCTGGTGCTCGACGAGGCGACGTCATCGCTTGATTCAGAGACCGAGGCGGAGGTGCAGGTGGCGCTGGCCGAGGCGGCGCGCGGGCGCACCACCATTGCGGTTGCGCACCGTCTGTCGACGATCGCGGGCGCTGACCTCATCGTCGTCCTCGAGGACGGCGAGGTTGTCGCCCAAGGCACGCACCGGGAGTTGATTCGCGCTGGCGGACTGTACGCGGCCATGTGGGCGCGCCAGGTGCGGGCGGCCGACACAGCGTCGGGCGATGATGCGGCAACGGAGCCTGGCGGGCCGCCGGCCAACCAGGTCTCAAGCGCGGGCTAAAGCTCGGCTACGGGCAAGGCGGTGGTGTACTTGATCCGCTCCATCGCAAAGCTTGAGGACACGTCAGCCAACTCAACCAGGCTGATGAGTTTCTTATAGACCCGGTCATAGTCGGCGATGTCGGCCACCACGACGCGCATCATATAGTCGGTCTCGCCCGACAGCCTAAACACTTCAACGATTTCAGGGATCGCCCGCACCGCCTCGGCAAACCGCTTGAGCCACTCAATGTCGTGGCGCGACGTGCGCACCCCCACGAACACCGTCCCGCCCAGCCCGACGGCGTCAGGGTCAAGTAGCGCCACGCGCCGCACGATCACGCCGGCGTCCTCCATCCGCTTGATGCGCCGCCAGCATGGCGTCTTAGACAGGCCCACGCGCTCGGCCACCGCCTCAAGCGGAGTTTGAGCATCATCCTGCAAGATTGCGAGAATGCGTCGATCTGTAGGATCAAGTTTCATTTGAGGCCACACCGAGAGAATACAGCACGACAAGCGGGAGCATTCTTAGATAAAAACGCACAAACGTTCTCACGGCAATGCGCTAATGTGATGTTACTGCAGCTGGGAGTGACCACATGCCGATCTTGCGCGCCTTCACCGAGCATCCCGCCAGCGTGGGCGAAAGCTACACCGAGCATCTGGCGTTCGCGTCAAAGTTTGGCGGCGGGCTGATGTGGGCCGGTCTTGCATGCGTTCTGCACGGCGTGTTCCCGTTTCTGTTTAAGAAAACAGGCTCAGATTGCGTGCGCGCGCTCCACGCCAAGCTGGAGAGCTGTCCGGCCCGTTCCAGTCGCGCTCATGACGCTCCCGCGCCCAGCGGCGGCGCCATTGGGGTCGCCTCGGCGCGCGACCGCGCCTAGGGCGTTTTCGCCTTCGGCGGAAACGCTCCCCCGGGCAAGGCCCGTCGGCCGTTTAGGCCGCCCCCGCGGAGGCTGCCGGCGCCCGCCGGCACGCCGTGAGCGAAAAGAAACCGACGACTGATTCCGTCAAAGACGGAAGCGGTCTAGGGCGCGCCTGCACCGCCTGCTTAACGCATCAGCCGCGGCATGAAATAGGCTCGGGGCAGGCGGTCCTCATAGCCTTCTGATGTGGGCTGTGCGCTGAGCACAACGCTTGCGTCGTCGTCAATCTGTACAGTGTTCGTGAAGAACGCGATGTACTTTGTGCCGATTCCGACCTGCGCCCTGCCTTTGATGGAGAGGTTCTGATTGGGCAAGTAGACTGTGCCGGTCAGCTTGATCTCAGCGTCGTCGTCGATCTTAGAGTCGACGTTATAGGCAACCCCATACGACAGGGAGCCAGTGCTTCCAACGTGCCGCAGCCGATCCCCCGCCATCACCAGACCTGCATAGGCCCCCGCCTTGGGAGCAGAGAGTACAACCTGCGCATTGTTCGTGAACTCGAACCTGCCGCCGTCGCCGTTGAAGCGGATCACGACGCCGTCGCCAGACAGCTCGCCGTCCCCTTCAACCTTGAGGCCCTCATCGTCCATCACGTAGACGCCGGGCGCCATACGAGCGCGCCCCTTGATTGTAAGGCCGTCGCAGTAACGTCCGGGAGCCAGAACCATGTACGCGCCAACTTCGACTGTGTTCAGGCTGGTGCAGGGCCCAAGCTTTGCCGAAGGAATATCATATCCGGGATCGACAATCGGGGTGCAGGACTCTGAGGGCGCAGGTGAGAAGCGTGTTTTGGCCCCGGCGAATCCGCCAACCGCACAAAACCCATTTGCTCGAGCGGCGGCCTGGCCAGTGATGTGCAGCGCGTTCCCAGCGCTCGAATTGGCGTAGACCACGCAATTGTCGGCCGAAAACTCCGACCTTCCTGAGAACTCGATCGCCTTGTTGGCGGCCGCCTCCATGGAGAGCGCACAAATCGGCGGGCCTGATTCAGTTGTCGCGGCGGCCTTGGCCGCGATAGCGACCGATTCGATGCCGGCGATTGCGCCCAGAAGGCTGGGCACAACGGCGTTTGCGTGCGCATCGACGCGATGCTCATGGTGAGTCAAGGTGACAGTGGGCGCGCTCTCCCAGGCGCCGCGCTGAACGTTTGCGGCGAAGACGGCGGCTCCACGCTGCTGATACGAGCGTGGGGCTTCGCGCAGCGCGACCGCGGCTTCCAGGGCGGCCGCATCTGTTGCCGCCTGCAGCATCTCTCGTGCATTTGCAGCGCGACTCATATCGAGCGTGACCCCGCCACCGGCAGCCATCACCAGGGCGCTGAAGGCGAACAACATCGCGACATTGCCGTCTCGCGCATTCAGAAACTGCATTCAAGCCTCCACGGAGGCTCGCACAGTAAGATGGCGTGGTTTCGTCTTCGTGAAGTTTTGCGCGGGTGGAGCGGACTGATTGGATCTGAACTAACAGGCCGTAAAGCACTGACGCGGCGGTTCGGTGACCCTGCGCGACGCGGATGTCCGCCCTCAGCGGCAAGTGGCTCCCCGAACTGGACTCGAACCAGTGACCCGCTGATTAACAGTCAGCTGCTCTACCAACTGAGCTATCGGGGAACAGACCGGTGCGTATAGCAACCTGCGTCCGGCGCGCCAAGCGCCAAGGCGCAATTCTGCATACGGGGCTCTGAATAATCCGACTGCTCGCGGGGTCTGCCTCGGCCTTGGTGATTCGTTTCACGCTCAAGCGCCGGCTGTACCAGGCGAGCCAAGCAGCCACGAAGGTGACAGTGGGGCGAGAGGATTACGTGACGCACAAGAAAAAAGGGGCCGGCGAACCGGCCCCTGAAAGGTATTGGGTGATGGTGGGGTGTCTTCAAGGGAAGACAATTAAAGGTTCGCTCATTCAGGTTAAGAAGGGGTTAACGGACGCCGGCGTCGTTTAGACGGCGTTGAGAGCCGTCGCCCGCGCGTCGCGCGCGGCCGAGATAATGCCCGAGATTTTACTGAAGATAATGGAGGCCTCGCCCGGAATCGAACCGGGGTGCACGGATTTGCAATCCGCTGCGTCACCACTCCGCCACGAGGCCTCAGGCGCTCGCCCTTGGATCGAACCAAGTTGAGCGCTGTGGCGTCTGATATCAACAGAGTGGGTCGGTGCGCAATGATCTGCGATGCGACGCATGCGCCAGGCGCGCACGCCACGCCGCGCGCTGAGGGGCTTACGAGCGGCTAGACCTGATCGCCCGCCGCGCCGCCCGGCCGCGTTGCCGCATCCGGTGGGCGGGTCTATACGGATGCCGATCTTGCGCTACACGACACACGGGCGCGAACACGAGGCGAGCCATGATGGATTTTGACGCCGCGCGGGCGGCGATGGTTGAGGGCCAGGTGCGCGTCAGCGACGTGACCGATCCGCGCCTGTTGCAGGCGATGCGCGAGGTGCCGCGCGAACGTTTCACGCCCAAGTCAAAGCATGCGCTCGCCTACGGCGACCTGGAAACGCCGGTCAGCGACACGCGGCTGATGCTGCGCCCGCGCGATTTTGCCAAGCTTGTCCAAGCGCTGCACGTTAAGCCTACAGACTTGGCGCTCGATCTGGCCTGCGGGCGCGGCTACTCCACGGCGGTTTTGGCGCGGCTGGCTGAAGCGGTGGTGGGCGTGGAGAGTGAAGCGGCGCTTGCTGAGAAGGCTGGGGAAGCGCTGGTCGACGCGGGCGTGGACAATGCCGCCGTGGTCCAAGCCGATCTAAAAGCTGGCGCGCCAGACCAGGGGCCGTTTGATGTCATCTTCGTCAATGGCGCTGTTGAATCGCCGCCCAGCGCCTGGCTGGATCAACTTGCTGAAGGCGGGCGCTTGGGCGTCATTGTCGCCAATGGGCCCATCGGGCGGGCGCGCGTGTTCACAAAAGCAGGCGGAGTGGTCGGAGATCGCATTGTTTTCGACAGCGGGGCGCCAATCTTGCCCGGGTTTGAGCGCGTGCAGGGATTTCAGTTCGACTGATCAGTTGCGCGCGTCGCGCGAGGCGACTCGACTTTCCCGCCTCGACGCCACACATCAAAGGGACTGGCGCTTGAGGGGTCATGGCGCATGTCACACGCAACAGAGGTCGCGCGCGGCTTCGGGGAGCTAGGCCATGATGGGCATGTCACACACACTTAGACACATTCGATCGCGCGTCAGCGCTGTTGTCCTGGTCGGGGCGGCCCTCGTCGCAGCTGGAGGGCTAAGCGCGCCAGCGCACGCTGAAACGCTGGCCGACGCCCTCAGCCTGGCCTACCAGACCAACCCCACGCTGCAGGCCGAGCGCGCCCGCGTGCGCGCGCTCGACGAAACCTTTGTGCAGGCGCGTTCGGGCCGCGGGCCGCAGGTCTCAGTTGAAGCGGGCGTGTCCGGCGTTGACGCCTTGTCGCGCCGCGACCTGGCCGGATTTGGGATTGCCGGCACCAATGTGAACTCCGACACCGAAGCCACGGCGTCGTATGGCGTCAGCGCCAGCCAATCGCTCTATCAGGGCGGGCGTGTGCGGGCGCAGATGGACGCCGCCTCGGCTGCGATCGACGCGGGACGCGCCACGCTTTACTCCGTCGAGCAGAGCGTCCTGGTGGACGTGGTGCGCGCCTACGTCAATGTGCGCCGCGATGAGCGTGTGATCGATATTCGGCGCAACAATATGGAGGTGCTGTCACGCCAGCTTCAGGCGGCGCAGGATCGCTTTGAAGTGGGTGAGATCACCCGCACGGACGTTGCACAGGCGCAGGCGCGTCTTGCTGGCGCCACCTCGCTCTTGCAAGCGGCGCGCGCTGAACTGTCCACCAGCCGCGCCGTGTACGAGCGGGTTGTGGGCCAGGCCCCCGGCGCGCTGCAGCCTGAGCCGCCCCTGCCGCCGCTGCCCGCGACCATCGAGGATGCGGTGGACACGGCCGTGTCCCGCAATCCACAGGTTCAGGCGGCGCGCTTTGCAGAAGAAGCCGCCAGAGCTGACATACGCGCCGCGCGCGCCAACCGCCGCCCGCAAGTGGGCGTCGGGCTCGGGGCTCAGCGCCAAGACGGCTTGTTGACGGGCGGCTCGGACCTCGACACGGCAAGCGTGTCCGGCACGGTCACCATTCCGCTGTTTACAAGCGGCCTCAATTCGTCGCGCGTGCGTCAGGCGCGCGAAGCGGCCTCTCAGGCGCGATTGCAAATGCATGTGGCCGAGCGGGCCGTGCGCGAATCCGTTGCTGCGGCTTACGCCGGCTTCCTCGCCGCCAATGCCCAGATCACCTCCTTTGAAGAACAGGTGCGCGCCACCGAACTGGCGTTTGAGGGCGTGGAAGAAGAGGCGCGCGTGGGCTTGCGCACGACCTTGGACGTGCTGGACGCTGAACAGGAGTTGTTGAACGCGCGCCTGTCGCTCACCGACGCGCGCCGCGACGCCTATGTCGCCGGGTTTGGCCTGTTGCAGGCCATTGGCGGCGTCTCGCCCGAGGCCCTGGGATTGACCGGAACCTTCTACAATCCGGCGGACAATTTTGACGCCGTGGCGCGGCGCGGCGTGCGCTTGCCATTTGGTGATTGACGCGAATCTCGTAGGAGTAGGCGTTGAACATCTGTAAGCGACGTTCACGGACCTGCGCTGACGGCGCCAAAAACTCGAAGCGAGACCGGTATGGCTGAGAAACAAGCCGAGCAAGAACCCACCATGGAAGAGATCCTGGCCTCGATCCGCCGGATCATTTCTGAGGATGAGGAGCCGGCAGGCGAAGAGGCGGCGGCCGAAGAGGCTGCGCCCGCCGAAGTCGAGGCGGCTGGTGATCCCGAGCCGGAACCGGAACCGGACCCGGAGCCGGTGGCCGAAGTGGAATCCGAAGAAGACGTCTTGGAGTTGACCGAGCGGGTTGACGAAGAGCCGCTCGAACTGCCGCGCGTTGACGCGCTTGAAGAAGACGGCGACCTGGTGATCTTCGAGGCGGAAGACGAGGTTGCCCGCGAACCCGAGCCCGTTGTCGAGGCGCCTGAACCTGTCGCGCCATCCCCCGAGCCGGCTCCCAAGCCGGAGCCGGAACCTGCGCCCGTTGCCCTCAATGATGTCGATGAGATGGCCGACCTGGTGAGCGAGCCGGTTGCAGCGGCCGCCACCAGCGCGTTCGGGTCGCTGATTTCCAATATGATGATCGCGCAGCGCCCGGGCGAAGGCCTGACGCTGGAAGCCCTGGTCCGCGAGCTGCTCAAGCCGATGCTCAAGGAGTGGCTCGACGACAATCTGGCCACGATCGTGGAAGCCAAGGTCGCCGACGAAGTCGCGCGTCTTGCCGGGCGCGCCCGCCGCTAAGCCGCCTGCCGCCTGCCGCCGATCGACCGTCGGCTTGCCAGCACGCCCCGTCTCATGGCAGCTCCTAGCCGCATCGGCGAAGGAGTTCAGTGATGGTGTCCCAAGTGCATCCTCTGCGTGTCGGGGCCGCTTTCGGCCTGGTCTTGGCGCTTGCGGTGCTGATGTCTGCGACATCAGCTCTGGCCGAGGAGACGCGCATTGCTGTGCGCGTCCTCGCCAAGGACGCCAAATTTGTCGGAACCTCGATGGGCGGCGTGGACGTGGTGATCACGGACGCTGACACGGGCGAAGTGCTGGAGCGCGGCGTCACTGTCGGTGGGACAGGCGATACCGATCTGTTGATGATACAGGCTGCGCCGCGCCGTACGAGCCGCGTCACGCCGGGCGCGGCAGTGTTTGAAACCGTTCTCGACATTGATGCGCCCCGCAAGCTGGTGATCAGCGCCAGCGGGCCGCTGGGCCAAGCCCAGGCGCGCGCCCGCGCCAGCGTCGAGCTCTGGGTCGCACCGGGCAAGCACCTGGACGTGGGAGACGGCGTGGTGCTGGAGCTGCCGGGCTTCGTCGTCGATGTGCAATCGCCGGGCGCGCACAGCTTCTTGGGGCCGGTGGAGACGGTGGACCTCACCACCCATGTGGTCATGATGTGCGGGTGCACCGTGTCTTCGGGCGGGCTGTGGGACGCGGACGGCTATGAGGTGTCGGTGCGCCTGTCGCGCAATGGGGTGCTTGTGCGCGAAGAGCCCCTAGCGTACGCCGGCGCTCCGAACAGCTTTTCGGCGCGCCGGGCGCTCGACGGCCCCGGAGCTTACTTGGCGCAGGTCGCGGCTTATGACCCGGCCACCGGGAACACCGGGGTGGACGCCACCAGCTTCATCGTGGAATGAGCCCTAAGCGCTCTGTTCACACGACATTCTGATCCCACGCGCCAGCCAAGGTGACACCACACATGGAAAAGACGTTCGATCCGGCCCAAGTCGAAGGGCGCATCTATGCTGCGTGGGAAGCGTCGGGCGCGTTTGAGCCCAAGGGCGATGGGCGCAAGACCTACTCCATCGTCTTGCCGCCGCCCAACGTCACCGGATCGCTGCACATTGGCCATGCGCTCAATCACACGCTGCAAGACGTGCTCGTGCGGTTTCACCGGATGCGCGACTTTGACGTTCTGTGGCAACCGGGCGTCGATCACGCGGGCATCGCCACCCAGTCCGTGGTCGAGCGCCAGCTGGCGGAGGCCCAGGCGCCGGGGCGGCGCGAGATGGGGCGCGAGGCGTTCGTCGACAAGGTGTGGGCGTGGAAGGAAGAATCCGGCGGCATGATCCTGGAGCAGGATCGCCGTCTTGGGATGTCATGCGCCTGGAGCCGAGAGGCGTTCACCATGGGCGAACGCGGCGCGCCTGACGATCAGATGGTCGCTGCGGTGATGAAGGTCTTTGTTCAGCTCTATCAGGAAGGCCTGATCTATCGCGACAAGCGCCTTGTGAATTGGGATCCCAAGTTACAAACCGCCATCTCTGACTTGGAGGTGGAGACCATCGAGGTCAAAGGCCACTTCTGGCACTTCAAGTACCCGCTGGCGGACGGCGCGACCTATCGCCATCCGATTGCGTTTGACGAGGCGGGCGCGGCCACCGAATGGGAAGAGCGCGACTTCATCTCGATCGCCACGACGCGCCCGGAAACCATGCTGGGCGATGGCGCCGTGGCGGTGCATCCCGATGACCAGCGCTATGCGTCCCTGGTCGGCAAAGAGGTGATCCTGCCCCTGGCGGAGCGCGCCATCCCGATCATCGCCGACGCGTATCCAGACCCTGAAAAAGGGTCGGGCGCGGTCAAGATCACTGGCGCGCACGACTTCAACGATTACGCCGTCGCCCAGCGCCACTCCCTTGAGCTGTTCGATCTGATGGACGAGCAGGCGCGGCTTCATGATCGCGCCTATATTCCCGCGCCGTATCGCGGGCTGGATCGGTACGAAGCGCGCAAAGCCATCGTCGCGGACATGGAGGCGCGCGGCCTCTTAGAGAAGGTAGAGGACCGCCTCATCCAACAGCCGTTTGGCGACCGGTCCGGCGTGGTGATCGAGCCGCTGCGCACCGACCAGTGGTACGTCGACGCTGAAACCTTGGCCAAGCCGGCGATTGAGGCGGTGCGCTCTGGCAAGACCCGGTTCGTGCCTGACAGCTGGGCCAAGACCTATTTTCGCTGGATGGAGAACATTCAGCCGTGGTGCATCTCTCGTCAGCTGTGGTGGGGGCACCGGATTCCCGCCTGGTACGGGCCGGACGGGACCGTCTTTGTGGCGCTGAACGAGGCTGAGGCGGCGGCCAAGGCGGCGTCGCACTATGGCGAGGCGCGCCCCCTGGTTCAGGACGAGGACGTGCTGGACACCTGGTTCTCGTCTGCTCTGTGGCCGTTTTCGACTCTGGGCTGGCCCGAAGAGACGCCGGAGCTGAAGGCCTACTATCCCACCAGCGTTCTGGTCAGCGGCCATGACATCATCTTTTTCTGGGTGGCCCGGATGATGATGCAGGGCCTGCACTTCATGGGCGAGGCGCCCTTCAAAGAGGTCTACATGCACGCGCTGGTGCGTGACGAGAAGGGCCAGAAGATGTCCAAGTCCAAGGGCAACGTGATCGACCCCTTGGACCTGGTGGACGCCTATGGCGCCGATGCGGTGCGCTTCACGCTGATGGCCTTGGCCGCGCAGGGACGCGACATTCGCATTTCCGCTGACCGGGTGGAGGGCTATCGCAACTTCGGCACCAAGATCTGGAACGCGGCCCGGTTTGCAAAGATGAACGGCTGTGCGCCGGTTGATGGCTGGTCGCCTGAGGCGGCCACGCTGATGGTGAACCGCTGGATCGTCGGCGAGGTCGCCGCCACGGCGCAAGCCGTCACCGAAGCGCTTGAGACCTATCGCTTCAATGAGGCGGCTGGCGCGATCTACAAGTTTGCGTGGAACACCTACTGCGACTGGTATCTGGAACTGATCAAGCCGGTGCTGAGCGGCCCGGACGGCGCAGACAAGAGCGAAACGCAGGCGTGCGCCGCCTGGGCGCTGGACGAACTTCTCAAGCTCTTGCACCCCTTTAGCCCGTTCATCAGCGAGGCTCTGTGGGAGGCGACGGCGGGAGACGCAGGGCGCGCGCATCTCTTGATCAGCGCCGCCTGGCCCGCGCCGCCAGCTGACTATGAAGACGCCGCGGCGCGATCAGAGATCGGCTGGCTGGTTGAAGCCATCACCAACATCCGTTCCGTGCGCGCGGACATGAACGTGCCGGCCGCCGCCAAGGCGCAGCTGGTGCTCGTCGGGGCGTCAGAGACTGTGGCGGCGCGCGTGGCGCGCCATGAAGAGGCGCTGGTGCGGCTGGCGCGGCTGTCGGGCTGGACGCAGGCGCCGACGGCGCCGGGCGGGGCGGTGCAGGTGGTGGCCGGAGACGCCACCTTGGCCTTGCCGCTGGGCGACCTGATTGATCTGGACGCTGAGAAGGCGCGTCTGGCCAAGGAGATCGCCAAGCTCGACGGGGAAATCGGTCGCCTGGTCAAGAAGCTCTCCAACGCGCGCTTCGTGGCCAATGCGCCCGAGGATCTGGTGGCCGCCGAGCGCGACAAGCAGGCGGGCTATGAATCGCAAAAGGCCAAGCTGGCCGCGGCGCTGGCGCAGGTCGGCGGCTGACGCGGCGCGCCGGTTGGAGCCTCGCGCGCTCAACCCTAAGTCGCGCAGGCCTGTTCAGGGCGCTGCACTGCGGCGCGATAGAGGTGCCAGGTGGCGTGGCCAAGCACGGGCAGCGTGACCAGAAGGCCCAAAAACGCCGGCAAGGCGGAGACAAACAAGGCGACCACCACGAAAAGCCCCCAGCCCAGCATCGGGCCGGGGCTGGCCTGCACGGTCTTCACGCTGGTGATGATGGCGGTCACCAGGTCGATCTCCTGGTCCAAAAGATGCGGGATCGAGGTGACTGTGATGGCAAAGACGACCAGGGCCAGAATCGCCCCAACCACATGCCCGACGGCCAGGAACGTGAGACCCGCCTGGGTCGTGAACAAGACCCGCACCAGCCCGTCAAAGCCGAAAAAGGGCTCCAGGCCCAAGAACAGGGCCAAGAGAATGCGGATCTGATACATCCAGACCACCAGGATGAAGAGCATCACAAAGCCCATCCAGGCGATCTCGGTCTTGCGCTGGCGCCAGATGACGCCGAGCACGTCGCCCCATGATGCGGTTTCGCCGGCCTCGCGCCGCCGGCTGATTTCATAAAGGCCGACGGCCACGAACGGTCCGATGAGCGCAAAGCCAAGCAGGGACGGGTACACCGCCCAGCCGGCGTTCAACACGCCCGCAGCGGCGATCAGCGACATGCCGCCGGCCGCGAACACCAGACCGAAAAAGAGGCCCTTGAGCGGCGCAGAGAGAAAGTCGCGCCAGCCGGCGGCCAGACAGGCGCGCAGCATCGCGGCCGTCATCGTGTTGACTTTTGGCA
>CAYGQB010000003.1:0-45955 GCA_964351895.1 uncultured Caulobacterales bacterium
CGTCTGCTCTCAGCCCTTGCTCTTCCCGCCCTGATGTTCGCCGCCTGCAGCCCGGATGCGGAGACTTCCGTCGCGCCAGCGCCCTCGGCTCCGCAGGCGATGATGGCGCCTTCGGCCGAATACGCAGAGCTCGACGACCGCTCTTACAGCCGCGCATCATCGAGCCCCGCGCGTGGCGGCGTGGTCGATTCCGCCCCGGCGCCGGAGATTGCACCGCTCCTCGCCTACTCACATTCGGTTGCAGTTGAGGCCCCGTCAGCGGCCGTCACCTCGTTGATGGAGCGCCATCGCGACGCCTGTCTCGCCGCCGGCCCGGCGGTGTGTCAGGTGGTGTCAGCCTCGTCTTCTGAAAGCGGTTCTGACTATGTTTACGCTGACCTCAACTTGCGCGCGGCGCCGGCCTGGCTTGATCCGTTTCGCGCCAGCCTGGCGGGCGAATTGGACGCCGCCGACGGGCGGGTGATCTCAAGCTCCATGTCGGTGGAAGACCTGACCCGCGCCATTGTCGACGCCGAAGCGCGCCTTGGGGCCCAGCGCGCCTTGCGCGACCGCTTGCAGGGGCTTTTGGAAACCGCCAACGCCAGCGTCCAAGAGTTGGTGGAGGTGGAGCGTGAACTGGCCCGCGTCCAAGGCAATATTGAAGGCGCTGAGGCCAGCATCCGGGTGATGCGCGGGCGGGTGGACATGTCGAACATGTCGATCGGCTATCGCCCCCGGGTTGGGCCGGTGACGGAGGGCGTGTTCCGCCCCGTCGGGGAGGCGCTCAACAACGGGGTGCGCACCTTCGCCGCCGGGCTGGCGTCGGTGATCTCGGCGATCGCATTCCTGGCCCCGTGGGCGGCGCTTTTGGCCCTGCCGATTTGGCTTCTTCTGCGCTGGCGCAAGCGGCGCAAGGCGAAGGTTGCAGCGGCCCAGGCCTCGGCGGCTAAACCCTAAGCGCTCGGGCGGGGAACGTCAGGAAACGACCGACGGCTGAGCGATGGAGAGCGGGGCGCCTAGCGCCCGGCCTCCGCAGTCGCGAGCAATCCGTCAAGCGCCAGGGCCAGAGGCGCAAACCCTTCGTTCTGGGTGAAGGCGGCGGCCACCCCCTCCTCGTCGAGGAACTGGAACACGGCGCGGCGCACATAGCCGGCGTCATTGCACGTGGCGGCCGTGGCCTGCAGCGCGGGAATGGTCTCGCGCTCGGTTGCTTCGATCAAGCTCATGCCGGCGTCGAGCGCAAAAGCCAGGCGCATCGTCGTCGACAGATTGAGCCCGCCGGAGGCATCGCCGCCGTCAGCCTCAGCGGCCAGCGCGTTCTGCGCCGACTGCAGCCGGTTAAGCGTGCGCCCCAGATCCCGTCGGATGGGCTTAAACGCGGCCCGGCTTTCCACCTCGTACCAGGCCGACGTGCATGGGTCGGGCGGCGCCAGCGTGGCGCACCCGCCGGCGACAACGACCAGGGCGGCCGCTGCGCCCCGCGTTAAAAGGCTGGCCGCGCGTCGCGGCCCGATGGTCACCCCTTCTGCGTCTGTCATGCCCGCCCCCTTATTTGGCGCGCGCCGGTGGATCGCGCACTCCAGTTCTCCGCCCTCACCATAGGCGTGCGCGGCGTGGCCGTCTGCCCCATCAGGCTCGAAGGCGCCGCGCGAGTAACCACCAGGCGGTGATACTCGCAAATAGTGTGTGGTTTTGTGTTCGTTTGTATCTTTTTGCGTTCTTAATTGGGATTTTGAACGCTTTGTTAGTCACCCCCGAACATCTTGCACGTGTGTTGGCGGGTAACACCCGGCCGGCCCTATCTGTGGGTGATCGGAGACAAGTGATGTTCGGCTCTTTTGTGCGCAACGCCAGTGTAACAACGAAACTGTACGCCGCTTTTGGCGCCACCCTGGCCTTGATTTTGGCCCTCGGGCTTGCCGCCACTGTCGGGGTCTCTGTCGGCTCAGACAAGTTCGCGAGCTATCGTGAGGCGGCCCGGCAAAACCAAGTCGTTTCGACCTTGAAGGAAGAGCTGTTGCTGGCGCGCCTGGCGGTGATGAAGTACCGCCTTAGCGAATCCTCTCTGGCCGCGGACGAAGTCCGCACACACATTGAAGAGATCAACAGCCAGCTTGCCAGCGCCCGCACCCTGATCACCAATCCAGACGTTCTGGCCCAGGTTGAAACCGGCGCTACAGGCGCTGCCCGCTATGACGCCTTGTTTAATGAGGCCCGCGGCCACCACAACGAGCGCAACCTGGCCGTTGAGCGCATGGACGAAGCTGGCCCCGCTGTGCGCCTGAACCTCACCCAAGTGCTGGAGGCGGCCTACGCGCAAAACAATGTGGAGGCGGTCTATCAGGCCGGCGTCGCGCAACAACATGTCATGCTGGCGCGCTTCTACGCCCAGAAGTTCCTGCTTCAGAACGGCGCGGATGATTTTGCGCGCGCGTTGGAGGAAGCTGCCAAGGCGCAAGCCGCCGTTGCAGCGCTGAGCGCCGCCCTGTCGTCGCCCTCAGCCGTGGAGAAGGCGCAAGCCGTCAGCGCCGGTCTGGAAGACTATATGGCCGCCTTTTCAAGCGCCAACAGCGCCATTACGGCGCGCAATGAACGACTGATCAACGGCCTTGATGAAGTCGGACCGCAAATCACCAAAGAGCTCGCCGGCGCTCGCAACACCACTGTGGAAGTGCAGGACAGGCTCGGCCCTCAGGCACAGGCGACATTTGGCCAAGTGCGGGTGTTCACCGTCCTCTTCGCCGCGATTGCCGTCGTGATGGGAGCCGTCAGCGCCTGGTTCATGGCGCGCATGCTTTCTGGGCCGATTGTGTCGATCACAGCCGCCATGCGCCGCCTCGCAGACGGCGACACGGGCGTTGTCGTGCCCGGCCTGGATCGGGGCGACGAGGTCGGCCAGATGGCCGCCACCGTTGAGGTATTCAAAGACAACGCCATTCGAGTGCGCGAGATGCAGGCCGAACAGGCCGAGGCGGAGATGCGCGCAGCTGAAGCGGAAGCCCAAGCGGCCGCGGACAAGCGCCAAGCCATGTTGGATTTGGCCGACGGGTTTGAAGGCTCAGTCCTGGCCATCGTGGACAGCGTCAGCTCGGCTTCAACTGAACTGGAATCGACGTCCGAGGCCCTGACCCAAACCGCGAACGACACTTCCAATCGCTCCCAGTCAGTCGCCGCAGCCGCCGACCAGGCCGCGTCAAACATTGAGTCTGTCGCCGCCGCCTCAGAGGAGATGGCCGCATCCGCAGCGGAAATCGCACGGCGTGTCAGTGACGCCAACAGCGTCAGCGACGCAGCCAAGACGAAGGCGGACGAGACCGGTCTGACCGTCAAAGAACTGGCCGAAGCGGCGGGACGCATCGGCGAAGTGGTCACCATGATCACAGACATTGCCGAGCAAACCAATCTTCTGGCCCTCAACGCCACAATTGAGGCGGCGCGCGCCGGAGAAAGCGGCAAGGGCTTTGCCGTGGTCGCCGCAGAGGTGAAGTCGCTGGCCGCCCAAACCGCCAAGGCCACCGAAGAAATCACGCTGCACATCGGCGGCATTCAAAAAGCAACCGACGGCGCCGTCACGGCGATTGGCTCCATCTCCGAAACGATTTTCGAGATTAAGGAGATCTCCGTTTCCATTGCGTCGGCCGTGGAAGAGCAGTCCAGCGCCGTTGGCGAAATCACACGCTCGACCCAAGATGTCTCCAATGGCGCTCGTGAAGTGACCACTGAAATCGGGGTGGTGCGCGAAGGCGCCGAGGAAACGGGCGCAGCGGCGGCCCAGTCGCTCGCGGCGGCGCGGGAGCTTGGCCGTCAATCTGCTCAGCTGCGCGATGAGGCGTTGCAATTTATTGAGCGTATTCGGTCGGCTTAGGCGGCGACTGGCCTGGGTTGGGCGTGAGGGATGACAGCGATGCGGTGGATTGCGATGGGTAAATGGGCGTGCGCAGCTGTGGCGGTCGGCGTGATCAGCATCGGCGTGGGCGCGCCAGCTTCAGGCCAGTCGCTTGCGGGGGTGTTTGGGCCTGGCGTGCGCGAAGGTGATCGTTCGGTCCAGGTGCGCACAGCCTATTCTCCAGACGCCTCTGGCGACCGCTCGGCCCACCGCATCCACTATCAGCACGCCGTGTCAGACGCCCATCGCTGGCGCCTGGTCGTGGCCGCCAGCGAGCGACCGGGCCAAGCCCTCCAAGTCAGCGAGTTGCGCGGCGAATGGCAGTGGCAGTACCGCGAAACCCGCGACAATTACGCCGCCGCTGTGCGCTTTGACGTGCTCCTTAACGCACAAGACTCCGCGCCCAATCGCATCGGCTTGAACTGGACCCACCAAGTGGAGTTGGGATCGGGGTGGCGGCTCAACGCCGTTGCCATGGCGGGCCAGCAGATCGGCGACGAAAGCCGCGGCGGGGCCACGCTGGAAGGACGGGCGCACCTCAGCTACGCCGTCTCGGATCGTGTGCGCGCCGGCGTTGAGAGCTTCAACAGTCTGGGCAATGTGCGCGACCTAGGCGACTTTGACGATCAGCGCCACACGGTGGGGCCAGTTGCCGTCATCCGTCTAAATGAGATGTGGAGTTCGCAAGTCGGAGTGCTGTTTGGGGCCTCAGATTCAGCCCGCGACGCCGACTTTCGCTTGTGGCTGGGCCGGCGCTTCTGACCTGCTTTTGACGTCTTTTAGAACGCCAGGTCTGTCGTATCTTGCTTGACCGCGACGTCCCCGGGGTGTGGGTGTGCGCTGCACACTCGACGCACCGGATGACGCTGCAATGGACTGGGACAAGCTCAAGACGTTCCACGCCGCGATTGAGGCTGGATCCCTGACCGGGGCGGCCGACTCGCTGACCCTGTTGCAGTCGGCTGTTTCGCGACAGATTGCAGCGCTAGAGCGTCAGCTCGGCGTCAGCCTGTTTCACCGCCACGCGCGCGGCCTTCACCCAACCGAACAGGGCCGCATCCTGCACGCGGCGACGCGCGACATGGCCGCGCGCGCACTGTTGGCTGAAGCCGCTCTGGCCGATTCGCGCGACAGCCCGTCCGGCGACCTGCATGTCACAGCGCCCATCGCCTTCGGCTCCACCTGGCTGGTGCCGCGTCTGCGACGGTTCATGTCCGCCTATCCGGAGCTACGCCTTGATCTGGCGCTCGACGACGAGGAGGTGGACATGTCCACCTTCGAAGTTGATGTCGCCTTGCGGCTGCGCCGTCCGACGCAGCCTGACCTCATTCAACGTCCGCTTCTGTCGGTGCGCCAAAGTCTCTACGCTGCGCCCAGCTATCTGGCGGCTCACGGCAGGCCCACCAAGGCGCGTCACCTGGACGATCACGCCCTCGTCGTCTACGGCGCCAAGACTGCAAACCCCTTGCGCGATATCGACTGGGCGCTGCACATCGACGCCGACGCGCCGCGCCAACCCACGCTGAAGGTGAACACCATCTTTGGCGTTATGCGGGCCATCGAGGCGGGCTTGGGCATCGGCAGCCTGCCCGACTATGTGGCCGAGAACGCACCCCAGCTTGAACGCGTGCTTCCTGACCTCCACGGCCCCGACTTTACGATCTACTTTGTCTACCCAGAAGAGCTGCGCGGCTCGCGTCGGATCGAGGTGTTGCGTGACTTTCTGCTGCGCGAAGCCGCCGCCTTCAGTCTGGCCCACCCGCCCGACGAGGCCATGGCCTAGCGCCTAAGCCTATGAAACCGCACATCCAGGGCGCTTAGAATTTGTCCGGACAATGGACAGGGCCAGGAATGCATGGCCGCTCTGCGTCATTGCATATTGTGCGCTGCACACCGCCTCCCTACATTCCATATCGAACGTCGATTTTCGGTCGAATGTTCTGACGCGCAGCGCTCACCTCCTCCCCTTGCGCGCGCGTCACGCCTTTCAGCGCCGGCCCTTCGCGGGGCCGGCGTTTTTTTTTGCCCCGCTCACGCCGCCGCGGCCCGTGCGCCTGATCCCGAGGGGGCTGCGCTGCATTAACGTTTCGGTAAGGCAAACCCGCGTGACGTGCCGAACATTGCTTCTTAGAGAAGGATGTTCGCCATGTCGGCCGCCTCCACCCCGCGCGCCACTTCAGCTTTTGGCCCCGCGACGGTCTCACGAGAGCCCGCGCAAGCCGAAGCGGGCCGCCAAGCCAGTCGCGCCGTCTTTGTCGCCTTTCCCGGTTGCGACGTGCGCGATCTGGCGCGCGTGTTCGCCGCCAATGGCGCTGAACCACGTCGACGCGAAACGCCCAATACCTAGACAGCGCAACGCCTGACCAACATCACCGGAACGCACGCACTGATCGGCGCGCGCGCCCAATTGGCGCCGTGCGTTCGCGCGTCTACACTCCCCCTCGCCAATCCGTGCTCGGGGGATGCGCGATGACCAGCGCCGACGACAACTTTAGCGCCGCACTTCAAGCGCTTAACCCGTGGGCGGGCGAGGCTGTGCATCAGGCGGCGCGGCGGCGCGACGCCGCCTTTGTACGCGCTCGGCGCCGGGCCAATTTAGAACGCCTCAGCCTGGGCCAGGAGGCGTGGAACTTCTGGGGACAGTCGATGCGTCAACTCGGGCGCGCAGCGGCGCGCACGAACGCTTCACAAGCCCAGAGCTGGCGCGCCTGGCGCGACTTGGCGCGGGTCGATTTTGACGGGGCGCGCTTTGAAGCGCCGCTCGACATGGCTGGTCTGGTGTGTCCGCACGACGTGACCCTGCGCGCGGTCCTGGCGCAAGACGCGCTCTATCTGGCGGGGGCGCGGATCGATGGCGTGCTGGATCTCAGCGACGCGGTTGTCGGGGTTTTGGACCTGACGCGGCTCAACGTGGCCGGCGGCGTGCGCGCTGATCGCCTGCGCGTTGACGCGCGCGCCGACCTGTCTGGCGTGGACGCCGGGGGCCGTGTGCACTTGGTCGACGCCGTCTTCGCGGCTGAGTTCTTTGCCCGCGGCGCCTATTGGAATGACGTCTTTGACGCCTCCGGCGCGCGCTTTGGCGGGGAAGCGGGTCTGCACGGCGCTGCGTTCCTCGGCCCAACCTCGTTTCGCGGCGCGACGTTCAGCGACAATGCCGGATTTGAAGACGCCCGGTTTGGCGCGCACGCCGATTTTGAGAAGGCCGTATTCGAGCGCACGGCCGATTTCCGCCGCGCCCGCTTTGACGCCGCAGCGCCATTTGGCGGGGCGCAATTCGCCTCTGCACCCAAGCTGGACGGGGCGCACCTGGCCGACCTGCCCGCCACCGAGGATCAAGACGGGGCCGTGATCATCCGCCTCGACTCCACCGCATGAGCGCACCTTATTCGGGCGCCCACCCGCCGGGACGTCTCTTGTTATGGGGGCTGCAATCGCCGATCAACGTCGGGATGATCTTGCGTGTGGCCGAGGGCTTTCAATTGCCTGTTCTGGCCTACGACCCTCACGGCGTCCTGCGTCGCCCCGACACGCGTGACACCGTGTCTGAGTTTGCTTGTGGGGCGTTAGAGCGCGCCGCTCCGACGCTAATTGCGCCGCCCGCCTCTCCCGACGGCGCCCGCGCCGCCTGTGCGCCCGGTCGACTGATCGCGACCTGCCTACACCCTGACGCCGCCCCGCTCACAGCCTTGCAGTTGCAGCCTCTCGACACCTTCGCCTTTGGAGCTGAGTACGACGGCCTGCCCGAGGCCCTGATCGAAAACGCTGACGCGGCCGTGACCATTCCCATGCCGCGCGCCTTCATTCCCAAGCCGACAGCGCGAGATCCCATCGACCCAGACCGGGACGCGCCGGTCAACGCCAATGGGCGGCCCAACTTGAACGTTGCCGCGGCCGCCGCCATCGTGTGCGAGCACATCTATCGCACAGGGCGCGCCGCGCATGGAGGGCCGGTCGCGTCCAGCCCGCTAGCTCACGACCCTTAAGTCCCCGCCCCTTCCCACAGCTCGATGGAGGCTTTTATGCCAAAGCCACTCAACCTTTCCGTCACGACCTTTTTCGCCATGTTGGCGGCTCTCATCTTGGCTTGCTCTGCGTTCACCGCAGCGGTCGCGCAGGCCTCTCCCAAGCCCTTGCCCGGCACCACCTGGTCGACCGAAGGCGGCCGGTCTCACGTGACCTTTGAACTGGACGCCGACAATCAGCTCGTGGGGCGATTTGTGTACCTGTCAGAAGAGCCCGTTGACGGGCCGCGCGCGCTGGACACCAACAATTCCGATCCCGCATTGCGCTCGCGTCAGCTTGTGGGCACGGCGTTCGTCTATGGCTTCAAGGCGCGCGGTGACGATTGGGTGCGCGGACGCATCTACAATCCCGATGACGGGCGCACCTATCGTTCACGGATCAATCGCAACGCAGATGGCAGCCTGGCGGTCAAGGGCTGCGTTGGTCCGATCTGTCGCACGCAAACCTGGATGCCGGTGCTCAGCTTTACACCCGAGGACAGCTAACGCTGGCCCCATCTCGCGGCGACTAAATAGAAAAGCCTCCGTTACTAGGCGTCCGAGCAATCATGTCTTTGTAATCGGAGACATTGCCTCACAGGATTACCGCCACACTATTAAAACGCCTGTGAGGCGAATTTGCGTAGAACGTTTGTACTTTGCTATTCTTTTCGGCATGATAGCGCCGGGGGAATAGCGGCATGTATGACGTGACGGAGGACTGCGCGTGACCGATACGGTCAAGTGGTGCATTGGCTTGGCCGCCGTTGTGGTGCTGGGCTGGCTTGGCATTCACACCGAGGCCTTTGGGCACGGATCGGCGACGCGCGCCCAAGCCAAGATTGAAACTGCGGTTGATGAACGCCTGGAGCTACTGGGCGCGACTTGGGCCAAGGCGCAAGTTGAAGGCCAGCGCGTGCGCCTGTCCGGGGCCGCCCCGAGCGCGGAAGCGCGCGACCGTGTGGCCGAGGCGCTCTTGAGCACGCAATGGTCTGGCGGCCTGGCCATGGGCGGTGTGACCCGCGTCATCACCGACGACGTCACGGTTGGCCCGCGCCGCGAGGGACCGTACGCCTGGGCCGCCGAACTGACCGACCGCCGTCTGGTGCTGACCGGGCTTGCGCCCAGCGAAGACACGGCGACGAACTTGACCACACGCGCCCGCTCGATCTTTGCCGACCGAGAGATCGTCAATCGCATGACAGTCGACCCGACGCCGCCTGATGAGAACTGGGCCGCGGCGGCCACAGCCGCCCTTTATTCTCTGGGTCAGCTGGCCACCGGAGAGGCGCGGATGACGGACACCGCCATCACGGTGGGCGGTCGCGCGCGCAGCCAAGACAACACCGAGGCCGCCAGCTTGGCGTTCGCCGGCCTGGCCGAACCCTATGCCGTGACCTACGACATTGACGCGCCCGCGGCCGCACCTGCGCCGAGCCCGGTTGTCGAGACGCCGGACGTCGAGACGGACGTGGAGACGGGCGACCCGTTGCCGTCAACGGTGTCCACGCAAGATCCGGACGCTGACGCGGCGGCCACCAACCCAGCGGACGGCGCAGCAGAAGACGCAGATGCCGCAGACGCGACCGGCGACGTCGAAACCGCGCCAGCAAGCGGCGACGACGGCCCCTCCCTCTTCCAACGTGTCGCTCGCGCCCTGACGCCCGAACTACTGACTTGGCAAGCCGCGTTTGTCGACGCTTTGAGCTCGCGGACGGTGCGCTTTCAGTCGGGCAGCTCTGACCTGTCAGTCGACGGGCGTCTGTTCGTCGACGAACTGGCGGACATCGCGCGCAGCTGCGACGACATCCGCCTTACCGTGGAAGGCCACACCGACGCCACCGGCGCCGCTGACGCCAACCTGGTTCTGTCACAAGAACGCGCCCGCGCCGTGCGCGCGCGCCTGATCGCCGCCGGCGTTCCGTCTGACCGCCTGGTCAGCGTCGGCTATGGCGAAGACCGTCCCATCGCATCCAACGCCACGCCAGAAGGGCGCGCGCGCAACCGCCGCATCGAAATTATCGTCACGCCGTAACCCGGCGCGCACTTACGAAGGACAATCGCCATGGCTTGGCTCATCGGTCATCAGTGGTTTGTGACGCTGACAGCGTTTGCGCTCGGCGTTCTCATCGCCTGGTGGGTGTGGGGCAAGCGCAAAGCTGAGCTCGCCCAACAATCAGAGCGCCGGCGCAAGCTGGAAACCGAGCGCACAGGGCTCATGGCGAAGGTAGAACGCCTCACCTCGCTGGAATCGGAACAGGCCAAGTGGAAGGTGGAGCGTGACAAGCTCTCCCAACAGCTGGGCGAGTATGAGGCGCTCAAGCGGCTGCGCACTGAATGGCTGGACGATCGCACCCGTTTCAAGCGCCAGATGGACGAAGTGGAGCCGATTAAGCGCGAGCATGGCGTGTGGGCCCGTGAGCGCGGCGATTTACTGGCGGCGCGCCAAGAGCGCGACGCGCTGAAAGAAGAACGTGAAGATTGGCGCAGCGAGCGCGCCCAGCTCGTGGAGCAGCTGAACGAGCTGAGCGACCTGCGCACCGAACACGCCGCCCTCATCGCTGAACGCCCGTCCTTGTTGGCGGCGGTCGATGAGTTGGACGATCTCAAGAACGAGCGGGTGGAATGGCGCTCAGAGATCTCTGGCCTGCTTGGCCGCTTTGATCAGGTCGACGCGGCCCGTGAAGACCAGGCGCGCTACGAGGCTGAGCGTCCTGCGCTTCTGGCCAAGGCCGATGAGTATGCGCGCGCCCAGGCTGAATGGCGCGAAGAACGTCAACGCCTGACCGCCAAGATCGAAGAGCTGGAGACATTCCGGTCCACGTCGTCGGCGTGGGACGGCGAACGCAATCTCCTGGTCTCGCAACTGTCAGACATGGACACGCTGCGAGAAGAGCACGCGCGCTGGGCGGGCGAGCGCGAGATGTGGCAGCGCGAGCGCGATGAGCTAACCCGGCTGCGGTCCGAGCGCGCGGGCCTGGTGGCCAAGCTGGAAGAGTTGGAGCCTTTGCGCGCTGAACACTCAGAATTGCGTTCGCGGCTCGACGAATTGTCCCAGCTGAGGGCGGAACGCGGCGAGCTTCTGGCGCGGGCCGATGAGCTGCGCAGCTTGCGCGCCGAGCACAATGAGGTGCTGGCCCGACTGCGCGACATGGAAGGGCTGCGCGCCGAGCACGCCCAGTGGCGTTTGGAGCGCCCCAATCTGATGGCGCGCCTGGAAGAGCTTGAGATGCTGCGTATGGAGTACGCCAAGTGGGCGGCTGAGCGCTCCGGCCTGATGGTGCGCATCGAGCAGCTTGAAGGGCGTCTGCATCAGCAAGCCAAGCACCTGGCCGACCTGTCGCCAGCTGGGGCTGCGGCCCGCTATGCCACCAGTGAGCGCATCGAGCGCCTAGAGGACCTCGAAAAGGGCCCCAACCGGCCGACGGCGCGCACCTATACGCTGGGCGGCCGGCCCGAGGACGAAGACGGACGCTAGTCCGGCTCAGCGCCGCGCCTTTTTGGCGCGGCGCTGACGGGCCTTTAAGCGGCGGCGGACGCCTTGTTGGCGCGCGCGAACGTCGGGGCGATGACCCAGACAAACAGCAACAGAAAACCAGTGTTGCCAATGGCGTTGCCCCATCCCCCAGCCAGGATCGACGCTGTACTGTCAACGACAAACCAGCTGATCACACC
Source organism: uncultured Caulobacterales bacterium (assembly GCA_964351895.1). Lineage (GTDB taxonomy): Bacteria > Pseudomonadota > Alphaproteobacteria > Caulobacterales > Maricaulaceae > CAYGQB01. The sequence continues at coordinate 11,542 of CAYGQB010000003.1, forward strand.
GGCCGTGAAGGCGCTGATGATCGAGGCGCGACCTGCAAGCCGCCAGGCCGTCACGCCCCAGCCCACCATCACGCCGCCCGTGACGGCCGAAAACAGGCGCGCGCTCACGCCTTCAATGGACGATGGCGCCCCGTCGAGCGGCCACACCACCAGATCGAGGTAGAACCGCGCGGGCTCAGCGATCGGCGGCCAGGCGCCGGCCGCGACGACAAGGCCAAAGGCAATCGTCACGCCGGCGAACACGCGCATGCGAAACGCCACTTGAGAGGACAAGCTGTGGGACATGGTGGTCTCCTTGGGTGGGGCGCGGTCGACGCGGGTGCGAGAGGGTCTGACCCCGCGGCTCGCCAAGCTGGCCCTTGAACGCCCTCACCCTCGCCGGGCGGAGTGTGAGCGTGCAATTACCCTCAAGGTAAGCGCGGGGCTTCGCAGCGCGATGCTAGAGTGGCGGCGTCTCTTGCCATCGATGGGCCCCGCTTATGACCACAGCCTTTCCCGACCTGTTGCGCTCTTGGCGTCACACGCGTCGGTTCAGTCAGCTTGATCTGGCGCTGGAGGCCAATGTCTCGGCCCGACATCTCAGCTTCTTGGAAAGTGGACGCGCGCGTCCCAGCCGCGAGATGGTTTTGCGACTGGCTGAAGCGTTGGACATGCCGCTGGATGAACGCAACGCCCTCTTGCTGGGCGCACAGTTTGCCCCCGCCTTCAGCCGCCACGCATTGGACGGCCCCAGCCTCGCCCCGGTGCGCGAAGGCCTCACCCGCCTGATGCAGCGCCACGAGCCCAATCCCGCTGTTCTCTTCGATCGGCTTTGGAACATCTTGGACGCCAACTCTGGCGCCCGGGCCCTGTTCGAGAACGACGGCGCCACGGCGGTTGGGCGCAACCTGGTCGACTTCATGCTGGATCGAGACGCCGTTGCAGACCGGGTGAGCAACCGAGGTGACGCCTTGGCGACGATGGCGCTGCGACTGCGCGCTGAATCGCGGGCGGCTGGCGGAGATCCAGAACTCGACGCCATGGCCGCGCGCCTGGAAGACGATCCAGAGGCGCGTGCGGCAACCCCCGAAGAGGCGCCGTTCCCGGTCATCCGGCTCAAGCTGGCTGCGTTCGAACTGGCGTTCTTCTCCGCCATTGCAGAACTGGGAAGCGCGCGAGATGTCACGCTGTGCGACTTGCGTCTTGAGCTGTTCTTTCCCGCCGACGACGAAACGCGCGCGGTGATGGCAAGCGTCGAAGCGGCCGAAGAGCACGCCTCATTGCACCGGCCGCTTGCCCCGAGCACCAGTGCCGGATGATCTCCGGCGCACGCAAAGATGCAAAACCAGCGCAAGCTGCAGCGCGTACAAAGGAGTAACGCCACCACGACTGGATCGTGCTCATGCCCCTTGCTATGCGCCGTTTTGCCACCTGTGCCATTGCCGCCGCTGCGCTGATCGGATGCGCCAGCCGCCCGCCAACACCCCATGCCGAGCCCCTTGCCGACGCGTTCATTCTTGAGCGCGATTTGGCGGGCAAGACCGTGGGCGCGGGAAGCTTTACGACGATCACGGGCGCGGACCGGGACTTTACCGCCCATCTGGACGGAACTTGGGATGGCGCGACGCTGACGCTGGTGGAGGACTTTGTCTATGACGACGGGGAAACCGACCGCAAAACCTGGCGACTGACGCGCCAAGACGATGGGGAATGGACGGGTCTGCGTGAAGATGTGGTGGGAACCGCGCGCGGCTATCAAGACGGCGAGGCGTTTCGCTTGGAGTACAACGTGCGTCTGGGCGACCGGGTGGTTGGGTTTCGTGACGTGTTGGTCCGGCGCGCCGACGGTTCGGTCTTGAACGAGGCGCGCGTGGGTTGGCGCGGGGTCAACGTCGGCAAGGTCACGCTGGAGATCAGGCGCGCCGAGTAGACACCGCCCCTGTTTCCTGGCCCTGTCTCATGACGCCGCACCAGGCCCTTCTCGATTCTCCCCCCTCGCGGCGTCGGCAACACGTGCTAGGCTGCGCACTAAGTTGATGCGTGGAGAGTGCCATGAGTGCGCAGCTGATCTCGCGGGTGCGCGGGCTGATTTTGACCCCGAAAAGCGAGTGGGAAACCATCGCCGCCGAGCCCGCACCCCTAGGCCCGACCTATACCGGCTACATTATTCCTCTGGTCCTGATCGGCGTGGTGGCCGGATTTATCGGCGGATCGCTGATTGGATTTGAGGCGTTCGGCCAAACTTACCGCACGCCAATTGGCGCAGGGCTCACTCAAGCGGTGCTGCAAGTCGCCCTCACGCTTGGCGGCGTCTACGTGTTTGCGCTCATCGTGAACATGCTGGCGCCCAGCTTCGGCGCTGAAAAGAACTTCGACAACGCGTTCAAGGTCGCCGCCTTTTATCCAACCGCCGGCTGGTTGGCCGGCGTGTTCGCGCTCATCCCGGTTCTTGGTATTTTGACCCTCGTTGGGGCGGTCTACACGCTGTATCTCTTGTTTGTCGGTCTACCGACCGTGATGAAGCCCGCCGAAGACAAGGGCGTGGCCTACACCCTGTCGGCTTTGGCGATCGCCATCGTACTGTGGATTGTGATTGGCCTCGTGGTTGGGGCCATGGCCCCGCGGTCAGCCGGAATAGGCGCCGCAGCGGGCGGCGACGCGGCGCGCACGGCCGCGCTGGAGCGAGCGGCTGAAAGCGGCGACATCGGGGCCATGATTGGCGCCATGTCGGGCGCAGAGTCGGCTGAACCGATCGCCGTCGATGATCTGCGCGCCCTGATGCCGGAACGCTTGCGCGGCCTGGAGCGCGACGCCATCGCCACCGAGGAACTGACATTTCCCGTGCAGGCCACTGTGGTCACCGCTCACTTTGCCGACGGCGAAAAAACCCTCGACGTACAAATCACGCAGTCGAGCGCCCTCTCCAGTCTGATGGCGATCGGGGGCTTGGGCGGCAACACCTACAATCGCCAGAGCGGCGACGACTTTGAGCGCTTGTCACGCGATGGAGACGAGATGCGGGCCGAAAGCTGGAAAGAGGTCAGCCAAGCCGGCTCGATCGGGCGATCCGTCAATGGGCGCGTTCTGGTGACGGTCGAAAGCCAGAACATGTCGTTCCAAGAGCTGGAACGCGCCGTCGACGACCTGATCAGCCGCGATCTGGAGCGCCTGACGCGCTAGGTCACTTCATCCGTCTCAGAGCGGCGTCGCCGGGATTTTCGTCCCGCGCCGCCGCTGCGCGTCAGAACTTGCTGCGGGGCGCGTTGACGCGGGGCCCGGGTCGGGCCACATCCTGGCTGCGACAACGAAAAGGATCATGAGCCATGCGGCTAGACGAAGAAGAAACGGGCGCCGGAAGCGACTCACCTGCGTTTTTGGACAAGGCGCTGGTGCGCGCCCGCACCATCTTGCTGACCGGCGGCATTGACGACCGCAAGGCGCGCTATGTCACCGAGCGGCTGTTGGCGATGGATTCCGACAGCCAAGACCCGATCCTTCTGGTCATCTCCTCACCCGGCGGGCACGTGGAAAGCGGCGACATGATCCACGACATGATCCAATTCGTCGCCTCACCGGTGCGCATTCTGGGCACGGGCTGGGTGGCCTCGGCTGGCGCCCTGATCTTCTCAGCCGCCAAGCGCGAGAACCGCTACTGCTTGCCCAACACCCGGTTCCTTCTCCACGAGCCGCGCGGCGGCATCGGCGGGGCGGCGTCCGACGTTGAAATCCAAATGAGCGAAATCCTGCGCATGCGCGAGCGCCTGAACCGGATCTACGCCAAGGCCACCGGTCAGAAGTTCGAAAAGATCGTGGAAGACACAGAGCGCGACTTCTGGATGCAAGCTGAAGAAGCCGTCGAGTATGGCCTCGTCGGCAAAATCATCAACACCGCCAAAGAGATCAAGTAGGCCGCACCAAGCCGATAAGCTGCCGAAAAGCTGCCGAAAAGCTGGACGCCGCTAAGGCCGCGCCGCCTTGTGCGCACGGTGCACGGCGGCGTCCAGAGCCTGCAAGAACCGCGACCGGTCACCGCCGGAGAAGGCGGACGGTCCACCCGTCTCAACGCCTGCTGAGCGCAAGTCCGTGAGAAGGTCGCGGGTCGCCAGAGCGGCGCCGATGGTGCCCGCATCCAGAACCCGGCCCGACGGCGACAGGACCTCCGCGCCCGCCTTCACGCAGCGATCCGCCAAGGGAATGTCCTGCGTGACCACAATGTCGCCCACCCCGGCCCGCTCGGCGATCCAGTCGTCAGCAACGTCCGGCCCGTCGTCCACCACGATCATGGTGATGAAGGCCAGGCCCGGCGTGCGCAGCCAGGCGTTGGCCACCACCAGCACCTCCAGACCGTAGCGTTCAGCGACCTTATAGGCCTCGTCCTTGACCGGACATGCGTCTGCGTCGAGATAGAGCTTCGTCATGGCGCATGCATTCCATCGGCGAGGTCGGGACTGTTGAAGGAATACGCGATGCCGCGCACGTCTCAAGCCCTCCTCACCCTCGCCGCGATTCTCTCGTTGGCCGGTGTCCTGGCGCACGAGATCGTCGGCGCGCCGCGCGTGCTGATCCCGCTGAGAGACTCAGGCCTGCCGCCAGAGGTCATCTGGCTGCACCACTTTTCCTGGCGCGTCGGCACGGTCGCTGTCGTGGCGATGATCGTGATGTTCGTTTTGGCGGCGCTCAAACCGTCACGCATGGGCTTGGCGGTCGTCGCCACGGCAATGGCGGCCGGATTCAGCGCTGTCGGCTTGGGCTTGGCGGTTTTCGGCGACCCAGCCCTGTGGAATACGCCGGCGCCCTATGCCTGGTTGCCCGTCACGCTGGCCGGCGCGGCTGGGGTTTGGTCTCGCCGGCTTGGCCGTGCGCCTTAAGCGTCTGGATCCACCCGGCCGCGCGTCTGCTTAACGCCGCTGCGGCGCTTCTTGGCGTCAAGCCGCGCAGCGCGCGCCCGCGCCGGCGTGCGGGTGGGCTTGCGCTTTCGCGGCGGCGTTGCCGCCTCAATCAAGAGCGCGATGAGGCGCGCGCGCGCCGCGGCCCGGTTGCGCTCCTGGGTGCGGTGTTCGCGAGCCTGAATCACGATCACGCCGTCTCGGGTCGCGCGCGCGCCAGCAAGCGCCAAGGCGCGCGCCTTAACTGCGGCCGGCAGAGAACTGCCCGTCACGTCAAAGCGTAGCTGCACGGCGGTCGCAACCTGATTGACGTTCTGCCCGCCTGGACCCGAGGCGCGCACAAACCGCTCCTCCAGCGCCGCCTCGTCAATGCTCAAGCCATGCCCGATCTCAATCATCGCCGCCACGCTACACTGACCCGGCGACGCGGCAAGTCACGACCCCTCGCATCACGTCGCCCCTTCAAACCAGCGGCGCAGCGCCCCATACTCCCCTCATGCCTCGCACCCCATCTTCCGGCGTATCTGACATCGGCCAAGCCGATTTCGTGCTCGACACGGGCCTTCCCGCCCTGGCCCCCACCAGCGCGGAATTGGCCGCCTGGTCTCCGCACCGGCCTGAGCGCGATTGGGAGAAGTCTGAGGGCGGCATCGCGTTTCGCGTCGAAAGCCCGTTCGAACCCAAGGGCGACCAGCCCCAAGCGATTGCTGACCTGGTCGAAGGCGTCTCCAGCGGTGACCAGGACCAGGTGCTGCTCGGCGTGACGGGCTCTGGCAAAACCTTCACTATGGCCAAGGTGATTGAAGCCGTGCAGCGCCCGGCCCTCATCTTGGCGCCCAACAAGACGCTCGCCGCCCAGCTCTATGGCGAGTTCAAAAAGTTCTTCCCCAAGAATGCGGTGGAGTACTTCGTTTCCTACTACGACTATTATCAGCCGGAAGCTTATGTGCCGCGCACCGACACCTTCATTGAGAAGGAAAGCTCGATCAACGAGCAGATCGATCGGATGCGCCACGCCGCAACCCGCGCCATCCTGGAGCGCGACGATGTGATCATCGTGGCGTCGGTGTCGTGCATCTATGGCATCGGATCGGTAGAGACCTACACGGCCATGACCTTCTCGGTGAAGGCGGGCCAGGCCATCGACCAGCGCAAGTTGATTGCCGACCTGGTGGCCTTGCAGTTCACCCGCAATGACGCCGCGTTCTCTCGCGGCACGTTTCGCGTGCGCGGCGACAATGTCGAGATTTTCCCGGCCCACTACGAAGACCGGGCCTGGCGCGTCTCGTTCTTTGGCGACGAGATCGAGACCATCCGCGAGTTCGATCCGCTGACCGGCAAGACCGTCGATGAGCTGGCGCACATCAAGGTCTACGCCAACTCGCACTATGTCACCCCGCGCCCCACCCTCCATCAGGCCGTCGACAGCATCAAGGCCGAGTTGAAAGACCGGCTGGCGGTGCTGCACCAGGAGGGCAAGCTTTTAGAAGCCCAGCGCCTGGAACAGCGCACCAACTTTGACATGGAGATGATGGCGGCGACCGGATCCTGCGCCGGCATCGAGAACTATTCGCGTTATCTGACCGGTCGCAAGCCGGGCGAGCCGCCTCCGACTCTGTTTGAATACATTCCCGATAACGCCCTGGTGTTCATTGACGAAAGCCACCAGACCGTCCCTCAACTCGGGGCCATGTATAAGGGCGACTTCAACCGCAAGAAGACGCTGGCCGACCATGGCTTTCGCTTGCCCTCGTGCCTCGACAATCGTCCGCTCAAATTTGAAGAGTGGGACCGCATGCGCCCGCAGACCGTTTCGGTGTCCGCCACACCCGGTTCCTGGGAATTGGAACGCGCTGGCGGCGTGTTTGCCGAACAGGTCATCCGCCCCACCGGTCTGATTGATCCGCCCGTCGAAGTGCGCCCCGTGTCGCTGGACGGGGCCAGCCAGGTCGATGACGTCATCGCCGAGGTCAAGGCGACAGCGGCCGCGGGACACCGCAGCTTGGTGACCACGCTGACCAAGCGCATGTCCGAGGATTTAACGGAGTACATGCACGAGCAAGGCGTGCGCGTGCGCTACATGCACTCCGACATCGACACCGTTGAGCGCATTGAAATCATACGCGATCTGCGGCTAGGCGCGTTCGACTGCCTGATCGGGATCAACCTGTTGCGCGAAGGTCTGGACATTCCCGAGTGCGCTTTTGTCGGGATCCTAGACGCCGACAAGGAAGGCTTTTTGCGCTCAGAGACGAGCCTGGTGCAGACGATCGGACGTGCGGCGCGCAACGCCGAGAGCAAGGTGGTGCTCTACGCTGACAAGGTCACCGGCTCGATGGAGCGCGCCATGGCCGAAACCGATCGGCGACGCGAGAAGCAGCGCGCCTACAACGAGGCCCACGGCATCACGCCGCAGAGCGTGCGCTCGGGGATCGCCGACATTCTGGACAGCGTCTATGAGGGCGACAGGGTATCGGTGGACGCGGACGGCAAGGTCGCCGGCTTTGGTCCGAAGGGGCGCGGGACCAAGGGACGGCGCGGCGAGAAGGGCATGGCTGAAGCCGCGCAGGCGCCGCTGGTTGGGCACAATCTGGCCGCCGTCATTGCCGACTTGGAGAAAGAAATGCGGGCCGCGGCCGCCGACCTGGAATTTGAAACCGCCGCCCGCTTGCGCGACGAAATCAACCGGCTGCAAGCCACAGAGTTGGCCGTCCTCGACGACCCCATGGCCCGCCAAGGCGCCATTCGCGCCGCAGCCGCTCAGGCGCCCGCTTCGGCTGAAGACGATGCGCGTCCCAAGGGGCGGTCCACGGGCGGTCGCCCAGGGCAGCGCGGCGGCAAAAGCCGACGCGGGAACTAGGCGCCGCCAAGCGCGCCAGGCCGCAAAAACACACGCGCCCCCTCCGATACCGCTTGATTTCTGGCGCTTGCGCCCTCATGTAGGAGGAGTTCGGGCGACCCATCGGCCCGGGAGACGAGCCTACCGGCGTGCGCGAGATGCCTCGTAATCGACGAATGCAGCAGACTTCCCGATCCAGACGTACGACCTGAGCAGACCCCTGGCGCGCGCCGGGCGGCCCGCTTGGGTTGAACGGTACGCGTTGATCATACCCCGGGAAGGACATCGCAATGGCGACCGGTATCGTAAAGTTTTTTAACACCACCAAAGGCTTCGGCTTCATCACCCCTGATGAAGGCGGCTCAGATGTGTTCGTGCACATCTCCGCTGTCGAACGCTCAGGCCTGACCGGTCTCTCCGACGGCCAGAAAGTTTCGTTCGACACTGAACCTGATCCGCGTGGCAAAGGCCCCAAGGCCGTCAACCTCGCACTCGTCTAAGGCGCGCGCGCCCATCAGCTGATTTCACCTGATGGGCGCAGTGCTAAGTTGGCCTGAGAAGCCGCCTGTCGCTTCATCTTTCCCTTGGAATGCATGAAGTCTGGTCTTTCGGGCAACGTGACAGACGCCCGCGCCAACCGATCAGGGATGGCGCGGGCGTTTTCGTTTCAGGACGGCGATGTTGCGTTCGCCAGGGGCGGCGCGCGGGATAAAGCCGTGCTAGGCTAACGCGTCCCGCGTTCGCGATAGGAGCCCGCCATGCCGCGCCCCTCTCTTTGGCCTCACACCACTCGACCACGCGCCCTGACCGGGCTTACCGCCCTGGCCGTCGCCTGCGGCGCCGCTTTCACTGGGCACGCCGCACCTTTCGTACCACTTCAAGCTGCGGAGCAAGCCCAGGGCGCTGCGCCGTCCTCTGCCGTCCCGCGGAGTGAGACCCAGGCGCCGGCGGCAAGGTCCGACGATGCGCCGGCAAACCGCCAAGACGGCGCGACCGCCCCGCCAGACGGGGAAGACGAAGCAGGTGCGCCGCGCGCCCAAAACAATGACGAGGCGGCCCCGCGCTCCGGGGCGCCGGGCTCGGGCGCGCCGGTCCCCGGCTGCCGCGTTGCTCCGGTAGAAGGACCCATCGTGGCATGACGCGTTCCCACACCGTCGACCCAACCCGAGAAGCGTTCCAGGCCTTCAAGGACCTGCCGCGCGACACGCCGCTGAATATGCTGAACCTCATTCAGCTGCGGGATCAGGCCGCCTACGCCGACAAGCGCCAGGCCAGCGGCGCAGAAGCTTATGCTGAATACGGCCGGCGCAGTGGCCCCATTTTCGAGCGCGTTGGCGGTACCATCTTATGGCGCGGTCGTCCCGAAGTTCTCTTGATCGGCCCCGCCGACGAATCCTGGGACTTGGCGTTCATTGCCGCCTATCCCAGCGCCGGCGCCTTCTTAGAGATGGTGACCGATCCCACCTACCAATCCGACGCTGTCCCCCACCGGGTGGCCGCTGTTGTCACTTCGCGCCTCTTGCGCACGCTGCCCATCGAGGGAGGGTCAGGTTTTGGCTGAAGAACCGGCGGTGTTCTCCGCTCTTTCGGGCATTGGCTATGCCGGCATGTCCGTCTTGTCACTGATGATGTGGATCCTGGTCGCGACGGCCTGCGGTGCAGGCGCCAGACTGCTGGTGCGCGGGGCGGCGCCATTTGGCCTCTTCGGCGACATGCTGATCGGCCTGACAGCGATCTTTGCGCTCGGCTCAGCCTTGCGCAGCCTTGGCGTGGACGTCTCCAAGCATGTCCTCCTGGCCGCCCCGAGCGTTCCGCGCGATGTGGCGATCTGGCTCGACATCGCTCTGGTCGGCCTTGTCGGTGCGCTGATCTTGCGTCTGGTCATCAAGCTGATCACCAAGCGCTAGCAATCGAGCGCCCCGGCGAGTTCAACGACAAGCGCTCTGGTCAGCGCGGCGCGCCGCCCAACGCTAAGCCCTTCAGGGCGGACGAATAGTCTTCGCCGGCGCGCAAGATGGCCCGAAACAGGGCCCAGCCGATGTCGCGCACGATGATGTCCTCTTCGAACACCGGATTGGCCGCAGCAGAGGCCAAGAAAACGCCTTCCAGCGTTGCCACGCCCGTGTCGGCTGGCTTCATTTCGCGCGCCGACTGTTCAGTGTAGCGGGTCGCCGTACTCTCGAACGCGGATATTGCGCGCTCCAGTTCCGCCGCGGGGACATGGCGCGACTGGATCCAGGCGTCAAATCCGGCCGCAGCGCGCGCACGCAAGCCTGTGATCAGGGCCTGCGCTTCTTCTCGCTTATCGGGGCGCACCAGGTCCACCAGCCGCTCGCCGCGCGCGAGGGCCTTCAGCACCACAACGGCGTGCGCAGAATCCCGAGCGGCGTGGGCCGCCGCAACGCCGTCGCACAGGATGCGCGCGGCGTGACCAAATTCGACCGGCATGACGGGCCTTTGAGGCAGTGGCGCCAAGGCAAGGTTTATCGCGCGAGAGGTGGCGCGGGTGAAGCGGTAACCCCGCCTTGGGTTCGCAAACCAGTGGACAGAATTGACGGGCCAGCTTCTCACTTTTGCCGCGATCGTTCATCACGCTCGGTGAGATGCAACGCATGTTCGCATATCCCGCCGTCTTGGGTCTGGCCTGCGCCGGCGCCGCCATCGGCGCGTTCGGCGTGTTCGCGCCGGCCTGGAGCGAGGCCTCAAGCGAGGCCTCAAGCGAGGCCCTAAGCGAAGCTGGCCTAGCCGCCTCCATCGCCGACTGCGCTCAGGCGCCGGATTTGTTGGCGCGCAAGGCGTGTCTGAGCCAGTCGCTCGACACGGCGCGCTCTGCTCTCGACGCCGCCGTCGATGATCTGCTCGCCGCAAGTACCGGTGCACCGCGTGTACGCGGGCGCACCGAAAGCGCGATGGCGAGCTGGCGCACCCTGCGCGGCCACGACTGTGCTTTACAGGCCGAGGCCGCCGCGCTTGGCCCGGATGGCGAAGGGCTGGACACGGGCCTATTTCAACTTGAATGCGCCCTCACAAAGACCCTTGACCGACGCGATGAGATTGCCGCGCTGGCCGCCACATTCGCCGCCCAATCGACGACGGACGTTTCTACCCCGGACCAGACTTTAGGCCGGACGCCCGACCCCCGCCTTGACGCTGCCCCAGGCGGCGGCCCAGCAGCCGCTCAGGCAGTCATCATCGACCCGGACACGGCAAAGAACTTCGGGAGCTGGACGGCCGGCTGCGGTCCGCGCCGTTGCGTCGCCTTCACCAGCGCTCAGCGCGCGCGCGCTAATGGTCGGGTGATTGACATGGCGCGGCTAGAATATGCACGACCGCGAGACCAGAGCGCGCCTGACGCGCCCTCAACAGACACGGTTGGCGCGCTCAACATGGTTGCGCTGGAGCCGGGCGCGGATCCTGACGCGGCCCTCATCTTCACCGTTGATCGCGCAGAGCCAGTTTCGTTTGCAGGCCGCCGAGAACACGCCGCCGTGGCGCAGCCCAACGCCTTTCGCCTGGTCTCTGTGGAGAAGGCGCAGACGCTGGCGCAAACAATGCGCGCCGGCTTACAGCTCTCGGTGTCCTACACGGCGGCGGACCGGTCGGTGGCTGAAGCGACGTTTGATCTGCGCGGAGCGACGGCGGCCTTTGCGTGGGTCGACGCTCAGACCGCCGCGCTCGCGCGCGGGCCGGGTACGCCCAATCCCTAAGCTGAGGCGTCCAGGTCGGGGATGCGCAAGACCTGTCCTGGGTAGATCTTGTCGGGGTCTGACAGCATTGGCTTGTTGGCTTCAAAGATCGCCATGTACTTAGAGCCGGCGCCATAGTGCGCCTTGGCAATCGCCCACAGCGTATCGCCGCGCTCAACGGTGTGAAACTTGGCTTCTGGGGCGGGCTTCTCAACGCTGATTTGGTCTTTGACCTCGCTCACACCCTCTACGTTGCCCGTGGCCAAGATGATCTTTTCCTTGTCCTCCTGGCTGAGCGCGTCGCCCGACAAGACCACCGTGTCGCCCTCGACCTTAATGTCGACGCCCTTGGCCTCCAGGCCCAGCTCATCAAGCTCTTTGCGCAGGGCCGCCTCGCTGGTGTCCTTGTCTTTGCCAAAGCCGAGCCTGCGCCCAACGTCCGACGCGAACTTCCAAAGATTTGCAGCCATGACCTGTCTCCCAGATGAGAATGAGCCACGGTTGTTGCGGGCGCACCGCACCAGAGCAAGGCCTTTTTGAGCTGCACACACCAGGCCCGGCGGCTTCGGCGCTACCAGACCTCGCTGGGCGGAGCGTCGCCGAACTCGCGCGCCAACGCGCGCCGGGTCGCCGGCGTGGCGCCGGCGGGCGGCGCGCTGGGATCGCACCACAGGACTTCTGCGATCTCTCGGTCGCCGTGATGATCTCCTGGCGTCACCCCCTCAACCCGAAACAGCGCGATGTGATCGCCGCTCATGGTGGCAAAGTTGGTGTAGAGCCCACGCCAGACGAGCGGCGCTGCGGCCACAGCCCCGGTTTCCTCGTAAAGCTCGCGTTCCGCCGCTTCGCGCACGCCTTCGCCGCGCTCCACTCCGCCGCCAGGCAGAAACCAGCCCTCGATATAGGTGTGACGCACCAAAACAACGCGCCCAAGCGGGTCGACCGCGACCACGCGCACGCCCAACGTGCATGACCGCGTGAAGCGCCAGTAAAGGCGCATGACAAAGGTGGTCAGAGGTTCAATGGTGCGGCGCACTGACATGTTCTGCTCCACCGATGTTCAGCCTGCGTGTCATAAGCGCGGGCTCATCGGCAGGATGCACGCGCCATTGAGCCGAAACGTCAAGGTCGCTCAGCGCACGCCTGAGGCAAAGCGCCGATTGCGCCCGTGCCTCACACAGTGTTACCCGAACCACACGCATGGAACACACGCGCGGCTTAGGCCGACGCAGCTTTAGGAGAAACTGCCGTGGCCGCTCTTGGTGTGATCGTTGGTTTTATCGTGCTTCTCGCCGTCTTGAACATCATCGAGTTTAAGCGGATCGACTAGACAGCGTGTGCGCGGCGGCGTGGGTCAGCAACCGAATCGCCAGATCCGCAACATCCACGGGCTTGGCGATGTAGTCGTCCATCCCGGCGTCCTTCACGCGTCGCTCAACGCCCGGGCTGCCGTCGGCCGTAACCGCCAAAATTGGCATGTCGCCGCCCGGCATCGCCCGGATCGCCAAGGAAGCGGAGAAGCCGTCCAGCCGCGGCATGTGCAAGTCCATCAGGATGATGTCGAACTGACCGCGCGCGACCGCCCCGATGGCGTCCACCCCATCATTGGCGACCAAGACGGTGTGGCCCAAATGGGTCAGGATCAATTCCAACACCCGCTGATTGGCGGGATTGTCTTCAACCACAAGCACATGCAGCGACGGCGGAGGCGTGACGCCGTTGGGTGCGATCTCGTTTGGGCTGTCCGGGCCAGATGCAAAGGCGTCATCGGGCGCACCTGGCTCTGCGTCCGCGCCGTCTTGTCTAACGACAGCGTCGCTCGCTTGTGGGCGGACACCTGTCTCGGCGAGCGCATCATGTTCGCGGCCACCTAAGGTGGAATTGCAGCTCGGACAGGAACGCACATCAGTCATGTCACCAACACCCTTCACCCGCGGCCTCACGCCAATCGACAGGCCTTCTGCGCCGACCCGCCGGCGACCAATCTAGGTTTGATGGTGTTTTATTGAATTACACTTAATGGTTGCCCGATTGCGTCTTCATCCTGCGAGAGCCCGGCCGCGGCGCTTGATTGATCGGCCGTCTCAGGCCTCGCTTGATCGGGTTGCCCGACGCTGGCCGGACGCCACTCCTAAGCCGGTCACGAAGTCATCGGAGCGCGCGGCCGCGACCGAGAATTGACGGGCCCCATGCGCCCCCTTCCTTGCCAAGCGTAGATGAATGATACATTCCCTCACGCCGAATCGTATTTGCGCGGCGCTCAGGGCGCGCGCCGCTGAAGAGATCCTTTCATGTCACTAATGACTGCTGTGCTCGCGCTGGTTGGCGGCTTTGTCGTTCTGGTTTTCGCGGGCGATTATCTCGTGCGCGGCGCGACCACGCTGGCGCGCCGGGCGGGCGTTCCGGCTCTCATCGTCGGTCTTACAATCGTCGCCTGCGGCACATCTGCGCCCGAACTTTTTGTCTCGATCCGAGCCGCGCTTTCCGGGGCGCCGGAACTGGCGCTCGCCAACGTGATCGGCTCCAACATCGCCAATGTGCTCTTGGTGCTGGGCGTGCCGGCGCTCATCATGGCCTATCGCAGCGACGCGCCGAGCGTTGGGCGCAACGCCTTTGTCGCCTTGTTGGCGAGTGTCGCGCTGGCCTTGTTCTCGCTGGACGGCCAGGTGACGCGGCCAGAGGGCGGTCTTCTCTTGGTCGGCCTGGCGGCGTTCCTGGTCTGGCAGTTCATCCGCGCGCGCAGCCCACAGGCCGACAAGGACCCCATCCTGGATGAGCTGGTGCACGTCGATGAGATGGAAGGCCTGCCGGAGAGCTGGACCAAGATTTCAGCGTTCATCATCCTAGGCGCCCTGGGCTTGCCGCTTGGCGCACACTTTGTGGTTGAGGGCGCCGTATCGATCGCCGCGCAGCTCAACGTCCCGCCCGAATTCGTCGGCCTGACGGCCATTGCCTTTGGCACCTCCCTGCCCGAACTGGCCACCTCGGTGATTGCGGCTTTGCGCCGACACGCTGACGTGGCGATCGGCAACGTAATCGGCTCGAACGTGTTTAACGTGCTGGGCGTTGCTGGCGCGGCCGGCCTGACCGCCAATCTGCCCGCGACCCCGACCATGATTGCATTTGATCTGCGCGTGATGCTGATCGTGGCCGTGGTCTTGTGGCTTCTGACGGTCCTGAAAGTCTCAATCGGACGGCTCGTCGGGATCGCGCTCTTGGGGTCCTATCTGGGCTACATCGCGATGCTCGGCCGTGTGGAAGGCATGTGGTGACACAGACGGCTGACCGTTCTCAGGGCGGCGTGCTGGTCACCGGCGCGGGCGCGCGCGTTGGCGCCCATACCGCGCGCGCGATTGGCGAAAGCGGCCGACCGGTCGCGGTTCACTTCAATCGCTCACGGGCCGGCGCCGATGAGACAGTCGCTCACATTCTTGCCGCCGGCGGCCGCGCCGCTGCAGTGGGCGGCGACCTGAGCAACGAAGACGAGCTGGCGACCTTGGTCACGCGTGCAAGCGCAGCTCTCGCCGTACCAATCACCGGTTTGGTGAACAATGCCTCCACCTTTGAGGCCGACACCTTGTCGTCGATGACCCGCGACAGCTGGGACCATCACATGCAAGCCAATCTGCGCGCGCCCTGCGTCTTGACCCAGGCGCTTGCGCGGGCCTTGCCGGCGGGCCTTGACGCGGCGGTCGTCAATCTGATCGACCAGCGCATCAAGAAGCCGACGCCGCAGTTTTTCACCTACGCCCTGTCGAAAGCCGGCCTGGCTTGGGCCACGGTGACGATGGCCCAAGAGTTGGCGCCGCGCGTGCGCGTGAACGCCGTTGCGCCCGGGCCGACGCTGCGCAACGCGCGCCAGTCTGAAGCTGACTGGGAAACCCAGAAGGCGGCGACGCTGTTGGAAACCGGCTCACCGGTAGAGGCTGTCGTCGACGCGATCATGTTTCTGTTGAACGCGGCGGCGACCACCGGCCAGGTGCTTGTGGTCGACGGCGGCCAGCACCTGGCGTGGAAAACCGCCGACGTGTGGGGGATCAGCGAATGAACAAGGCGCCGCGTCCTCAGCCCGTCCCCACACGCCCGCAGACCATTCGCACGCGCGCCCGAACGGCGCAGGCGCAAGCCGCCGAAGCGCAGACCACCAGCAGCCCGCTCGCCAGCCAGCTTCTCGTAACTGTGCGCGGACTTGAACTGAGCGCCTCGATTGGCGTGCACCCGCACGAGCACACCCGCCTCCAGCCCATTCGCGTCGACATCACGCTTGATCTCGGGCCCACGCCGGCGCCGCAGGATGATCGCCTGGCGGAAACCGTCGACTATCAGGCCGTGTGCGAGGCCACCGAGGCGCTGGTGGCGCAAGGCCACGTCCAGCTGGTCGAGACACTGGCCGACCGCATTGCCCAATGGTGCTTGCGCGATTCGCGTGTGCATGCGGTGACGGTCGTGATCGAAAAGCCTGACGCCTTGGCCAATGCGCAATCGGCGGGCTGTAGCCTCACGGTCACGCGCCCCGCCCGCCCGAGCGACGCGCCGATCTGAGCCAGGTGCGCCCTGCGTCCTGCCTGGCGCCAACAAATGTTTGGGCGCGTTAAGTCTCCGTCATCGCCTTTGCTCATAGGGTGGCTGGGATCGTGAACGCAGAGCGCGCCCCATGCCCCAGGTCATTTCCCCCGCCCGACGGCGCATCCTGATCGCCGACAGCAACCAGTCCATGGCCATGCTGCTGGCGAGCATTCTGCGCGACGCCGGATATCGCCAGGTGGTGCTGGCTGCGTCACTCAATCAGGCGATCACCGAGATTCAGACCGTTCGGCCTGACGCGCTCCTGGTGGACAACACGCTGCGCGACGGCTCGCCGGGCATTGTCCTGGCGCGCTGGATGCGCCGCGATCCGGCCAGCCCGTGCCGGGAAGCTGCGCTCTTGTTCGTTACCGCCCACGCGGCGCGGTCGCTCGTGACGGCGGCGCGCGACACCGGTGCGGATGCGTTCCTGGTGAAGCCTGTCGCGCCAGGCGCGCTTTTGTCTAAGCTCTCCGACGCCATGGAGCGCCCGCGCGAATTTGTGCGCACCTTCAGCTATGTCGGCCCCTGCCGGCGCCGCCGGCGCCTGGAAGAGGACGAAGTTCCCGCCCGCCGCCGCGCCAGCGACGACGAGGGGGGCGCCGATGACGACCTCACCACACAAGCTGATGCGCGGGCGCCTTCCGACACGCCAAGCAAGCCAGACACCACAGGCGGCGCGCGCACGCCGCGCACTTCAAGCGACGCATCACAGTCCCCAGGTCGCGGCGTGACCAAGGCGTCTTCCCCCGAGCCAAGTCCTAGCGACCCGGCGTCCCCCCGCACCCAGGCCTCAGGTGACGAACCCAACGACGATGTCGCGCTGATCTAAGGCCGCGCGCGGGCCTTGCGAACGCCGGGGCGTTTCGAAGGGGCTAGAAGCGTCCTAGATTAGAGCCATGACGGTTCCGATTCACGACGCTCCCGACCCAACCGAGGCGCCCAGCCTGTCCGAAGGTCTGGGAGCCCATGGCTCTGAGACGGACGTTCAGGCTGACGCGAACGCCGCTGGTGAGACGGCGGGGCGCGATGGAACAGGTGACAGTGCGCGCCCGTCGGGCCCGGACATCATTAAGGACTATGTTACCCGCCTGCCCGGCAAGCCGGGTGTCTACCGCATGCTCAGTCGCGCGGGCGACGTCCTTTATGTTGGCAAGGCCAAGAACCTGAAAAACCGGGTGTCGAGCTACGCGCGCCTGGGCGGCCACACCAATCGCATCGCGGCCATGATCGCTCAAACCAGCGCCATGGAGTTCACGGTCACGGCGACCGAAACTGAAGCGCTCCTTTTAGAAGCCAACCTGATCAAGCGCCTCAAGCCGCGCTACAACGTGATCTTGCGCGACGACAAGTCGTTTCCGTTCATTCTCTTGCGACGCACACACCCGGCGGCCCAGCTGGCCAAGCATCGCGGCGCGCGCGGGCCCAAGGGCGACTACTTCGGCCCCTTCGCCAGTGCGGGCGCGGTGAACCGCACGATCAACACGCTGCAGAAGGCGTTTCTGGTGCGCACTTGCAGCGACAGCGTCTATGAGAACCGCACCCGCCCCTGCATGCTGCACCAGATCAAGCGCTGCGCCGCGCCATGCGTCGACCTCATCGAGCCGGACGCCTACGCCGCCCTGGTTGACGACGCGGCTGACTTCCTGCGCGGCAAGTCCGGCGTGTTGCGCGCGCGCCTGCAAGCGGAAATGGAGGCGGCCGCCGAAGTGCTCGACTTTGAAACCGCCGGCGCGTTGCGCGACCGCATCCGCGCCCTGGCCCCCATCACAACCGCTCAAGGGATCAATCCAATTGGAGTTGAAGAGGCCGACGTCGTCGCGGTGCACCAGGACGGCGGCGCGTCTTGCGTCCACGCCACCTTCTTTCGCGCCGGTCAGAACTGGGGCGATCGCGCCTTTTTCCCGCGCCACGACAAGGACGCCAGCGCCGCTGACGTGATGACGGCCTTCCTCGGCCAGTTCTATGACGACAAGCCGGCGCCGGGGCTGATCCTGGTCTCGCACCTTCCGCACACGCCTGAGTTGCTCAACGAGGCGCTCTCTTTGCGCGCGGGTCGCACCGTCAAGCTGCACGCGCCCCAGCGCGGCGAGAAAGCCAAGCTTCTGGAGGCGTCCACGCGCAACGCCCAAGAGGCGCTCTCCCGCCGCCTCGCTGAAAGCGCCAGTCAGGCGCGGCTCCTGGACGGTGTGGCCAAGGTGTTTGCACTGCCCGAGCGGCCAAGCCGCATCGAGGTCTACGACAATTCCCACATTCAAGGGACCAAGGCGGTCGGCGGCCTCATCGTGGCCGGGCCGGAGGGCTTTGTGAAAAGCCAGTACCGCACCTTCACGATCAAGTCTGAGACGCTGACCCCTGGCGACGACTACGCCATGATGCGTGAAGTCCTGCGCCGACGCTTTGATCGCCTGATCAAAGAGCGCGGCGAGAGCGAAGACAAGCCCGCCGACTGGCCTGATCTGGTGCTGATCGATGGCGGCAAGGGGCAGCTGAGCGCGGCGCTGGAGACCTTGGACGCCGCCGGCCTGACACCGAATGACATTACCCTCGCCGCCATCGCCAAGGGCCCCGACCGCAACGCCGGGCGCGAACAGTTTTTTCAGCCGGGCCGGCCGGCGTTTCAACTGCCGCCCACTGATCCGGTGCTCTACTATTTGCAGCGGCTGCGTGATGAAGCCCACCGGTTTGCCATCGGGGCCCATCGCGCCAAGCGCTCCAAGGCAATCGCCGCCAATCCGCTCGACGAAATCACCGGCGTGGGGCCGACCCGCAAGCGCGCCCTCCTCAGCCACTTTGGCTCGGCCAAGGGCGTGTCGCGCGCCGCCCTGGCTGACCTCAAGAGCGTGCCCGGCGTGTCTCAGGAGTTGGCGCAGCGGATCTATGACTGGTTCCGGGCGTGACGACCTGGCGCGCCCATGTGCCCAACCTGCTGACCCTGGGCCGCTTTCCTCTGGCCCTCATCGCCGCCCTTGGCTATGCGCGCGCCCAGACCCTCTTGACCGAGGCCCGCTTCGCCCCCGATGCGGGTCTAATCGACGCGACTTTGGAAGCGCGGGCCGGCGTGTGGCTGATGCTCGGGGCGGGCGCCTTTGCCCTTGCCGCGCTCTCTGACTTTCTCGACGGCTGGCTGGCGCGGCGCTGGTCGGTGCAGTCGCAATTTGGTCGCGCCCTCGATCCGGTCGCCGACAAGGTTCTGATCGCGGCGATGGCTGCGGCAATTTTCTGGGGCGTGCGCGATGCGGGCTGGAGCGCCCTGGTCGTGGCCGGCCCCGGAGGCGTCATTGTCGCGCGCGACATTGGCGTCAGCGTTTTGCGCGCCCGCCATGGCGACGGCGGGGGTTTGGCTGTTACCGGACTGGCCAAGTGGAAGACGGCAACAGAAATGGCCGCCGCGGGCGCTGCGTTTGGCGTCCTGGCGCTTTCCGCCGGCTGGCCGCTGGGCGCCCAAGCCCAATGGGCCGAAGGCGACTGGGCCTTCGTCGCCCTGGCCGGGCTGGCCTGGATCGGCCTCTACTGGTCAGCGGCGATATTGTCGGCGTGGACGGGCTGGACCTATTGGCGCGCCGCCGCACGCAAACACTAAAATTGCCCGCATAGGGCGATTATTTTTGTGACGCAATCAAACACAATCACAGATCAGGCGTCACAATCGCTTAGACACCAACACATGTCTCGTTCCACGACGCACGGCTTGCCGCCGACATCTAAACGCTTCAGTAACCGAAACCAGCATTTGATCGACCACTAGGCGGTCGTCGGACCTTGGGCCAAAGGCGTTCTACGCGGCGGCGGACGAGGCGGATCACCTGATGGACGAATTACTGCGCTGGCCGCGCACAGTTGCTGGAGAGCCCCATGTCCGATGACGTCGCCTTGGCGCAGCGCCTCGCGTTTCTGCAAATCGACACCAAGACGCGCGACACGCTGCGCGCGCTGCGTTCCGAGGTCGAAAACGTTCTGCCGGGCGTGCTGGACCAGTTCTATGAGCACATCCGGTCTGAGCCTCAGGTGGCGCGCTTCTTTGGCGTTGGCGGCGGATCGGGCGACATGAGCGGCGCTAAGAGCCGACAGATCACCCACTGGCTGCTGATCCTGACGGGCGAATTCGACGCCACCTACGTGGAATCGGTGCGCAAGATCGGCCTCATGCACGCAAAGATCGGCCTAGAGCCGCGCTGGTACATCGCCGGCTACTCGTTCATCACATCGCGTCTGTTGCAGCACGTGGTCACGGCGCGCGCCGCCAACCCGTTTTCCAGCAAGGTCGCCCAAGCCACGATGCTCGACGCCCTGACCAAGGCCGTCATGCTCGACATGGATTTTGCCATCTCGATCTACCTTGAAGAAGGCGAGAAGCAGCGTCTCGAAATCGAGCAGCGCGCCGAAGTCGAACGCGTGGAGTCTGAAAAGACCCGCAAGCGCGAGCTGAACGAGCTTGCGACCTCGTTTGAGGCCAGCGTGTCCGGCATCGTGGAAACGGTCGCCTCAGCGGCGCGCGAGCTCAACGCTACGGCGCGCTCGATGTCGCAAACCGCCGACCTGACGACCGAACGTTCCACCACCGTGTCCGCAGCCGCCGAGGAAGCCACCGCGAACGTATCGGTGGTTGCCTCGTCGGCCGAGCAAATGGGCAATTCAGTGCAGGAGATTTCTGAGCAGGTCAGTCACTCCGCCCGTATTGCCGCAGAGGCTGTCAGCCGCGCCCAGACCACCAACCAGACCGTGGAAAGCTTGTCCAAGGCCGCCGAGAAGATCGGCGAAGTGGTCAACATGATTTCCGACATCGCCGAGCAGACCAATCTTCTGGCCCTCAACGCGACCATCGAAAGCGCGCGGGCGGGTGAAGCCGGCCGCGGCTTTGCGGTTGTCGCGTCGGAGGTCAAAACACTGGCGACCCAAACCGCCAAGGCGACCGAGGACATTGCCTCTCAGATCGAAGACATGCAGTCGATCACCAGCCAGTCGGTGGAAGCCATCGCCGCCATTCGCGCCACCATCGACGAAATGAGCGAAGTCTCAGTGGCCATCAATGCTGCGGTTGAAGAACAAGCCGCCGCCACGCAGGAGATCGCGCGCAACACCCAGGAAGCCGCCGTCGGCACCCAAGACGTGTCACGCAACATCGCCGGCGTCATGGAAGGCGCTAACGAAACTGGCGCCGCGTCGAGCCAAGTGGTCAGCGCGTCCGACGAGCTGGGTCAGCAAGCCGAGCGCCTGCGCGCCGAGGTTCAGCGCTTCTTGGACACGGTGCGCGCCGCCTAGCCTGTCAGTTCGCCGGAACCGTCAGCTTGCCGCGCACGAGGGCGTCATAGTCTTCCACCATCGCAAGCGTGACGGGGCCAGGCGTATAGGTCTGACCCTCGATCTCGCGCACGGGCGTGACTTCGGCCGCCGTGCCGACGATGAAGCATTCGGAAAAGTGCGGCAGCTCTTCAGGCATAATGTCACGCTTGTGGACGGTGATCCCGCGCGCCTTTGCCAAATCAACCACTGTGGCGTGGGTGATGCCGTCCAAGATGCAGTCTCCCGTCGGCGTGTGCAGTTCACCATCGCGCGCAAAGAAGATGTGCGCTCCGGTACATTCAGCGACACGTCCCTTGTGGTCGAGCATCAGGGCGTCGGCGTAGCCCTTGGCCTCGGCGGCGTGCTTGGACAGGGTGCAGATCATGTAGAGCCCGGCCGCCTTCGACTTGACGGGGGCGCTGTCAGGCGACGGGCGACGCCACGGCGACATGGTGATGCGAATGCCGGTCATCTTGTCGGCGAAGTAATTGCCCCACTGCCAAATCGCGATCGCCAAGTGAATGGTGTTGTGCTGGGCCGACACGCCCATCATTTCCGAACCGCGCCACGCAATGGGCCGGATGTAGGCGTTGTCGTAGCCAAACTTGTCTAGCGTTTCGCGCTTGGCCGCCTCAATGGCGTCGGCCTGAAAGGGGATCTGAAATCCCAGCAATTCGCCCGATTGGATGAGGCGGTCTGAGTGCGGACGCGACTTGAAAATCGTCCCCTCATAGGCGCGCTCGCCTTCAAACACGCTGGAGGCGTAGTGCAGACCATGGGTTAAGAGATGCACCTTCGCGTCACGCCAGTTGACGTATGATCCGTTCCACCAAATCACGCCGTCGCGATCGTCATAGGGCAAGATCTCGGCCATGGGGCGCGCCTTCTTTTCGTGTTGTCGAGGTGCGGCGTAGACGCCGCCAGAGAGATGCGTCGGCCAAGGATCGAACCAGCGGTCCCGGGCGGCGCGCTTGTCGCAGGTTGCGACACGGACCATTGTCAATTCAAGTCGACCTCTGTCAACCAAGGGCCCTTCGCAATGGCTACCTCGCCCGCCGCCACGCACCGCACTGCGACCGGCGCGCATCTCCTGGTCGTCGACGACGACGACCGCATTCGCACGCTCTTGAAGCGGTTCTTGTCTGATCACGGCTATGCGGTGACGTCTGCTGCAAACGCCGAGCGGGCGCGCACCCTCTTAGAAACGCTCGACTTTGATCTGTTGATCTTGGACGTCATGATGCCCGGCGAGGACGGGTTTTCACTGACCAGCGCCCTACGCGCCAAGGGACCAACACCGATTATTTTGCTCACCGCACGCGACTTGCCGGAGGATCGGATCGAGGGACTGCGACGCGGCGCGGACGACTATCTGCCCAAGCCGTTTGAGCCCGAAGAGCTGGTGTTGCGCATCGAGGCGGTGCTGCGCCGGGCCAAGCCGACCGACACCGCGTCCCCTGTTTTGGGTTTTGGCGCCTGCACCTATGACCTGGAACGCGGCGTGCTCTCTCGCGACGGGGAGCTGGTGCATCTCACGTCGGCTGAAGCGGCCCTCTTGGCGGCGCTCGCGGCCCGTGTCGGCGACGTCATCAGCCGGCTGGAGTTGGCCGAACAAACCAGCGCCGGACAGGAGCGCTCGGTCGACGTTCAAGTGACCCGACTGCGACGCAAAATCGAAGTCGACCCCCGCCAGCCCGTCCACCTGCAAACGGTGCGCGGGGCCGGCTATAAGCTGGTCGCGGCGCCGGCCGGCGGGGCGCCGCGCGGGGCGCCTTCTTGAAACGGCGCGGCCTGCGAGTTCTGGCCTGGTTGCGGGCACGGCGCATACTGCGCCCGCGCCTTAAAGACTATCTGCCGACAAGCCTGTTTGGCCGCGCGCTTTTGATCATCGTGTTGCCGGTGGCCCTGATGCAGGTGGCGGTCACGTGGGCTTTCTTTGAGGCCCACTGGGAAACAGTCACCAAGCGACTGTCAGAAAGCGTCGCAGGGGACATCGCCGTCGTGATGGATCTCTATGAGCAAGACCCCAGCGCGGAACGCCTGGCGGCCATTCAGCCCTTGGCGCTGCGCACCATGTCGGTGTCCATTGAGTTGGAGCCGGACGCCGATCTGCCCACGACGGTCCGTTCCTCGTTCTTCAGCGTGCTGGACCGCACCTTGCGGCGAGCTCTGGCCGACAAAATCGAACACGCCTTCTGGTTCGACACCACGCGCTATCCCTCGTACGTGGAGATCCGGGTGCTGGTGGACGCCGGGGTCTTGCGCCTGATCGTCCCGCGCGACCGCGTGTTCGCCACCACAGGCCACATATTCTTGATCTGGATCGCCATCGCCACCCTCTTCCTGACGGCGATTTCGGTGATCTACATTCGCAATCAGGCCAAGCCGATTGAACGCCTGGCCGCCGCCGCAGAGCGCTTTGGGCGCGGCCAAGACAGCCCCGCCTTTCGCCCCTCAGGCGCGCGCGAGGTGCGCCGCGCGGCCCAAGCCTTCATCGACATGCGCCGGCGCATCAAGCGCCACATCGACCAGCGCACCACGCTTCTGGCCAGCGTCAGCCACGATCTGCGCACGCCTCTGACGCGCCTTAAGCTGGAGTTGGCTCTGTTGCCCGACACTGATACCCGCGCCGACATGCGACGCGACGTGGAGGACATGGAGGCCATCCTTAACGAGTATCTGGCGTTCGCACAGGGCGTGGGCGGCGAGGATCCTGATGACCACGACATTGCCGACCTGACAGCCGAAGTGGTCGACGGGGCGGTGCGCTCAGGCGACCATGTTGAACTGACCCAGGAAGCACGCACCGATTTTGTGGCTCAGGTGCGCGCCGCCGCCTTCAAGCGCTGCCTGGCCAACCTCATCGGCAACGCCACGCGTCACGGCGAAACCGTCCATGTGATGTTGAGGCGCACCCCGACCGCCATAGAGATCGACGTCGACGATGATGGACCCGGTATCGCGCCAGAGGACTATGCTGAGGCGTTCCGGCCATTCGGCACGCTGGATCCGGCGCGCCGCGCGAGTGGCGCCGGGGTCGGGCTGGGCCTGGCCATTGCCCGCGACATCGCGCACGCGCATGGCGGTGACATCACACTGAGCGCGGCGCCATTGGGCGGCTTGCGCGCCCGCGTGCGCCTGCCCCAGGAGCGCCCCGCCTCATCTCGGGTGTAAGGTGGCGCGCGCCGCGCTTTTGCACACAAGGGAGACCCTCATGTCCACGTTCGGATTTTCGCCCCGGTGCTTCAGCGCGCGCCCGGCTCTTGTCCGATGCTTGGTGATCGCAGCCATCACAGCAAGCGCCGGCGCGTGCGCAACCGGTCCCTCCGCCGCCACCCAGCTGGACGCCGACCTTGAGCGCATGATGCGCTGGTTTCCCGGCGTCTATGACAATCACATCCAGGTTTACACCCAAGCCAAAGACGAGGTGGCGCAAGCCGATCGCCACCGCCACACCAACCACACGTTTCAGCCCCTAGCGATCGAAGGCATTCCAGGCCCGACGCTCTACGCTCAGCAGTACCAGCACTATGACCCAACCGATCTTTATCGCCAGCGCATCTACGCCTTCGACATCGACGCGGCGGAGGGTGCGATCCGGCTCACCATCTACACGCCCAAAGACCCGTCCCGGCTGACGGACGCGCATCTCGATCCGACCCGCGTCGCCGACCTCACGGCCGATGATTTCATTCTCAAGCCGGGGTGCGAGGTTTACTGGACGTTCGACGGCGACCAGTACAACGGCTACCTAAAGCCCAACGCCTGCTCGTACTACTCGACCCGGTTCGAAACCCAGGTCTATCTCAATGAGACGCTGACCCTGCGCCGTGACGCCCTGCTGCTCGACGATTCAGCGGTCGACGGCGCCGGCAATCCAGTGTTCGGGGTTGGCGCGAAGGGCCCAACGGTGAACCTGAAACAGGCCGCCTGCACCGCCTCAGATTCAGACGGCGCCTAGGCGCTCGGTTCGGTTTCAGGTTTACGCGGCCCTGATCGCCCAGGAGCTGGCGGGGCGTCGTCTGCGCCGTCGTCAGAACCGGGACTGACGTCGCCACTCGAGTCTGGTCCCGCCTCGGGCTCAGACCTGTCGCGCTTGCCCGGCTTAAGGCGGGCGCGCCAATCGGCAATGTCGCGCAAGTCCTTGTCGAGCTGGCGCATGGTGCGCGACAGATCACCCGCCGTATCGTCGAGCCAGGCGCGTTCGGCGCGTGCGATCACCAGCGCAAAGCCGCGCGCACGGGCCGCGCCCATGAAGCCGGACGTATCCTCGCCCGCCATCTCCAATATCCAGCGCGCCGTGCCAATAAGCCGGCCCACCGCGCGCGCCGCCCCGCCCGCGCGAGCGCGCTCAGCACCGAGGATGTCCGCCAGCCCAGCGCGATGCGGCTCCATGGCGTCAAAGCGCGCCATCGCCGCGTCGAACACGCGCTCACGCACGTCCGCGTCGCGCTCCAGGTCAAGTTCCTTGGGGGCCGCCCGATCAAACCGGGCCATCAAGGTCGCCAGGACGTCGTCTTTAGACCGCACGACGCCGTAAACCGCGCTCAACTCCAGGCCCGCCTCTTCGGCCAAGTCACGCAGCGCCAGGCGATCCCAGCCGGTCTTGCGCGCCCCCGCCAAGGCGGCGTCGGCGAGGGCGGCGCGAATGTCTGAAGCGTCTTGTTTCATCGCTAAAAGATGGGCGCACCGCACGCCGCGATCAAGACGCGTCTCGCGCCCCATTTCGCATCTTGAGACGGGCGTGCGGCGGCTCTTGCCGGGCTGGTCTGCGCCTAGGCCTCGCCAGCGGTCTCGAACATGGCGGCTGTGACCGCGTCGCTCGGCGCCTTGCCGGCCCAGACCAGGAAGTTATAGGCGGGATAAAACCGTTCGCCGGCGTCGAGCGCGGCGGCGATCATTGAAGCGATCTGCGCCTGCGAAGGCGTGGCGCCGTCGGGCAAGGGCACGGCGCAGCGGAACACGATGGCCTGGTCTTCCGACCAGACGTCGAAATGGCCGAGCCACATGCGTTCGTTCAAGAGCGCCACCAGTTCGAACAGGCGCGCGCGCGTTTCCGGCGGCGTTTTGGCGTCCAGATTCAAGCACAAGTGCAGAGTTTCAATGGAGCTGTTCCAGGCAAACCAAAGCTCATGATCGGTCCAGGAACCTGGCGCCACGAAGTGCAGCTCTCCGTCGCCCATGCGCTCGTAGGCGTACTCCTCGCCCGATATGATGGTCTCGATCAGGTCGAGAACTTCGGTGCTCACGATCTCGTGGGTGTCCAGTCGCGTGTCCATGGTGCGTGGCCCTTAAGCCGCCGACGCCATATCAGTGCGTCGTGTGCAAACTCTGGCGATTCATCTCCTGAAGCGAGCAGCTTTTTTACCGCGCCAACACCCGGCAAGGTGCTAGGCGTTTCGCGTGCGGCCGTTCAAGAGCACCAATCTAGGGGGGGCGCACGGTCGCCCGTCTTGCGCCCGTCCTCAAAGGATCGTTTTTCTCGCCCATGTCTGAGCTAAATCCCGCCCCCTCTCTCTCTTCGCCGCCGCGCGAGCCACGGGTGCACGACGTTGACAACGGGCGCATGACCAAGCCGCGCTACAGCATGGTTGCGCGTCTCCTGCGCCATACGCTCGTGCCGGTGATCGCGGGGACGCTGAGCTTTGACAACCCCATGGCGCGCCAGCGCCAGACGCTGGACCTGGTGTCCGGCGCCGCCTTGGGCCCGGTTGGGGTGCGCGGGCGGCGCGCCGAAGCGGCCGGTCGGCCGATCAGGGTGTGGACGCCGCCAAACCCGCGCGCGGGTGTTCTGCTTTACCTGCATGGCGGCGGGTATGTGACCGGGTCTTTAAAGTCGCACGCGGCGCTGGCGGCGCGGATGGCGCAGGCAACCCGGCGCACCTGTGTGCAGGCCAGCTATCGCCTGGCGCCCGAGCACCCTTTTCCGGCCGGGCTGGACGACGCGGTCGCGGTGACGACATGGGCTGCGCGCCAGCATGCCGGGCCGCTCATTCTGGCCGGCGATTCGGCGGGCGGCGGATTGGCGCTGGCCACGGCGTGCGCGCTTCGGGACGCGGGCGCGCCTGCAGCAGGTCACATCCTGTTTTCACCATGGGTGGACCTGACGCTGAGCGGCGAGAGCTTTCTCTCGCGCGCCGACGATGATCTGATCTTAGACCCGGTCCAGGTTGGCCGCGCCGTCGCCGCTTATCGCGGCCTGACGCCGGCGGACGATCCGCGCGTGTCGCCGCTTCTGGCCGACCTGTCGGGTCTTGGACCATCGCTCATTCAGGTTGGAGAGCGGGAAATCCTGCGCGACGACGCTCTGCGCTTGCACGCAAAGCTCAAGGAGGCGGGCGGCGCCTCCACCCTCCAGATTGACGCTGACATGTGGCACGTCTGGCAAGCGTTTGCGCCGCTCATGCGCGAATCGCGCGCCGCCTTGCGCGCCGTCTCGACCTGGACCCGCGACACCTTCGACGCCAACTGAGCTGCGGGGCTTAAACGCGGCCGCCCTAAACCCGGCGGTAGGCCTCGTCGTCGGCCTGCGCCATCAGGCGCGCATAAGCGCTGGCCCACGACGACCAGTTGTTGGTCACAACACCGTCCGCCGTCGCGTACCAGCTGCCGCAGTCGGCGGCCCACACGGTTTGCGCCAGATCGGCTTGAAGCGCGTCATTGTAGGCGGCGTGCGCCTCTGGCGTGACCTCTTCGGCCCACCCCGGCGCCTGCTTGGCCAAGCGCCGCGCGACATAGGCGCACTGCTGCTCGACCATGTAGATGATGGAGTTATGACCAAGGTTCGTGTTGGGCCCATAGAGCGTGAAGAAGTTAGGAAACCCG
Organism: uncultured Caulobacterales bacterium; assembly: GCA_964351895.1. Lineage (GTDB taxonomy): Bacteria > Pseudomonadota > Alphaproteobacteria > Caulobacterales > Maricaulaceae > CAYGQB01. The sequence continues at coordinate 39,603 of CAYGQB010000003.1, forward strand.
GGCGCTGAGACGCCGCGATAGGCTTTCGGCGCACGCGCCCACACCTGGTCGAGACGCTGACCGTCGCGCCCGATGACCTCCACCCCGTTGACGAACTTCGTCGTCTCAAAACCCGTGGCGTAGATCACGGCGTCCGCGCCATAGAGGGTTCCGTCCGCCGCCTCCACCGCATCCCGGTGCAGTCTCGTCGCCGCCGCCGTGACGAGCTCCACATTGGGCCGTTGCAAAGTTTCAAAATAGTCGTTGGTGATCAGAACCCGCCGACATCCGGGCGGATAGTCTGGCGTCACAAGCGCGCGCAAGGCGGTGTCCGGCACGTTCTTCCGCAGGTGACGCTCGACATGTCGTCGCGCCAGCTTCTGGGCCAGTCGATGACGGTTGAAGAACGCGAACAGCTTAGATTCTTGGGTCCAGAAAATGCCGGCCCGGTAGAGGCGCTGAAACCCCGGCGCATGGCGAAAGAGCCAGCGCTCCACGGCGGTGAACGCACGGTCTGGTTTAGACACAACCCAGTTGGGCGAGCGCTGAAACACACTCACTTGCGCAGCCGTTTCAGCCAGGTGCGGCAGGAACTGAATGGCGCTGGCCGCATTGCCGATGACCACGATGCGCTTGCCCGCCCAATCCAGGCCCGTGTCCCAGCGCGCGGAATGAAACTGCGCTCCCGCGAACGCCTGGGCCCCCTCAAGCTTGGGAATGTGCGGGGTGTTAAGTTGGCCGGTGGCTGCGATCAGCGCGCGTGCGGCAAAGGCGCGCCCGGAGGCGGTTTCGACCCGCCACAACCGATCCGCTCCATCCCACCCGCACCGCGCCACGGCGTCGCCGGTGATGAGCCGGTCACGCACGCCCAGCTCATCCGCGCAGCGCTCAAAGTAGGCCAGGATCTCGGGCTGGCCGGCGAACCGACGGCTCCAGCCGGCATTGAGCGCGAAGGAATAGCTATAGAGCTGGGATGGAATATCGCAGCCGGCGCCCGGATAGTGATTGTCGCGCCAGGTGCCGCCGACGCCGTCGTTGCGTTCGATGATTTGGTAGGCGCCGGCTCCAGCCTGATCGAGCGCACGCCCCATGGCCACGCCGGACATGCCTGCGCCGATGATCACAGCATCAAGCGGGGCGCTCTGTGTCGGGCGCGTCGGCGCTGCGTCGCTCAAATCGAGCCGGTGTCGCCGTTCAAGCGCGCCTCAAGCGCGGCCACCCGCTCCTTGAGGTCTTCGCTCTCAGCCTTGGCGTTCGTCGCCAGCTCTTTCATCGCCTCAAACTCGTCGCGCCCGACCAAATCCATGTCCGCCACCAGGCGCTCGATCTGGGCGCGCATCATGGCCTGCATCTCGTCGCCAACGCCTTGGGCTGCGCCCATCGCGTTGGTCATGAGCTGCGCCATGTCGTCAAGAAAGGGGTTCTTCGTCTGCATCGCGCAATCACATCTTTCGTTGCCAAAGTGGTGCTCGGTCAGTATCGCCACCTGAGCGCACATGGCAACGCGCGCACGCGCCGGGGACCCCGCACATGATCGCCACTTGCAGCCCTATTCCAGGTTTTGACCCAGTTTTGCTCTCCATTGGGCCGCTGGATCTGCGCTGGTATGCGATGGCTTACATTGCCGGGCTGCTGCTGGGGTGGCGCTACATGCTGCGGCTGGTCGACCAGCCCAAGCTGTGGACGCCCGCTGCCGCCAAAGACCCAAGCTCTCCGCTCTCGCGCGACGATGTGGACGAGTTGTTGTTCCTTGCCACCATGGGCGTCATCTTTGGCGGACGCATTGGCTATGTCCTGTTCTACAACATTGGCTGGCTGGGCCAGGACCTGGCCACGCTGTTCACACTCTTTGGCGACGGCTTCAGCGCCAACGCCATCGGGGCCAAGATCGCGAGCATCCAGTTCTGGCGCATCTGGGACGGCGGGATGTCGTTCCACGGCGGGCTTTTGGGGGTTGGGGCGGCGATCTGGTGGCTGGCGCGCTCGCGCAAGCTTGAGTTTTTGCGCATTGCAGACGCTGCGGCGGTCGTCGCGCCCATCGGGATCTTCTTTGGCCGCGTCGCCAACTTTATCAATGGAGAGCTTTACGGGCGCCCGTGGGACGGCCCGTGGGCCATGCGCTTCCCGTGTGACCGCGACGCCACTGCGCTCGGTGTTGCGCCTTTCTTGCGCCATCCCAGCCAAGTCTATGAGGCGCTGCTGGAGGGCCTGGTCCTGTTCATCATCTTGCGTGTCGCCACGCATCACCGCGCCGCACTTCAGAACCCAGGCCTGACAACCGGCGTGTTTCTGGTGGGATACGGCGTCTTCCGATCCTTCGTAGAGAACTTCCGCGAGCCGGACGCCCACCTTGGCGATCCAGCGTTCGGCATCACGCGCGGCATGCTGTTGTCCGGGCCGATGATCATCGGCGGCGGCTTTCTGATTTGGCGCGCCATGAAGGCTGGGCCAACGCGCGCGGCCGGCTCTGCTTAGCGCGCACCAACGCGATTTAACGGGCTGGCGACCTCAAAATGACTGACGCGTTCGACCCTAGCGCCGATGACCATCCGGCGCCGGACCAGGGACTGCACGCGCGCATCTGCGACCTCATTCGACGCGACGGGCCGATGTCGGTGGCCGCCTTTATGACATTGGCGCTCTATGATCCGCGCGGCGGCTACTACGCCACCAAAGACCCGATCGGCGCCGGCGCCGACTTCATCACGGCGCCTGAAGTGTCGCAGATGTTTGGGGAGCTGATCGGTCTTTGGCTGGTGCAAAGCTGGCTCGATCTGGGCGCGCCCGACCCCTGCTATCTGATCGAGCTTGGGCCTGGGCGCGGCGTCATGCTGGCCGACGCCCTGCGCGCGGCGCGCGTGCGCCCGCAGTTCCTTGCCGCCGCCCGCCCGGTGCTGGTGGAGGCGAGCCCGGCGCTCCAGGCCGAGCAGGCGCGCCGACTGGCGGATGCGCCAAGCGCCGTCTCGTGGGCCAACGCGCTCGACGCCATTGCCCCCGGACCGAGCCTGATCGTGGCCAATGAATTCGTCGACTGCTTGCCCATTCGCCAGCTGGTGCGCGCATGCGGGGCCTGGCGCGAGCGCATGGTGACACTGCACCCAGACACGCCAGACACGCTGATGTTTGCGCTGGGCGACCCTGTGCCCGACGCCCAGGCCGCCCGCACGCCGGCCGCGACCGCGGACGCGCCGGACGGCGCGCTGGTGGAGCTACGGCCCGGCGTTGACCAGCTCATGGATGCGGTGGCGCAGCGGCCCGGCCCAACGCGGCTGCTGGTCATCGACTATGGCCCGCCCGTCTCCGAGGTCGGCGATACGCTCCAGGCGGTGCGCCGCCACACGCGGATCGACCCGTTGGCGGCGCCGGGCGCGTCGGATCTGACCGCTCGGGTGGACTTTCAGGCCTTGGTGCAGAGCGCGCACAGCGTCGGACTGGAGACAGCCGGGCCTTACGCCCAAGGCGAATGGCTCCTCAAGCTGGGGTTAGAAGCACGGGCTGCGGTCTTGGCGCGCGCCGGCGCCGACGCCCGGCGCACCGCGGCTCAGGCGATCCACCGGCTGACTGATCCGTCTGAGATGGGAACCTTGTTCCAGGTCTTGGCGATCACCAGCCCAGGCTATCGCGCCCCGCCTGGTCTGGGTGCGCCAGACTAGCGCCAGACTAGCGGCGACTTGCGAGGCTAGCCGGCAAGTTCGCTCGTCGACACCAGACGCACACCACCCGAGAAGTAGGCTTGGCTGGCCCACGGGATGCGCCGCCCGTTCAATTCATAGCGAATACGCAAGGGGCGAGGCCCCAGAAACCCAACGCGCGAGGCGATGATCAAGGTGTATTCAGCTGGCTCAACGTTCAGTCCGTCCGGGCCGTACATGAACAGGCGATGTCCGGGCAGATAGACTGCCCCTTCAAGACCTTCGCTTGCTGCGCCTGCGACCTTGGACACAAGAGTACTAACGCGTGGCTCAGGATCATAGACGATGAGGCCGGCGAACCGTCCGCGTTCTGGCGCGCTCAACAAGAAGCTGCGACTGCGGCGAATGTCGAGGGACGCGCCATGGCTCAAGGCAAAGGTCACGTCGCGCCCGCGCACGCGACCACTGGTGGCGATGCTGAGGGCGGCGTCGCGCACCTGATAGACCCCGCTTGCAAAGTTCACTCGGCCAGCGCCGGTGATTGTGACGCCGCCGCAGTAGACGCCCGGCTCCAGTCGCAACGTTTCAGACCGCCGAAGGTCGCGGGCAAAGCCCGTGTGGTCGCAGCCGCCACTCGGCAAACTCGGACGAAACTGGGCCAGCGGGTCGTCCACCGGCGCGCAGTTGGCGCGCTGCGACACGGCGTCTAGATCACCGCCCATGCCCACTTCAATCTCGCCGGCCGCGCACACGCTGGCCGCCGACACGCGACTTGACTTTACGATCAGCGACGTGGCCGACGGCGAGTTTGATTGCACCGCGCAACGCCCCATCTCCACGTCGGATGGACCATTAAACAAGACCCCGTCATGACCGGATGTCGCCACGGCCATGACGCAGATGGGCGCGGTCGCGCGCAGCACGGCGGCAGCCTCCGCCTCCACCCGCGCACGCCGCCCCAAGACCTCTTTCATCATCAGCTTGGGGCGATCGACCAGCTTTACGCGGACGCCCGCAGCGCCGTCTTTGGTTTCCACGAGTTCAAAGCTATTGAGCGAGCGCTCACGCAAGCCATTGGACGCCAGGGACGCCGTCGCACCAGCGCGCGCTAAGCTCAAACGTTTTGCCGGGTTTGAAACCGCGTCTTCATGCTCCATGGCCAAGGCGGCGGCGATGGCCGCCGCGTCGGCGGCCGCCTGCAGCGACAGCTGCTTGCGATCAATGGTGGAAAGGTCCACGCCCACGAGCGCAAACATGACGATCGCCGGGATGGCGCCTGCAGTGATCATGGTCACGTTGCCGGAACGTGCAGCTCTCAACGCCTTCAGAAATCGCAGCAGCATTGTCACTCTCAGGTCGACCAAGGTTCGCGCTTGAGGGCAAAATCTACCGCAGTGGTCCTAACGCGACGTGCAGAGACGGCGTTAAGAAACACTTTCATCAGCGCGCGCCCGCCTGGTCCGCTGGTCGCCACACGACAAGCCGGAGCCTCGCATGGACGCAGCCGCCCACCTTCCCCCCGCTCTCATCGCGCCCGGCTTGGCTGCAGTCCCCGGGGTGCGTCACGGCTTCTTTGGCCGCCAGGGCGGCGTCTCGCAGGGCCTTTACGCCAGTCTCAACACCGGCCCCGGATCACACGACACGCCTGGCGCAGTACAGGAAAACCGCGCGCGCGTGGCTGCGGCCCTCGGCGCTCAGAGCGACCGACTGGTGAGCGCTTATCAGGTGCACTCCAACCGCGCGGCCCTGATCGACGACCCCGCCGTGTTCGCTCAATCCGGCGCTGGACGCGAGGTGGACGCCCTCGTCACACGCACGCCGGGACTTGCCGTCAGCGCCCTGTCAGCCGATTGCGCGCCCATCCTGATGGCCGACGGCGCAGCCGGTGTTGTCGGCGCCGTACACGCAGGCTGGCGCGGCGCCTTGGATGGGGTGCTGGAGGCCGGGCTCGACGCCATGCGCCACGCCGGCGCAGCGCGTGAGGCGATCGTGGCCGCCGTGGGCCCGTGCATCGGACAAGCCGCCTACGAGGTCGGACCCGAGTTCGTGGCCCGTTTCGTCGACGCCGACGGGTCCAACATCAGCTATTTTCGCCCCGGCGCGGGTGATCGCGCACACTTTGATTTGAAGGCATATGTGGCGGAAAGGCTACGGCGCGCAGGTGTTTTGCGTGTCGATGTGATGACACCCTGTACCTGTACGGATGAGGCGAGCTACTTCAGCAACAGGCGGCGCACCCTGCGCGGCGAATCCGACTATGGACGCAATATCGCAGCAATCATGCTCGCGCCGGCCTGACGACCCTGTGGGAGACACAAGGCGCGCGTCGTCGCCCCGGGGGGTCAGCACCATGAAGATTTTAGCTGGGACATCGAACGACAAGCTCTCCCAGGCGATTGCAGCGCACCTGCACGTCGAGCCGACAGCAAAAACCATCTCTCGCTTTGCCGACGACGAAGTGTTTGTGCGCATCGAAGAAAACGTGCGCGGCACCGACATGTTCGTCATTCAGTCGACCTCGCTGCCCGCCAACGACAATCTGATGGAGCTTTTGATCTGCATCGACGCGCTGCGGCGCGCGTCTGCGCGTCGGATTACCGCTGTGCTGCCCTACTTTGGCTACGCCCGTCAGGACCGCAAAACCGGCGGCCGCACGCCCATCTCCGCCAAGCTGGTGGCCAATCTCATTGTGGAGGCGGGCGCGGACCGGGATTTGACCCACGACCTGCACGCCCGCCACAA
>CAYGQB010000004.1:0-39693 GCA_964351895.1 uncultured Caulobacterales bacterium
GGCGGCGCGGTGCGTCCCGCGATGAAGCCCGCCATCGGCTTTCTGCGCCCGCGCTTGGCTTCGTCCTTGATGAACTGGGCCGCTTCTTCTTCCGCTGAACCGCCGATTTCGCCGATCATGATGATCGACTGGGTTTCCGGGTCGGCCAGGAACAACTCCAGGACGTCGATAAATTCTGTGCCCTTGACCGGGTCGCCGCCGATGCCGACCGCTGTTGTCTGGCCCAGCCCGACATTGGTGGTTTGGAACACGGCCTCATAGGTCAGCGTGCCTGAGCGCGACACCACGCCCACCGAACCCTTGGAAAAGATGTTGCCCGGCATGATGCCGATCTTGCACTCGCCGGGGGTCAGAACGCCCGGGCAATTGGGCCCGATGAGGCGCGACGACGAGCCCTCCAGCGCCCGCTTGACCGGGATCATGTCCTGCACCGGGATGCCTTCGGTGATGGTCACAATCAGCTCAATCTCAGCGTCGATCGCCTCAAGAATGGCGTCAGCGGCGAACGGCGGCGGCACATAGACCACGCTGGCTGTTGCGCCGGTGGCCTCTTTGGCGTCGCGCACCGTGTCATAGATCGGCAGCTTGGCGCCCTTGGCTTGGGCCGGGGCGGCGTCGGTTGGGGTCCACACCTCACCGCCTTTGCCCGGGGTGACGCCGGCCACCATCTGGGTGCCGTAGGCCAGGGCCTGTTCGGTGTGGAAGGTGCCGGTCTTGCCGGTCAGGCCCTGGGTGATGACTTTGGTGGAGGCGTCAACGAGCACGGACATAGGCGAGCGGACCTCTTGGCGAGCGACGACGCGCCAAGGCGGGGTGGCGATGCCCGGCGCGCCCTCGTCTGATCAATGAAACGCGAACGCCGAACGGCAACCGCTGGCGACGGCCTAAAAGAAACCGCGCCTCACGTCAAAGCACTCGTGGCCGCACGTGGCCCGCACGCGCAGGGTCAGGGGAAGATGGAGGCGCAAAAAAGGGGTGCGCGCCGCCTCGCTCGCCGGCGGGACGGTGCGCATCACCTGGTTTTCGAAGCTTGAACGCGGTCAGCGCTACTGGGTGATGCTGGCCTTCACGATCAGCGTGGCGTCGGCGGCGTCTTCCTTGACCCGATAGTCGGCCATGACATAGCTGCCGTCTTCTTCCCAATACCAGGAAAACTCCCGCCATTCACCGTTCCACACGTCACGGCGCGGCGCGCCGAGGGCCGTGTTCAGCGTCGTCAGCGTATCTTCCGGACGCGGGGTTTGCGCATTCACCACGCACACGCTGTGCGGCCGGCCGGCGATTGCTGTGACATAGGTGACGACGGCGACGCTTTCTTCGCCCTCGCCTTCCATCCAGCCTTGCACTTCAGCGGCGCCAGCCGAGCCAGGCGCAGCGGCGGCGATTTCATCGGTCGTCAAGTTGCGATAGCCCGCGGCTTCGGCCTGCGCCTTCATGTTGGCGGGGATCATGCGGCCGCGATAGCAAACAATCACGCTGGCCACGAGTTCAGGCGAGGTGTCGGCGAGCGCCACCGGGGTTGCCGGCGGTGTCGGCACATAGTCGCCCTCTGGTCCTAGCGGCCCGTCCTGCGCCAAGCTGGCGCTGCTGGCCGCCAGCGCAAGCGCTGCGCGCGCCGCCAACGCCCCAAAGGCCCCGAACGCCCGGCCAAACTTCTGGCCAAATTTCTGCCCACCTGTGTGCCCAACTGTCTGCATCGCGTTAGTCCCCTCACCGCAATCTGGTCTGGCGCAGCGACGTTCTTCCCGGCCGCCTCACCGCGTGAGCACTCCAGCTAGCGCCTGGACGTGCTCATTTTAGGGCAGTGTGACAGATTGGCCGGAAAACACGAGCCCTTGCCGCGCACCAGCTGCACGTCTGGTCCGCAAGCCAGGCCCCGCACGCAAGCCGGGGCGCGCTTTCCTAGGCCTTGCCGACAGCGGCAACGATCTTCTGCGCGGCGTCGTCCAAGTCGTCCGCGGAAATCACGTTCAGGCCGCTTGAGGCAATGATCGCCTTGCCCTTGTCCACGTTGGTGCCTTCAAGGCGCACCACCAGCGGCACCTGCAAGCCCACCTCTTTGACCGCCGCGATCACGCCCTCTGCAATCACATCGCACTGCATGATGCCGCCAAAGATGTTCACCAGAATGCCCTTCACATTGGGGTCGGCGGTGATGATCTTGAACGCTGCGGTCACCTTTTCTTTCGACGCCCCGCCCCCGACGTCCAGGAAGTTGGCCGGTTCAGCGCCATAGAGCTTGATGATGTCCATAGTCGACATCGCCAGGCCGGCCCCGTTGACCATGCAGCCAATGTCGCCGTCGAGCGCCACGTAGGAGAGATCGTACTTGGACGCCTCGATCTCCTTGGCGTCTTCTTCGGTTTCGTCGCGCAGGCTGAGGATGTCGTCGTGACGGAAGAGCGCGTTGCTGTCGAACGAGACCTTGGCGTCGAGCACCCGCAGATCGCCGCTTTTGAGAACGATCAGCGGGTTGATCTCCAGAAGGCTCATGTCCTTTTCGGTGAAGGCGCGATAGAGCTGGCCGATCAGACGCACGCACTGCTTGACCTGATCGCCTTCCAGCTTCAGCGCGTAGGCGATCGAGCGCCCGACATAGCCGCCATAACCCACCGCCGGATCAACGTGGAAGGTCTTGACCTTCTCAGGCGTTTCGGCGGCCACCTCTTCGATGTCCATGCCGCCTTCTGTCGAGCAGATAAAGGCGATGCGCCCTGTGGCGCGGTCGACCAGGCACGAGAGATAAAGCTCGCGCGCAATGTCGGCGCCGTCTTCAATGTAGAGACGATTGACCTGCTTGCCGGCCGGTCCGGTCTGGTGCGTCACCAGCGTGTTGCCGAGCATTTCATCAACGTGGGCCCGCACTTCATCGGGGCTGTGGGCCAGGCGCACGCCGCCCTTGGCGTCCGGTCCCAGCTCCTTGAACCGTCCCTTGCCGCGCCCGCCGGCGTGGATCTGCGACTTGACCACCCACAAGGGCCCGGGCAGCTGCGCCACGGCGTCCGCCGTCTGGTCCGCCGACATGACGGCCACGCCTTGCGCGACCGGGGCGCCGAAGGTCTTCAGGAGGGCCTTGGCCTGGTATTCGTGGATGTTCATCGGGGTCCTCGCGCACAAGCTGGGTCCCAAGCTGTGCGCGCTTGAAACCCGTAACGGGTCAGTTGGGCGAGCTATACACAGGCTCGGCTGGCGCGCGCAATCACCGCCGGGAATTGCGGAGGCCGACACGCACGGTCTTGCGCCGTTTAAGGCTCTGGCGTCGCCGGTAGCCCTTTGGCTAGGCTTTCGGGGGAACGCCGGCGTCAAAGGGATGGGAGCGGAACGGGTCGTCTGCCGGGCCGTCTCTGGGGCCGTCGTCCTGTTCGCCGTCGTCGCCGCGCAGATCGGCGTTCACATCCACGTCCGCTTCAGCGCGCGGGTCCAATTCGGCCGCCGCCATCGACGTATTGGGCACGGCGGCGAACGCTGACTTATCTCGCAGCGCGACCCCGTCATTTACTGCGCGGCGGTGCAGAAGAGCCGCGCCCGTCACCGCCAGCACCACGGCGGAGAACACAAACAAGCCCGACGGGCCCAATCCGATCGCGATCAAGACGCCTGCGCCGATCGGGCCGATGACCGAGCCCACGCCCCACACCACCAGCATGCCCGCCAGCGCCAGCGCCACCTCGCCCGGCGGGGCGCGGTCGGCGGCGTGCGCAGCCATGACGCCATAGACGCTCATCGCGCCGACGCCCCAGACCACCAGGAACACCATCACCAGACCCGGCGGCGCCGCGGTTGGCGTCACCGCCAGCACCAGGCTGGCGACCGCCGACACCAGCACCAGAACAGCCCCCACGACCCGGCGGTCAACCCGGTCCGAGATCGCCCCTGCGGGCCACTGGGCCAAGAGCCCACCCAGGAAGAGCGCAGCTGAAAAGCTGGCCGCCGCCGCCATCGGGGTCTCGGGCTGAAATGGTGCTGCGTAGACGGCGATCAGGTTGGGCACGGCCCCGTTTACAAGTCCGGTGGCCAGAGCCCCATAAAAGGCGGCCGGTGCGATGCGCCACAGAGACAAGGGACCGGCGGCGCGGTCTTGAGGGGTCGCAGGAGGCGAGCGCCGCGTGAGCGCAACCGGCACCAGGCACAGGGCAAAAGCGCCGGCCGCGATCATCAAGGGCCCGGCCGAATTGGGCGCGACGCCGACAATCATGAACGGGCCTGCGATCAAGCCGACCCGCACGCACACCAGATAAAACCCGACCAGAGCGCCGCGTCGGTCGGGCGGGGCGACATCGGCAATCCAGCTTTCCGCGGCGGTCAAGATCAGCGCAACGCCGATACCGGCGATGAGCCGCAGGAGCGCCCAGCTCACTGGGTCGGGGCTGGCGTGTAGCCCCAGCGTCACCGCCGCCACGACGCCCGCCCCGGCTGTGAGGCTGCGAATGTGGCCGACTTGGGCGACAAGGCGCGGCGCAAAGACGGCCCCGAACAAGAACCCGACCGAATAGAACGCCACGACCACGCCAACCGCCGTCGCCCCGGCCCCGTTGGCCTGGAGCGCCAACGGGGCGGAGACGAACATGATGGCTGAGCCCGCCTGCATCAGCGTGACAGCCGCGACCACCGCAGCGACGTTTCGATAAGCGCTCATGGGTGGCGGTCTAGAGACATTCAGACCGGGTGGGAACCGTTTTGCGCCCACCACCGCCAGAACACCGCCTCATCACCGTTGCATCACCGCCGCCGAAGGATCACCCGTCAGCATCGCCTCTTGGCGCTTGCGTCCAGCGGGTCAGCGTCACTTGCTCGCCCGTGGCAGGAGAGCCGAAGCGATCGGCGCGGCGTCAAACGTCACGGCGACCGTTGCCATCACGGTGTCGCCGCTCAGATCTTGAACGCTGGCGCGCGCCTGCCCCGCCTCCCAGTCGAACTCCAAAAGACCAAAGTTTTCGTCAAGGAACGTTGGTCCAAGGCGATTGGGGCCCGCCTCTTCAGTTCCGCCCCACCGCGAGCCGGGCAGATTGAGCGAGGAGGTGGTGAGTTCGGCCAGGCGCGCGCCGGAAGCCAAGGTGGTCTCATACAGACCTGCCCGATGACGGTCGCCGGAGACGATCACGACCCGGCCCGGGGCGTGCGTGTCGATCAGCTCATAAAGGCGCGCCTGCTCGTCTGGGAACAGGCGCCAGGCCTCCCAGCCGTGGCCGTCCGCTATGACCTGGATCGAAGACACCAGCACCGTCACAGCCGCCGGCTTGGCCAGTTCCTCGGCAAGCCAAGTCCACTGGTCGTCGCCCAAGAGCTGCGCGTCTGGATCCTCGGTCGGCACATAGCGTTCCCGGCCCGGTGCGCGTTCTGGGGTTTCAGTCAGCTTGGTGCGAAAGAAGCGCGTGTCCAAAAGAATGACCTGCACCCGCTGATCTTCAGGACCAAAGGTCGCCGACGCATAGACCCCGTCGCGGCCCCGGCGCGGATCGTCCGCCGGCACGCGCCAGAAGGTTTCAAACAGGCGTTCTGCATGGCGCCGCGCGGCGAACTCTCGGCCAGCGTCATTGAGGCCATAGTCGTGATCGTCCCAGGTCGCCATCAGCGGTGTGGACTGCGCCAGCGCGGCAAAGTCAGCGTTCGCCGCCATGTCCGCGTAGGCCGCGCGTAGCGTCGGCAAGCGCACGTCGCCGCCCACCATGTCGCCATAGACATTGTCGCCCAGAAACACCATCGCGTCGGGCTGCGCAGCGATCACGGACTGCAGAATGGGCGCCGCCTCGGTTTCTTCCATGCACGAGCCAAACGCCAGGCGCGACAGGGGCGCGCCAGGGTCGAGCGCCGGGCCGGCCGGCATCTGCGACATCGGGGCGTCATAGCTGGCGTAGAAGGCCTCAAGCGCGGCGTCAGGGCTGGACGGGGCCAGGCTGGATGGGGCGGGCGCCGCGGTGGTCGCGCAGCCGGCCGCGCCAAGCGCCCCGACCACAGCCCCGACGAGAGCAAAAGCCCGGACCCGGTGAAAGAGAGAGACTCGATGCGCGGGCATGGGCGTTCCCCTTCTAGCGACGAGGCCCGTTTGCGACGAGGCCAAGCAGCCTTTTGGCTAGCACGCCTGCGCGACGCCCTGATGACAGGGCGCCGCCGTGCGCGCGTCGGCGGGGCTAGCCAAACGCCACCTCGTACATCAGTCGGCCGGGCAAGAACGAGAACAGCCCTGGAATGATCAGCGCTCCAAAGAAGAGCCCGATCATGTGGCGCTTGTGATTGAGCGAATCTCGACGACGCGCGGCCCGATACCCGATGACGACCGCGATCAAGGTCGTCGGCACGAAGATGTGTATCGGGCTGAAGCCGCCGGGATTGATTTCGCTGATGAAAATCGCCGTCAGCGCAGCAACGATCATGGCCGCCAGAAACACGATCCCGAACGTGCGATGCGGGATCGTTCCCTTTGGCGCGGCCATCTGAACCGTCCCGAGCGCCAGCGCCAACAGGGCCGCGCTGGCGTGGAGCTGGATGATGGCGGGCGCCTCAAGAAACGCTGTGAAATTCATGTCGTTTTCTCCTGCGCTGAGACACGCGCCCGCTCTAGTGCAGCTTGATCACCTGGCGCACGTCGTCTTGGCCCAGGGTGAAGGAGGCGGCCTCAAACGAGGCGGGACCAAAGCGCGCCGGCGCATTGTTGGAAAAGCCGTAAGGCTCGTTGGGAATGCCCAGGACGTTCGCGCCCAACTTGCCGTCCGCGTCGACATCATGGAACAGGCGCACCGCATAGGTCCCCGGCGCCAAGCCCTCAAATCGCTGAACCACCGTCTCTGACGTCACCTCGACCATAGCCCCGGCGGCCATGTCGTCATCGCTCATCCAGGTGTCAGCGCCGCCGAGAACAGCGATCATCATCTTGCCCTCAAGGGCCTGGACGCCCGGCACTTCGATCACCAGGGCGCCCGCCGGCGGCTGGCCCTCGGGCGCGGGAGCGACGAAAGAGGTGGCGTCTTGCGCGTCGGCAAGGGCGGGAACGAGCGGCAACAGGGCCAGAGGGGCCAACAGGGCCGCCAATGGGCGCGCCGCGCGGCGACCGGTGATGCGGGTGAAGGGCGTGAGGGTCATGGCGGTCTCCAAGGTCAGGGCCCGCGCAACAGGCGGCGGGCGTTCAAACAGGTGGCGCGGCGTGTTGTTCAGCGGCTCAGAGCCGGACCAGACATTGACCGCGTCCCCCGCCAAGTGCTCATTCTGGGCCCGCCGCCGCCAGCGCTCCTTCGTGAACGGTCGGCTTAAAGTCGTGAAACGCCAGGCACTTGGCGTTCACGAACCGTGAATGACGGGCATGGCGACTGGCGAAACGCCAGACGCACCCCAGCCGCAACATCGGCGAGGAGGCAAACGTGAGGCGTGGCGGCGACAGTGAGCGGGGCGCGATAGGCCCAGCGCTTCCACAGCGCGCAGGCCGCGTCTGGCGCGCCCTGGCGGCGCGGCGCAACGAGGCTCTGATCATTTTGGCGGTGGCGACGTTCATGTCGATCGCCGGACCCAACGCGCAATACTCTGGCCTCTGGTTTGGCTATCGCTGGCTTTACTGGGTCGTGCTGGTGGCGTTCGGCTGGCTGGTGGGCGGCCACACCGCGCTTCTGGTCGACCGCCTGTTCAAAGACCCGCCAACCTGGGTGCACCTGGTCGTTGATCCCTTGATCATCGCCGTCGCCATCACGGCCGTGCTGGCGGGCATGCAGGCGCTGGTTGGACGCCCCCTGCCCTGGGCCTATCTGCCGGGCACCTATTTCATCGTGTGGGTGGTGTCGGTTGGCATCACCGGCGTGGCGTTCTTGGCCAGCCGCGCCTTCAATGCGCCCGCCGCCCCGGCGGTCGCCGCCGCATCCGGCGACGCGGCGGGGCCGCTCGACCATCGCTTGCCGCGCCATCTGCACGGGGCGCGCGTGCTCGCGGCCGTGTCGGAGGACCATTATCTGCGGGTGTTCACCACGCGCGGCGAGGCTCTGATCTTGATGCGCCTGGCGGACGCTGAACGCGCGCTTGAGACGCAAGACGGCATGCGCATCCATCGATCCTGGTGGGTGGCGCGCAGCGCGGTCGACGCGGTCGAGCGCGCCAATGGCAAGATCGCCCTGCGCCTGAGCGTGGGCCGCACGGCGCCGGTCAGCCGCACCTATGCCGGAGCGCTGCGAGAGGCCGGCTGGCTCTAGAGCGTTTTCGCCTTCGGCGGAAACGCTCCCCCGGGCAAGGCCCGTCGGCCGTTTAGGCCGCCCCCGCGGAGGCTGCCGGCACACGCCGGCACGCCGTGAGCGAAAAGAAGCCGACGACCGATTCCGTCAAAGACGGAAGCGGTCTAGTGCGACTAACGGTGCGCTTTAGAGGGGCGCCTCAAGAGGCCCGGTCGCGCCAATCGGCCGCCGTCTGCCCCCACAGATCCACCGCCATGCCCATTCCGGCCAGGTCTGGCTCGTGGCCGATGACCTTAGAGCCCAGCTTGCGCGCCACGCCCTGCGAAGCGGCGTTGTCCTTGTCGATGCAGTGGATCACCGATGGCCAGCCCAGATCATTGAACACGTGATCAAGGGCGGCCTGCGCGGCTTCGGTGGCGTAGCCGCGACCCCAGCGCGAGCGGTGCACCGTCCAGCCCACCTCTTTGGCCGGCCAGCCTTCCGGACACCAGGGCCCAACCCAGCCAATCCACTCCGCACTGGCCTTTTCTTCGAGCGCAAGAAACGAATAGCCGCGCATCTGGGCGTGGCCCAGGGTGGCGGCAAAGCTTCGCCACGCCTCAGGCCGCGACCGCACCCCGCCGATAAACCGGCAGGTTTCCGCGTCCGCCAGAAGCGCAATGAAGGGCTCCAGGTCGGTCGCCGGATTGTAGCTGCGCACGATCAGGCGTTCAGTTTCGATGCGCACCGGCGGCGCGGGGGGCGTGTGGTTGAGCATGGGACCCAGCCTTGCGCCCCGCCGCTGTTGCGTCAACCGGGCCCACAAACAGGGCCCGTAAACAGGGGGCGTCAACTCGGCCCGGAAAAGAGAGCCCTTATGGGGCCGCGTCACCCGGGTCGAGCGCCGCCAGAACCTCATCGACGCTGACGCGCGTGCGATAGGCGCCGCTTTCACCCACCAGGTCTTCGGCCAGCAAGCGATCGGTCACCTCGCCCATGGTGTTGAGCACGATGGTGGCGGGATACGGCAGGCCATTGTGGCGAATGAACCCATAGGAGCGCGGCCCCGGATTGGCCGGATCAATCAGGCCCCAGGCGCGCGTCAGGCCTGAATCGGTATCGGCCAAAAGCGTATAGGCGATGTCGCGCTTGGCGGCGAACTCGGTCAGCTCTTCGGGCTTGTCGGTCGTCACCACCGCCACGGCGTAGCCGCGGTCCTCAAACTCAGAGATGCGGGCGTTGATGTCGATCATCTGCGCCTGACACACCGGGCACCAGTCGGCCGCGCGCACAAAATAGACGGCGATCCCGTTGGTCCCCATCAACTCGCTCAAGCTGCGAGCGGTTCCGGTCTGATCAAGCAGCGCACTGGCGGCGGGCTTAGAGCCCAGCGCGGGTCCGAACACGACGGCCGCGTCGGCCGCATCGGTTTCGGGCGCTTCAGTGACGGCAGTGTCGGAGGTCGGGGCGTCGGCGGGCTCAACCTGAGCGGCGGCCCATGAGGCGGGGCCGGTCAGAACGGCGCCCGCCATGACGACTGAAACCAAAACGGCGGGGGCGAAAGACGGTCGAGACAAGATCATGGCGCGGGCTCCAAGCGATGCGTTGCGCCCACCTCGCCCACAGACTCCGCCCCGCACAAGAGCCTCGCGCATCCCTCACGCGGGTTTGAACGCGCGAGAGCGGTTGAAGCGTGCCGCGCCTCCAGCTTGAAGGCGCGGCGCAACGGGACGCGGCGCGAGGCTACGCCAGGCTGGGATCGGCCGTCTTACAGGCCTCGATCAGGCCCTCAACCGAGGCGACGGAGGCCGCGAACATGGCCTTTTCGTCGTCATTGAGGGTGAACTCGACGATGCGCTCGGCGCCGCCGGCCCCGATCAGCGTCGGCACGCCGACATACATGTCGGTCAGCCCATACTCGCCCGAGAGGTAGCTGGCGCACGGCAACACGCGCTTCTGGTCTTTCAGGTACGACTTGGCCATGGCGATGGCGCTTTCGGCCGGCGCATAGAAGGCTGAGCCGGTCTTGAGCAGGTTGACGATCTCACCGCCGCCCTTGCGGGTGCGCGCAACGATGGCGTCAAGCTCATCCTGGGTCATCCAGCCCTGCGCCACCAGTTCCGGCAAGGGCAGCCCGCCAACCGACGAATGGCGCACCATCGGCACCATGTCGTCGCCGTGCCCGCCCAGCGTCCAGGCGTTGATGTCAGCCACCGAAACGCCGGTCTTCTCGGACAGAAAGTAGGCAAAGCGCGAGGAATCGAGCACGCCCGCCATGCCGATCACCTTCTCCTTGGGCAGCTTGGAAAACTTCTGCAGCGCCCAGACCATGGCGTCGAGCGGGTTGGTGATGCAGATCACGAACGCATTCGGCGCATGGGCGGCAATGCCCTCGCCCACCGCCTTCATCACCTTCAAGTTGATGCCGATCAGGTCGTCGCGGCTCATGCCTGGCTTGCGCGGCACGCCGGCGGTGACAATGCACACGTCCGCGCCGGCGATGGCGTCATAGTCGTTGGCGCCGGCGAGCGAGACCGAGCTTTCAAACACCGGCGTCGATTCGGCGATGTCCAGGCCCTTGCCCTGGGGAATCCCCTCGGCAATGTCGAACAGGACCACGTCGCCCAACTCTTCGCGCGCGGCGATGTGGGCCAGGGTGCCGCCAATCATGCCGGAACCGATGAGGGCGATCTTTTTGCGAGCCATGGGAATGTCCTTGCGTGTGGAAACGGCGGAAGTGGGATCAGGCGACGGCGCGGAGGCCGCGCGCGGCGGGTCCGGGTCTGGCTGAGACGCGCGGGCGCGCTGACGGCCCCGAGAGAACGGCCAAATCATTAAATTTTGCCCCGGTCTGAAGACTGGCGTGGACTTAGCGCGCTGCGCGCATCCGCGCAACGCGCGGCTTTTGGACCTAGCGCTTTTGACAAATCAGCAGGCCGTCGCCGATGGTGGTGAAGGCGATGTCAACGCGCGCGTCGTCGTGGGCGCGGGCGGCCACGGCGCGCAAGGCCTGCGTGTCCGCGTCCTGCTTGGCCAGGTCGGCCACCGCGCCGCCCCACAAGACATTGTCGAACGCCATCACACCGCCCGGTCGCAACAGGTCCACAAGCTGCTCGTAGTAGGTCAGATAGCCCGGCTTGTCGGCGTCCACGAACGCCAGATCAAAGCGCATGCCCTCGCCATGATCGAGAAGCTGGTCAAGGCTGTCGACCGCGGGGCCCACGCGTGGCTCGATCACATCGGCGACCCCGGCTGATTCAAACGTCAGCACGGCCCGCGCCATGAATTCGTCGGACACGTCACACGCCACCAGGCGCGCCCGCTCGCCGTGCATGTCTTGCATCGCCAGCGCCGTCGCCGTGGCCGAATAGCCGGTGAATACGCCCACCTCGATGGCGTCGCGCGCGCCAACAAGGCGCGCCAGCATGGCCAGAAAGGCGCCCTGCTCGGCGCTCACCAGCATGCGGGCGTCGTCAGGCAGGTCGCGCAGGGTCTCTCGTCGGCAGCGCTCTAGGGCGGGATGCACCGGCCGGTTGGCGGTGGCGACATAGGCTTCTAGGTCGGGCGTCAGTCCGATGGATCGGCTCATGGGGCGAGGGCTCCGCGCGGGCCCGAAGCAACGGGCCGGTGTGGTCTGGACAAGCCTGGTCTGGGGCAAGTCTGTTCGGGCGTCACCATGCCCAAGCTGGCGTCAATGCGCGAGCCCGCAGACGGTCGCACCAGAAACGGGAGGGCCCAGTCCCGAATCTGGTCCCGAATTTCGCCCCGTAACTCGTCGCGCATCTCGTCGCGCATCTCGTTGCGGTTCTAGTTTCGTTGCTCGTGATCTTGTTGCGTGTCCGGACCTCCGGCCACGCCGCCGCCCAGCGTCTCGCCGACGGTGCGCGGCGCGGCCAAGTAGACGCGGCTGCGCATCTCCATCAAGCGCGACACGGTGCGCTGAAACTCAAACGCCCCGTCGCCCTGCACGTAGAGCGCGCCAGGTTCAGCCTCGGCCAGGGCGATCAGCTTGGTGCGGGTCTCATAGAGCGTGTCCACCAGGGTGACGAAGCGCTTGGCCTCATTGCGGTTGGCGGGCGTCAGCTTGGGCACGGCCTCCAGGGCGAGGGTGTGAAAGCGCTCCGTCAGGGCGCCATAGTCTTCCGCCCCCAGCGCTTGCCCACACAGGTCTTCAAAGCGCATGCGCGCCGCGCCGGCCGCCGCCCGCGCCACCCGCACCTTGCGTCCGCGCACGTGGAGCACTTCGCAGGCTTCCTCGTCGCCCTCGATCAGGCGCGCCCAGGCGGCGTCGAAGCGCTCAAGCTGCGCCGGCCCCATCGGCGCGTGCCACACCGGCGCGCCCTCCAGACGCTCCAGGCGATAGTCGCGCGCCGCTGCCAGTTCAATGACTTCCATGCGCGCCTCCATCTGATCGATGAAGGGCTCAAACAAGCCGCGATTGATTCCGTTCTTGTAAAGGTCGCGCGGGGGGCGATTGGAGGTCGCCACCATGGTGACGCCGCGCCCAAACAGGCCCTCAAACAGGCGTCCTAAGATCATGGCGTCGCCGATGTCGGTGACCTGCACCTCATCAAAGCACAAGACATGGGCGCTGGCGGCCACCGCCTTGGCCGCAAAGGCGATCGGATCGTCGGCGTGCGCCCGGCGGGCGTCGGCCATCAGGTCCTGCCCATCGCGCAGCAAGGCGAGGAAATGCACCCGCCGCACGCGCGCGTCGGCCATGGCGTCCACGAAGATGTCCATCAGCATGGACTTGCCGCGCCCGACGTCGCCGAAGAGATAAATTCCGTCCAGTCCGGGCCCGCGCCCCGCGCCCAGCCAGCTCGACCAGCCCGGCGACCAGGTCTGCAACGACTGGGCGAGATGCGACAGACGCGCCGCGGCGGCCTCTTGCGCGGCGTCCGGCTGCAAGGCCCCTTGGGCCACCCGGTCGCGATAAGCTTGCAACACTGGCATGCGCGCCCGCGCTCCTGTCTTGTCACCCACGCCTTGGCGGGTGTTTAGTCGAGGCCCAGCGCGCGCGTGATGAGACGCCGACCGCGCGGCGTGTCGCCCATAAACACCATCCAACGTCCCGCCTCGTCTTTCCACAACAGGGCCGGGCGCTCCATGTCCCAGCCATTGGCGGCGAAGACGTCCGCAACGGCGTCGTGCGCGGCGCGTCCGGCAGCGATCGCCGCCTCGCGCTCGGGGTTGCCCTCCACTGCTGGCGGCAGCTCCTGGCTGGCGTAGTAGGCCGGCGCAGAGCTTTCGTACCAGGCCTCATAGAGCGCCCAGTCGCGCGTTGCGACCAATTCGGCCAGAACCGCCTTCTCCGGCGCGCCGGCTTCGTAGGTGCCGGAGATCGGCGCATAGAGCATCACCCGGGTGTCGACGCCGGCCGCGTGCAGCGCGGGAAAGGTCGTTTCCTTGAACGCGATACAGTCAGAGCAGGCGCGAAAGCCAATATTCCACAGGACCGGCCCTTCAAGCCCCGGCGACACCCAGGGCGAAGCCTCTAAGATGGCGTCGAGCTTGGCGGCGTCTATGCGCACCGGACTTGGCCGCGCCGGCAGGCGCTTGCCTTCCACCGGCGACCGCACGGTTAAATCGCTCACCCGCTCAGAGACCGCCCAGCCGCCCCATACCAGAACCGCCAAGCCCACCAACAATCCAATAAGCGCGCGCGCCATGCCGTCTCCTCGTGTCCAGGCGCGCCCAAGCTCAGCGGCGCGCCCCATCTAGCCGGTGCGCCCGATTTAGCCAGTGCGCCCCATTTAGCCGGTGCGCATGAGTGTCATGCTCGCCGCGCCGATGAGCGCGAAGGTGGCGAGCAACACGACCAGATACAAGAGCGGCCGGCGCGGAGGATTGGGAAACGAGGCCATGACCGCGGCGTGTCGGCGCTAGCGCATGGTGGGAATGATGAAGCTGGAATCATCGGTCACGCCTTCGGGCCAGCGCTGGGTGACGGTCTTCACCTTGGTGAAGAAGCGCACCCCTTCCATGCCGTGCTGATTGACGTCGCCGAAGGCGGACCGCTTCCAGCCGCCAAAGGTGTGATAGGCGACCGGCACCGGGATCGGCACATTGATCCCCACCATGCCGACATTGACCCGGGCGGCAAACTCACGCGCGGCCAAGCCATTGCGGGTGAAGATCGCCACGCCGTTTCCATACTGGTGCTCGGAGGCCAGGGCGGCCGCCTGCTCCAAGCTCTCCGCGCGCACGATCTGCAAGACCGGTCCGAAAATCTCATCGCGATAGGTCGTCATGTCAGCGGTGACGCGGTCAAACAGGGTCGGCCCCATGAAGAAGCCGTCCTCGTGGCCTTGCAGCGTCAGGCCGCGCCCGTCGACCACCAATTCTGCGCCCTCGTCGACGCCGGCCTGAATGTGGGCTTCGATACGGGCGCGATGGGCCGCCGTCACCACCGGGCCATAATGGGCGTCAGGGTCTGAAGAGACGCCAACCTTCAAGGCGCCGATGGCGGGGATCAGCGCCTCGCGCAGCGCGTCGGCGGTCTGGGCGCCCACCGGAACCACCACCGGCAGCGCCATGCAGCGTTCCCCCGCTGAGCCATAGGCGGCGCCGACCAGGTCCTTGACCACCTGATCCATGTCGGCGTCAGGCAGCACCACGCCGTGGTTTTTCGCCCCGCCCATGGCCTGCACCCGCTTGGCGTGCGCGGCGCCCGTTGAATAGACATATTGGGCGATGTCTGAGGAGCCAACAAAGCTGATCGCGCGCACGTCGGGATGGGTCAGGATGGCGTCAACCGCGGTCTTGTCGCCGTGCACCACGTTCAACACCCCCTCCGGCGCGCCAGCCTCCATCATCAGCTCCGCCAACAAGAGCGGCGTCGTCGGGTCTTTCTCTGACGGCTTGAGAACGAACGTGTTGCCGCACGCAATCGCGACGCCGAACATCCACATCGGGATCATGGCGGGAAAGTTGAACGGCGTGATCCCGGCGACCACGCCCAAGGGCTGGCGCATCGAATAGACGTCGATCCCCGGCCCCGCGCCCTCGGTGTATTCGCCCTTCAACAGGTGGGGCGCGCCGCAGGCAAACTCGATCACTTCAAGGCCGCGCTGCACGTCGCCGCGCGCATCGGCCAGCACCTTGCCGTGTTCGGCTGAGAGGGCGGCGGCCAGCGTGTCCATGTCGCGCTCAACCAGCGCCTTGAAGTTGAACAGGACGCGTGCGCGACGCTGCGGGTTGGTCGCTGACCAGCCTGGGAACGCGGCCTGAGCGGCGGCCACGGCGGCGCCCACTTCGTCGGCGCTGGCAAGCGGCGTGTGCGCCTGCACCCGGCCGGTGTTGGGATCGTAGACCGGGCTGGTGCGCTCCGGCGCGGTTCCGCCAGCCAGATGGACAGCGGCGCGGCCATTGACGAAATGCGGGATGACGCGGACGTCTGTTGCGGCCTCGGTCATGGTGGGTTCCTCCCCGGCGCAAGCGGTGTGCGTTGGCCGCTGGGATACGCGCTCGGTCACGGGGTGTCGAGGGGCGCGCCGGCGTGCTAAGGCCCGCGCAAGACGGATGCTCAGGTCCTTGCCATGCCCACGCCCCTCGCCCACCTATCAATCAGCGTCACCGACTTGGACGCCAGCGCGCGCTTCTATGTTGAGCGCCTCGACGGACGCATCGGCCGGCGCGCGCCCGACTGGCTGGACGTATGGGCGCTGGGCATGCAGCTGACGCTCGTCGCCCGCCCCGTGAGCGAGGCCGCCGGCCTCTCCAGCCTACACTTTGGCATGACTACGGCCTGGAGCGATTGGCCGCGCTGGCGCGCGCGCCTGGGCGAGCTGGCGCACGTGGTCCGCGCAGACGCGCAAGCGGCCAAGCTGATCGTGCGCGACCCGGACGGATATCGCATCGAAATCAAGGCCTATCGCGATCCAGCCATGGATCTGGACCCGCCCGCGCACACCTAGGTGTCGGTTGGCAGACCGCGCTCGAGGAGCGCTGCGGCGCCGGCGGCGACGAGCGCGGCGACCATTTGCGCCCCGATGAAGGCCGGCGCGTCGGCGGGGGCGATGCCAGAGAAGGTGTCCGTGAGGCTGCGCGCCGCCGTCACGGCGGGATTGGCGAACGAGGTGGAGGCGGTGAACCAGTAGGCCGAGGTGATGTAGAGCCCGACAACTGAGGCCACGCGCGCCGGCGCCGCCCGCACGCTCATCAAGATGAAAAACACCAGGCCAAAGGTGGCGACTCCTTCGGATAGCCACTGGCCCGCCCCGGTGCGCGCGGTGGAACTCAAGACGACCGGGGGCAGATCAAACATCAGATGCGCGACCACAACGCCGACGCCCGCGCCGGCCAGCTGTGCGCCCACATAGCCCAGCGCCGCCGCCGCCGTGATGCGCCCGCGCACCAGCATGGCCAGCGTCACGGCCGGATTGAAATGCGCCCCGCCCACAGGCCCAAGCGTGGTGATCAAGACCACCAGCAGCGCGCCGGTCGCGACACCATTGGCCAGAAGCGCCAGCGCCACGTCGTCGGTCAGGCGCTCGGCCATAATGCCAGAGCCCACCACGCCCGCGAGCAAGAACGCCGTGCCCAGCGCTTCGCTGGCCAGGCGCGCCGAAAGCCCCGGCTCTGGAGCTGGCGCCGTCACGCCGCGTCTCCGTCGGCTTGGACGTGAATGGCCTGCAGGGCGGCGCGCAGCGCGGCCGGGTCGCCTTCCAGGGCATCCCAGTCAAGCTGCGCCAGGGCGCGCGCGCGCCGGTCCAGCGCTTGAAACGCCGCTTCAAAGGCGGCCGCCAGCTCATCGCGCGGGGCCTCGGCCGGCGGATCAGGCAAGCCCCAGTGGGCCTGGACCGGGTGGCCCGGCCACACCGGACACACCTCCCCCGCCGCCCGGTCGCACACGGTGATCACGGCGTGCATGATCGGGGCGCCGGGCGCAGCAAACACGTCCCAACTTTTCGAGGCCAAGCTTTTTGATGAGGCGTGCGAGGCGGCGAGCCCGTGGCGCGCCAGCGTTTCCAGCGCCATCGGATGGGGCGCGCCGCGCGGCGTGGAGCCGGCGCTGTATCCCCGCAAATTCGGGGCGCCGCGCGCCGTGATCAGGGCCTCGCCCAGAATTGAGCGGGCTGAATTGGCGGTGCACAAAATCAGAACATTGCGCGTCATGCGCCTAAGATCCCACATATGCCGCCCGATCTAGGGCGCGCCCGCGCGGGGGTATAGCAGCCCCGTCCAATTGCGCGTGTTACGATTATATGTCAGGGACGGCGCCCGATTTGCGATGTGGCTAAGCGGCGGCCTGCCGCTTGGACCCACATGATCGGGCCGAACGAATTGGCCCAGCGCCCCTGGGGGGGTCGGGGGGTCTCGCGTGTTGGGCGCAAGCACTTGCGCGACCTTTGAGAGAGGCGGACACTTCGGTGATGGCTCGCACCACGCCTGATACGTTTGCCGCCGCCGCGCGGCCGCACGAGCTTGGCCCTCACGTGGTCGATCAGCTGATCATGGAGCGCGCCCCCAGCCTGCGTACGCGGCCGCTGATTTGGTCCGGCGTGCGCGCCGTGTTTTACCCGCTTCTGGGCTATGCGCGCGCGGTCAAGATGGCCGACCGGCTGGCCCCGATGGGCGGGCGGCTGGCGCTCAACTGGATGAGCACCTTCATGCGGCTGCAAACGGTGGCCACCGGCTTGCGCGACGTGCCCAAAACCGGCCCGGTGGTGGTGGTCGCCAATCATCCAGGCGGCATCGCCGACGGTGTCGCAGTTTGGGACGCCCTGATGGATCGCCGCCCCGATGTGGTCTTCTTTGCCAACCGCGATGCGCTGCGCGTGTGCCCGGGCCTCGACGACGTCATCATTCCGGTCGAATGGCGCCTCACCGAGCGCTCGCGAGAGCGCATGCGTGAGACGCTGAAAGCCGCCGCCGCCGCGTTTAAAGAGGGCAAGCTGGTGGTGATTTTTCCCGCCGGGCGTATGGCTCAGTGGGACTGGAACACTCAATCGCTGGAAGACCCAGAATGGATGCCCACCGCCGTCACCTTGGCCCGCAAGTATAACGCGCCCATCGTGCCGTTGGGCGTGCGCGCGCGCATGTCGCTGACCTACTATGGCCTGGCGCAGGTGTCTCAAGAGCTGAAGAACATGACCCTGTTCTCAGAGCTGATAAAGGCGCGCGGCAAGCGCTATCGCTTGCGCTTTGCCCCGCCCGTGCACGCCGACGAACTGCCCGACGATCCCAGCGTCGCCGTGCGTCAGCTGCGCTTGACGTCCCAAGCCCTGGCGACCCGCTTCTAACGCCGCTTGTGAACGCCGCCGCTCACGGCGCCTCGTAGCGCGCGCGCCACTGCGCAATCTGATCCGTCAGGCGCGCCACGACATCCGGTCTGTCAGCCGAAACATCGTTGGTCTGGCCCGGGTCCGCGATCAGATCATACAGAGCCGTCTCACCGGTCCCGTCGAGGACCACAAAATGCCAGCGCGCGTCACGCACGTAGTAGCCTGACAGGTCAGAGCCCATCATGTCGCTGGTTGTGGGGTCGGGATTGCCGCGAAAATCGGTTCCCGCCCGGTGACGCGTCAGCTTGCCGATCAGGGCCTGGCGGGGCGAAGCGGGCGCAACGTCGCCGCCGCGCGCGTCGATCCACGGTCTCAGAGACACGCCCGGCAAGCCCTCCGGCGCGGCGACGCCGGCATAGTCCAAAATCGTCGGCATGATGTCGATGGCGCTGGCCAGGGTGTCGCGATCGCGACGCGCCGCGATCTGATCGGCCCAGTAGAACATGATCGGCGTGCGCATCGCGGTTTCAAAGAACGATCCCTTGCCGCGCGGTCCGCCATTGCCAAACGTGATGGGATCGTTGGCGTACTCGACCCCGGCGTCCTGCTGCCAGCCATTGTCGTTGACGTACACGATGAGGGTGTTGTCCAAGACGCCCTGGGCGTCCAACGCGTCGAGCACCTCCCCCACCCCCCAATCGAACCAGGCAATGTTGGCGTAGTAGAGCTTGGCGCTCTCAGACAGGTCGGCGCGGTCTGCATAGTACTTGTAGAACTTCTGGGGCGGGTTGAACGGCACGTGCGGCAGGGCCGGTCCGTACCACACAAAGAACGGCTGATCGGCGTGCGCGGCGATGAAGTCTGTCACCGGGGCCATGGTCTCTCGGCCGATCTCCATCCCCGCGCCGCCCATGAAGGTGAAGAACCAGTTGTCGCCGAGGGCGGCCGTATCCTGCCAGCGCCAGCGCGGCGTCATGCCGTGGGTGAAGCCGCCATCGGCGTAGGACTGCTCCCACCACTTGCCGCTCTGGTGAGACACGTAGCCCGCCTCCCCCAAAAGCCGCGGAAGGGTGGCGAACTCGGCAATCATGCTGGTTTCTAGTTCGCGGCGCTGGGCGCGGCGATCAGCTGGTTCGGCGTCAGCGGGAATCGCGCCGGCGGCCACCCGCGCGTCGACCAGGTCGGCGACCCGCGTTTCATACTGCACCGGATAAAGGCCGGTCACGAGCGACTGCAATGTTGGCCGACAGTGATTGGCGGTCGCGTGGCCGACCTCAAACACGGCGCCGCCGGAGCCAAGAATATCGAGGTTGGGCGTCATCACGTTCTGGTCGCCGAGAAAGCCATAGTAGGGCCAACCCAAGTCATCGGCGATGATCAGCACCACATTGGGCGGCCCGTCAGGACGGCGCGGCGGGCGGCTGCGTGCGACGTTTCCCGCCACCGTGTCGTCAAAAACGCCGCCGAAGTTATAGTGGTCAGCGGCGGTGTCAGACCGGGACGCACAGGCCGTCAGACCCACACACGCTGCGGCGATCCACGAACAAAGGCCAATCATGCGCATGAGACGCCTCCCCGTTTTCACTCTTTTGCTGAGTGTATCTGGCCTTAACCATAGCTCTAGCAGAGCAATTGGGCTAGGCGCGCACTCGGTTTGCAAATTTTTTCAGTCAATCGTCTTGGCTGCGGCCTGTCTAATTACAGGATCGGCGGCGGCGCATGCTGACGACACGCACGCACTCAGATCGGCAACCGAAGTCACCTGGACGTCCATTTCCGGCGGATGTTTTGCCATGGGTGAAGCTGAGGCCTATCGCGAAGAGCGCCCGGTAACGCAGACCTGCGTCGACGACTTCGAAATCGCCGCGACCGAAGTCACCAATGCCCAGTTCCAAGCGTTTGTTGATGCGACAGGCTATGAAACCCGCGCTGAGCGGGGCTGGCGGGCCGATGAGCCAGGCGGGCCAGGGATCGACGTGCCCGCCGGCTCGGCGGTCTTTCAGCAGCCAACACAGGCTGTGCGGGCGCTCACCTGGTGGCGGCTGGTGGAGGGCGCAAGCTGGCGCGCGCCGCACGGTCCTGACGCGACATCTGCCCCAAACCCCGGCGCGCCCGTGGTCCACGTCACTCAAGCCGACGCGGCCGCCTATGCGGCGTGGGCCGGCGGGCGCCTGCCGACCGAAGCTGAGTGGGAGTATGCCGCGCGCGGCGGCGTCGATGGCGCGCTGATGGCGTGGGACGAAGCGGAAGCCGGCGCCCGCGCGGCGCGCGCCAACACCTGGCAGGGCGTGTTTCCAGTGGTGAATCTCAACCAGGACGGCCACGCCGACCTCGCCCCTGCGGCCAGCTATCCGGCCAATGGCTTTGGGCTTTATGACATGATCGGCAACGCCTGGGAGTGGACCGCCACGCCCTATGCGCCCGACCACACCCCCGAAGCGCGCGCCCGGGCGGCGGCCAACGGGCTAGACCCGACCCAGCCCGGCGTCCCGGTTGGCGTGATCAAGGGCGGGTCTTACCTGTGCGCGCCGAACTATTGCGCCCGCTTCCGCCCCGCCGCCCGCCAAGCCCAGGACCTGGCGTTCGGCACGTCCCACATCGGTTTTCGGATCGTGCGGGACGTCCCATAAGGCGCGTTCTAGGGCGCGCCGAGCAAGGCCAGGGCGGCGACGGTCATGCCCTCCACGCTGGCGGTCACGGAAGCGTGCGGCTCGATCTTGAAGAGCGGTGAGTGGTGGCTTGCCGCCGTCGCAAGCTCTCCCTCAGGCGTGCCGCCCACGGCGAAGTAGACCCCTTTCACGCCATGCTCAGGCGCAACGAGATATGCAAAGTCCTCCGCCCCCATGCCTTGTCGCGGCTGACTGGTCAGCTTGTCTTCGCGAAAGGCCTCAAGGAACGCCGCCTTGACGCGCGCGGCGGTCTCAGCGTCATTCACCGTAGGCGGCGTAGACTCTTCGCGTCGGACAACGACGGGAAGCTTGTCTTCCGGCGTCCCCAGAGCGCGCGCCGTGTTGGCGGCGATCCGATCAACCCCGTCCAGCAGGGTTTCGCGGACCTGCGGATCGTTCGAGCGGATCGTCAGCTCCAGCGTGACTTCTTCGCCTATAATGTTGTGCTTGGTCCCGCCATGGATCGACCCGACTGTGACCACGCCCGGCTGGAGGGGGTCGATCGAGCGGCTGACGAGCGATTGCAGCGCCACCACGATGTGGGCGGCGGTCAACACCGGATCGACGCCGCGATGGGGCGAGGCACCGTGCGCCCCCACGCCCTTCACGAAAATGTCGACGCTGTCGGAGCTGGAATAGACCGCGCCCGGCTCGACCTGGAGCTTGCCGGCGGGATGCTGGGCGGAGACGTGCAGGGCAAGCGCATACTCCGGCTTAGGAAAGCGGGTGTACAGCCCGTCATCAAGCATGGCCTTGGCGCCCATGATGCGCTCTTCGGCGGGCTGGCCAATCAGCACCAGCGTGCCCGACCAGGCGTCCTTGCGCGCGGCAAGCTGGCGCGCCGTGCCGACTAGCGCCGTCATGTGCACGTCATGCCCGCAGGCGTGCATCACTGCCTGTTCGACGCCCGCCGGGTCGATCTGGCGCGCGGTGGAGGCGTAGGACAGCCCGGAGCGTTCGGCGACCGGCAAGCCGTCCATGTCGGCCCGGATCAAAACTGTTGGCCCCTCCCCGTTCCGCATCACCGCGACCACGCCAGTGACGCCCACGCCTTCGGTTACGTCATAGCCAAGGGCGCGCAGCTCAGAGGCCAGGCGGCCGGCCGTTTCGGTTTCCAGAAACGACAGCTCAGGATTGCGATGAAAGTGCTCAAATAGCGGCTGTAGATTGGCCTGATAATCGGCCTCAACCGAAGCACTCAAGTCGTCCAGCGCGAGGGCGGGCATCGGCGCAAGACAGGCAACGGCGGCGATCAGTCGGGCTTTGAAGTGGGTCATCATGGCACGTCTCTCCTGGCTTCACACTGGAGAGCACGTCGCGCCGGCGATGGGCGCGAGGAGTTTGCAGCCGCAGTCCTCGTCAGGTCTGGCCGTGCGCCACTTATTGGCCGAGATCGTTTGGCTGCGCCTCAGGATGACAGGCCTCCGCGAAGCCCTGTCATCCTGAACGACGTGAAGGATCTCGACCCACAAGGGGCGCACGGCCAAGACTGGCTCAGGTCAGCTGATTGGAGAGCGGCGCGACCGGCGCGGCTAGACCACCCGCTCGACCATCATTTTCTTGATCTCTGCGATCGCCTTGGCGGGATTGAGACCCTTGGGGCAGACCTGGGTGCAGTTCATGATGGTGTGGCAGCGATAGAGCTTGAAGGGGTCTTCCAGGGCGTCGAGGCGCTCGCCGGTGGCTTCATCCCGGCTGTCGATCAGCCAGCGATAGGCCTGAAGCAGGGCCGCCGGGCCGAGATACTTGTCGCCGTTCCACCAGTAGCTGGGGCACGCCGTCGAGCACGACGCGCACAAGATGCACTCATAAAGGCCGTCCAGCTTGTCGCGGTCGTCCTGGCTCTGGCGCCATTCGCGCTCTGGGCTCGGAGTGCGCGTTTGCAGATAGGGCTCGACATAGGCGTGCTGGGCGTAAAAGCCGGTCAGATCGGGCACCAGGTCCTTGACCACGGGCTGATGCGGCAAGGGCGCAATGGTCACCGCGCCGCCGATCTCGTCCCAGCCCTTGGTGCAGGCGATGGTGTTGCGCCCGCCAATGTTCATTGAGCACGACCCGCACACCCCTTCCCGGCACGAGCGGCGGAAGGTCAGCGTGGAGTCGATCTCGCTCTTGATGTAGATCAGCGCGTCTAAAACCATGGGGCCGCAGGCGTCGGCGTCGATGGTGTAGACATCCCAGCGCGGATTGCCCTCTGCTTCAGGGTCGTAGCGATACACCTTGAAGGTCTTGGTGTGCTTGGCGCCCTTCGGCTTGGGCCAGTGCTTTCCAGGCTTAATCTTGGAATTGCGCGGGAGCGTGAGTTCGACCATCGCTTGTTGTGTCCTTGATGCGCGTGCAAGGGAGTGCGCGCTGGTGAGGCGCGTCGCACGCGCGCAGGTCAGACCTTAGCGCAAGTCGCGGGCGTGAAAAGGCCGGGCGCGACGCCGGGTCGCAGCCCCTCCCTCACCCCCGCTGAACCGCTGAGGTCCTACCCGCAATAGCCTTGGGTCTTTAACAGCTCGTAATCAGACCGCTTGTCGATCAGGCGCCGCTCAATGGCGGGGATCTTTTCGCGCGCCACGGCCACCGGATCAGGCTCGTCGCTGGACAACATCACCAGCGGCGGCGGGCCGCCGACACCGCCCTGGGCGCGCGTCTCAGCCAATTCAGTCTCCAGCGCCTGAATGTCGGCGATCACCGTATCGCACTGGGCGCAAATCTGCGGGCGCATCTGGGTGATGCACTGGTTGCGGTATCCCTCGTTCTGGGCCGCGCACATGGCGCGCGCTTCGGCCAGCTGAGGCTGGGCCACTTCGGTGCGCCACTGGGTCACCACGGCGTCGCACTGGGACGCAATCATGGCCGGATCGGCCTTGGCGCATTCCATCCAGCCGTACTGGGCCTCACACGCCGCCTTCCAGCGCTCGCGGCAGTCGGCGCGCACCCGGCCCTCAAACTCACGCGCCCGCGCGCGCACCGGAGCGACATTGGCGTCGCAATCGAGGGGCTCAACGATGCGCCCGCACCCGCAATAGGGCTCTTGATAGCCAGGCACGTCGAGCGCGGCTTGCGCGGCATCGGAGCCGGGCATGGGGCTGAGCGGGGCCAAGGGAGGTGAAGCGGCCGGGTCGAGCGGCGACTGAGCGAACGCGACTGGGGCCAAAACAGCCAGCACCAAGCCGGAAAGGGCTGCGACAAGGCGCAAGCCAGGAGCGAATGATCTGATCATGGGAAGAGTTTCTACCGGGCTTTCGCGCATTTTTGAGGCAAGAATGACGTTAATTGCAGTTGCCGAGGCGCGTGTGAAGATTTGATCTGTATCCAGCGCTGTGGCGTGGGCCATTTCATGCTTGGCCATCCGAGTGGAGGCCATCTCGGTGATGATCGACGCCGCCTTCCCTCGCGGTCAGATCGCAGACGCCGACCACCGACGGCTCGGGCTTGGCCCGCGCGCTCTTGCGCCAGAGGCCCAATGGCGCGGCGTGGGATCTGGGCGTGTGACAAAAGAACGGCGCATCTGCGAGCGACGAGCCAGTCTACGCCCGCGCCTTCGCGCCCAATGATCCTCGCGGGTGGGGGGCCTACGGATCGGGTCAACGTCCGCCGATCAAAGCCGCTGCAAAGAGGCTGAGACGTGATTGAAGCACGCCCCAATCAGGCCCCAGCCTCTCAGTGTGCGATGCCGATCAGTCGACCGCCCAATGGGCCATGAAGCTATAGCGCCAGGCGAGGAACTCGCTGGGAAGCATCAGGCGATCGGCCCCCGCGGCCCGCTGAAAGCCTTGGGCCAGATTCTGATAGGTGAAGTTGGCGACACACAGATCGTTCCAGCAGAACTCGCCCGGCGCGACCTTGCCGTCGCCGTCGGCGTCCGCGCCACTGAACAGCGCCATGGCTGCGCATTGGAACTCGGTGTCTTCAAGAAGTCGATTGTCATCAAAATCGCACTGCTGCAACAGGGCCACGCTGTTCAGGGCGAACGTTGAGCCGGCCCCAAATCCCTTCGCATTCAGCGGCACGTGCCGGGTGCTTTCATGGGGCAGCTGTGCAAGCCAGTACTCGTAGAAAAGTCCAAACTTGTCGATCGACATGGAGCCGTCTGGTGCGAAAACACGCACACCGGCAGCGCTCACCGCTCCGGTGGCTCCCGGGCGGCTGGTCGGGGCGGGCGCGGGCTAGTAGATCCGCGCCTTGGGCTCGATGTAGGCGATGTCGTTGGTCAACGTGTAGGTGTGCACCGGACGATAATCGAGGCTGACCTGACCCTTTTGAACTTGCGAGCCTTTCGGCAGTGTCAGTGCGACCTTGTCGATTTTCTCAGCATCAAGGGATGTCTTTGGCTAGGACGAGCCGGTAACCGTTCAAGTCTTCAAAGCCGAACTCACGCAGACCGTAGTCCATGTCGTCCGGCCCCCAAATTGTCTTCACCAGCGGCTTGAGGCGCTCAGCCTCGGCGTCGACATCATCGACAAAGAGGTAAAGAAAGCCCGTGAGTTGAGCCTCGGCGCCGGGGCGCATGGCATCGCGGTGAAACCAGATCCGCGCTTCGCCCCGGCTGACTTCAGCCCAAGCCAATTCGCCTTTGTCCACCCAACTCCCGCTTTGCTCGAACCCCAGATGTCGTGTGTAAAAGGCGACCGCATCGGCCACCGAAGGCGCCATCAGGCTCGGCGTCAGCGCGGAGCGCTTCACCGACTAGTACACCCGCGCCTTGGGCTCGATGTAGGCGATGTCGTTGGTCATCGTGTAGGTGTGCACCGGGCGATAATCGAGGCGCACGTCGCACTCCGGCGTCACCCAGGCCAGCGTGTGCTTCATCCACGTTTCGTCGTTGCGGTCCTTGAAATCTTCGCGCGCATGCGCGCCGCGGCTCTCTTCGCGGTTGACCGCCGAGTTCACCGTGGCTGCGGCGTTGGCCAAGAGATTGTCGAACTCGAGCGTCTCGATTAGGTCGGTATTCCACACCAGGCCGCGATCTGAGATGGCGATGTCGGACACGCCGCCGGCGACCTGGGCCACCCGCTGCACCCCTTCCGCCATCACTTCGCCGGTGCGGAACACGGCGCAGTTTTCTTGCATCGCGCGCTGCATTTCGAGCCGAAGCTGGGCGGTGGGCGTTGCGCCGTCGGCGGTGCGGAAGCGCTCCAGACGGGCCAGGTGCGGATCGGTCCAGGCGTCTGCGAGGTCAGGCTGGCTGGCTCCCGCTTCGGTGGTCTCTCCTAGGCGCAGACCTGTGGCGCGGCCAAAGACCACCAGATCAATCAGAGAGTTGGAGCCGAGCCGATTGGCGCCGTGCACCGAGACGCAGGCCGCCTCGCCGACCGCATAGAGCCCGCCGACCACGTGATCAGGGTCCTCGCCGTGCTTGGTCAGCACCTCGCCGTGATAGTTCGTGGGAATGCCGCCCATATTGTAGTGGACGGTCGGCAGAACCGGGATCGGCTCCTTGTTGACGTCCACGCCTGCAAAAATCTTGGCCGTCTCAGAGATGCCCGGCAGGCGGTGGGCGAGTGTTTCGGGCGGCAGGTGATCAAGGTGCAGGTGGATGTGGTCGCCGCGCGGGCCCACGCCGCGGCCTTCACGGATTTCGATTGTCATGGCGCGGCTGACCACGTCGCGCGAGGCCAAGTCCTTGGCCGACGGGGCGTGGCGCTCCATGAAGCGCTCGTTCTTGGAATTGGTCAGGTAGCCGCCTTCGCCGCGCGCGCCCTCGGTGATCAGGCACCCGGCGCCGTAGATGCCGGTCGGGTGAAACTGAACGAATTCCATGTCTTGCAGCGGCAGACCCGCCCGCGTGACCATGGCGTTGCCGTCGCCGGTGCAGGTGTGGGCCGACGTGCACGAGAAGTAGGCCCGGCCATAGCCGCCGGTCGCCAGCACCGTGCGCTGGGCGCCGAAGCGATGCAGGGTGCCGTCGTCGAGCTTCAAAGCCGTGACGCCGCGGCACACGCCCTCGTCGTCCATGATCAGATCGAGCGCGAAATACTCAATGAAGAACTCAGTTTCGTGCTTGAGCGCCTGCCCGTAGAGGGTGTGCAAAATGGCGTGGCCGGTGCGATCTGCGGCCGCACAGGTGCGCTGCACCGGGCCCTGGCCAAACTCGCGCGTCATGCCGCCAAAGGCGCGCTGATAGATCTTGCCGTCTTCGGTGCGCGAGAACGGCACGCCCCAGTGCTCCAGCTCATAGACCGCTTCAGGCGCGTTCTTGCACAGGTACTCAATCGCGTCCTGGTCGCCGAGCCAATCGGACCCCTTCACGGTGTCGTACATGTGCCAGCGCCAATCGTCCTCGCCCATGTTGCCAAGCGCGGCTGAGATGCCGCCCTGCGCCGCCACGGTGTGCGAGCGGGTGGGAAAGACCTTGGTCACGCAGGCCGTGCGCAGTCCGGCTTGGGCCGCCCCAAGCGCCGCGCGCAAGCCCGATCCGCCCGCGCCAACGACGACCACGTCAAACGAGTGGTCGGTCCAGGAATAGTCGGTCATGGCGTTAGGCTCCCAGCGCGATCTTGAGGATCGCAAACACGGCGGCGACCCAAAGCAGTAAGGCGGCGAACAGGTTCAGGATCAGAAGCGCCGTCCGCGAGCCGTGAGCGGCGATGTAGTCTTCGATGACGACCTGAACGCCCAGGCGCATGTGATAAAACGCCGCGGTGACCGCCAAGATCAGCAAAACCGCATTGACCGGGTGGGCGACGAAGGCGCGCGCGTCGGCGTAGCCGGCGTCCACCGACGACATCAGCGCGATCAAAAACCAGGGCACGAGGATCGCCAGGGCGATGGCCGAGACGCGCTGCTGAATGAAGTGCCCCGCCCCTTCCTTGGCCGACCCCAGTCCGCGGGTGGTCTTGGTCGGGGTGCGCAGTGATGTGGTCATGGTCTCTTGTCCCCTCACAGCGCGTAGGCGCCGGCCCAAATCAGGGCCGTCAGCACCAGCGCCAACACCAGATTGAGCCACGAGGTGGCGCTGGCGGTCTTCGGCGACAGACCAACGCCGCTGTCCCAGAAGAGGTAGCGCACGCCGTTCACCAGATGAAACGAGATCGACAGGGTGAAGCCAAACAAGACGACCCGCCCGAACCAGGACAACAACAGCCCCTCCGCCGCAGCGTAGGCGCCAGGCCCGGCCGCAATCGACCCCAGCCAATAGACCAGCAAGATCATGCCGAACGCATTGGCGAACCCGCTCGCGCGATGCAGGATCGAGGTCGCCATCGTGATGTGCCAACGCCACACCCCAAGGTGCGGCGACAGGGGCCGCGGATCACTCATGCCCGACGCCATCCGCGTCTCCTTTGTTGCACGTGCGCAGTGGAGCGGGAGCCTATGCCCGTTCACGCCTGCGTCAAGCGGTGTGGCCGGCTGCGCCTCTAAGGCTCTAGGAGCGCGGTGCGCGCAACGTCGAGCGCGGCGTCAAAATCGTCGTAGGGCTGCGGCGTTGCGACGCCCCACACCGGGCCGGGCCAGGCCGGATCGTCGGTGCGACGCGCAATGACATGAATATGCAGTTGAGCCACCAGATTGCCGAGCGAGGCGACGTTGAGCTTGGTCATTGGGCGATCGGGCGCACACAGGGCCGACACGGCGCGCGCGGCCGCATCGATCTCCGGCCACAGGGCCGCCCGATCTGCGGGCTCAAGATCGGTCAATTCGCGCAAGCTCGCCCTGCGCGGCACAAGCACGATCCACGGATAGTTAGAATCCTGCCCCAGCATGGCGCGGCATAGCGGCAAGTCCGCCAACGGCCTGCAGGTGGCATGGAACACGGGGTCCAACTCAAACGTCATGGCGCTCACCCTCATTTTTCAGCCTGCTTGCCCGCCCTGCATGGGCGTGTCCTGCGACTTGCGGGCGCACGCGATCATGACAGACCGCCGCTGAGAGGGGGAGCGCGTGAGTGTCGGGCGTCGCCTCACGCCGCGTCAGATCCCCGGCTCAGCGCACACTGTTGCGCACGCGGGGACGGTGTCAGGACTTTGGGCGCGTCTTCGGCCGCGGCTCTAGAAGCGGAACTTGCCGCGCAGCGCCACCGGAATGGTTACACGCGTTCCAGAATCGTTGATTTGCGCCAGGCCAAGCGCCGGCAAGGTGGTGTCATCTTCGTCCGGCCCACCATCGATCTGGACCCCGGTCTCAAACTCAAGCGAGGCCGACCGCGTCAGCTTCATCTCCAGGCCCGCCGTCACCGCCGCCGTGCCGGTCCAGGTGTCGTCGTAGAACTCAGCCGCGATCACGTTCGGCAGGCCGGTGCCCAGCCGGCCAAAGCCGGTGCCCGCATCGCCCACCACGCCAGACGAAAACACCGCGTCAATCTCGTCGATGCGAGCCACGCCGGCGCTGGCGCCAACAAAGCCGCGCAGCGCGCCAGAGCGCAATCCAGCCCGATCCGGGCCCAGATAGCGGCGCACGCCAATGTCAATGGAGGTTTTCTTATAGTCGTCGAACTCGGCCATGATCGGGTCAAGGCCCACCGCGCCGACCTGCACCGGGCCGGATGACGACAAGGAGGCGTGGCTGACGCCAACCACGAGATCCGTATTGGGCCCGATGGAGCGCCCCGCGCGCAGCGCCACCCGGGCGCCGGCGTCGTGGGTGTCGCCGAAATCGCGGCCCTCGACAGTCAAGGCGCCGGCAATGACTTCGCCGCGATGGAAGGTGGAGGACGACCCGGCTTCGAGCGCGACCTCGCCTTCCACAGACCAGCCCGCCGCGCGCGACGGGGCATAGGCGCTGGCGCCGCGATACTGATAGGCGCCGTGATCGCCGCCCCCGCCGCCGCCGAGCCAGCCCACTGAGCCGCATCCTGAAAGTCCGGTTGCCAGAACCGCCGCTGTCAAAGTCGCCAGCCGTGCGCGCGCCATCGTCGTCTCCTGTCCGTTTCAAGCGCGCGGGCGGTCATCGCCGGGCTTGCGTTCAGGCACAGAAGTACGAGCGCTATGGTTACGGGGAGGTGAAAAAAGCGTGTGCGAGGCGTTAACGCCGGCGCGCCTAGGCCGCGCTCGACGAGGCCTTGCCCTGAACCTCGTCTTGGTCGCGTTCGCTGGACGCGTCATCGCCACCCCGGGCGCCTTGGGCGTCGTGGCGCGCCAGGATGCGCATGGCGACGTCCATGTGCAGGCGCTCCACCATCTTGCCATCGACCGTGATCGCGCCGCGGGCGAGGTTTTCAGGCACCTGGAAGGCGGCCACGACCTTGCGCGCCCACGCGACTTCATCAGGCGAAGGCGCGAACGCGGCGTGCGCAGGTTCGATTTGGCTCGGATGGATCAGCGTCTTACCGTGAAACCCCATGTCACGCGCCTGGCGGGCCTCGCGGGCGAAGCCGTCGGTGTCGGTGTGGGCGTTGTAGACGCTGTCCAGCGCGGTCAAGCCAAAGGCGCGGGCGGCCGTGACCACGCTCATCAGAGCGGGCGTCAGGTGGGCGCGATCCACGCCTGGCGTACACTCTAGATCTTGGCACAGATCATTGGCTCCGACGACCAGAGCCGACAGGCGCCGGCGCGCGCCGCGTTCGGCAATCTCAGCCACGTTCATGATCCCGCGGGCGGTCTCGATCATGGCCCACAGCGCGAGGCCGCGCGGGGCGCGCGCTGCATCGAGAACCGCACACAGCCGGTCGATTTCGTCGGCCGCATCGACCTTCGGGATCAAGATCGCATTGGCCCCGCTGGGTGCAATGGCCTCAAGGTCCAGCAAGCCCTCATCAGTGTGCAGACCATTGACGCGGACGACCACATGTCCAGCGGCAAAGCCCGCCGCCACGGCGTCACGCGCCGCCGCGCGCGCGTCCGCCTTAGCGTCTGGCGCCACGGCGTCTTCCAGATCGATGATCACCGCGTCGGCGTTCAGCGTGCGCGCCTTGTCCAGGGCGCGTGCGTTTGAGCCAGGAACGAAGAGAACAGATCGGCGCAGGCGTGCGGCGGACATGGGAGCTTCCTTCAATCGGGACCCGCCTTGCGCGGGTGGAGACGCAGACGGGCGCGTCAGTCGCCCCCGGGGCGACGCGCCATGCTAGGTGAGGCGTCAACATGATGGAGTTCGGCCTATGAATACAACCGTTCTTGCCATCTCCTCGCGGGTCGCCGCGTCGCGGGTGGGATTGGGCGCCATCGAGCCGGCGCTGGCGGGCCTTGGGGTGGAAACCTGCACGGCCGCCACCTGCACTCTGGGCCGACATCCGGGCTGGGGAGCGCCCGGCGGCGGACCCGTTTCGGCGACCACCTTGGCCAGCGTCTTGGAGGGCGCGCGCCAGCATCCACGGCTTAGCGGCCCGGTAATCGTGCTGACCGGCTACTTCTCCAGCGCCGACCAGGTGCGCGCGCTTGTCGATGCGATTGACCCGGCCTGGCCGCTGTGGGTGGACCCGGTCATGGGCGATGCGGCGACCGGTCTCTATGTCGCGCCGGAGGTGGCCGAAGCCATTGCCGCGCTCCTGATCCCGCGCGCCGCTCTGGTGTTTCCCAATGCCTGGGAAGCTGAACGCCTCACTGGCCTTGCCGCCGGCGAGGTTGATGGCGCGCGCCAAGCCGGCGCCGCGCTCGGTCGCGCCTGTGTGATCACCTCGGTTGTGGACGGGCCGATGCTCGGGGCGGCCTATGTCGACGCCGACGCAGCCTGGTTTGCCGCCGCGCCAGCCCGTGCGCGCGCGCCGCACGGGGTGGGCGACGCGCTGGCGGCGCGGTTCTTGGGCCGTCGGATCATGGCCGAACCCGTCGAGGACGCCTTGGCCGGCGCGGTGGGCGACATCACAGCCGCCATCGACGCCAGCGCCGCGTCTCCCCAGCCAGACGAGCTGACCGCCCCGGCCCTCCTGCGCGCCGGCGCGCCAGCGACCGTGCGCAATCTGACGTGTCCATGACGGCGCCCCTCCCCCGGTCCGCTGGTCCGGGTCGGGTCGCCGGCATTGACGGGGCGCGCGGCGGCTGGATCGTGGTCACTGCCCCGGCGCGCGGGCGCCTGTCGCCTGTGAGCGTGGAGCTGTGGCCGCGCCTGGCGGACCTGCTTGTGGCGCCCGACGCACCGGATCAGATCGCCGTCGACATGCCGATTGGTCTTCTGGACGTCGCAGAACCGGGCGGGCGGGCGTGTGAACGAGCCGCGCGCGCGCTCTTGGGGCCGCGCCGCTCCAGCGTGTTCTCGGCCCCCGCGCGCGCCACACTGGCGGCCCACACCTACGCTGAAGCCTTAATGCTCAATCGAAGCGGCGGCGGACCGGGCCTGTCCCGCCAGGCGTTTCACCTCCTGCCGAAGCTGCGCGAGCTGGACGCCGTGATGACGCCCCAGCTGCAAGCGCGCGTGCGTGAAGCCCACCCTGAATTGGCGTTCGCGCGCCGCGCCGCGCCGGATGCGTCATTGGAGGCGTCGTTGGAGGCGTCGTATGAGGCGTCGTTGGGGGCGCGGCCTCTCGCGCCCCTTTCCCATCCCAAGCGCACGCGTGCGGGACGTGACGAGCGCCAGGCGCTGCTTCAGGCGGCGGGGGTCGATCTTGCCGCCCTCGCTGCGCCAAGCCTCCGCCGCGCGCAGGCCGCGCCGGACGACATCTTGGACGCGGCCGTTCTGATGCTGGTCGCGCGCGACCTTCACGCCGGCGTCGCCCACAACACGTTAGACGGGGCCGCCACCAGGGATGGGCGCGGCCTGGCCATGGAGATCGTGTTCTAGGGCTCTAGAACGCCGCGCGCACGCCGACAAAGAGCGAGTCGGTTTCACCCAGCTCATAGCGCCCGGTCACCCACACCGGCCCCAGCACCCGCAAGGCGGCCTGGGCGCCAACCAGAATGTCGTCGTCGTTTTCAACTTCGGCAAAGTTGGCCGGCACCTTGAGCGCTCCCACCGAGGTGTAGCGTATGAACCCGCCCAGATCGAGATTCTCAAAGACCAGTCCGCGCGCGCCGACCTCCAGGTCAAAGCCGCTGTCGTCGGTGTCGATCACGGCCGTCGCCGCAGCCGCCTGGGCGGCGGTCACCACCTCGGTCAGGTCGCCGTCATACTCCACGTGCGTGTAGCTGACCTGGCCGTAGCCGCCGAGCGCCAGGAACGGGATATCCACGGCCAGGCCGCCGCCAATGCGCAGCGCCGACGTGTCGACCCCGCCTTCCAGCGCGCCCTGGATATTGCCGGACAAGGCCGCGTCCACGTCAAACTCCGCCTGGCTGTACTCGCCGTGCACGAACAGGCCGCCGAGAAGCGCCAAGGTGCAGGCGCCGCGAAAGCCTGAACCGGCGTCCGACGACAGCGCGGCGGTGAAGTTGGCGGTCGAGGACTCGCCTGACAGGCCCACGTCCTGGTTCACGTAGCCGGCTTCACAATAGCGGAAGGACGGGTCGTCGGCCGCGGCGGATCCGCCAAAGGCGAAAGCGGCGCTGGCGGCGACAAGCGCTGCTGGAATGGCGTTCAACTTCGGCATGAAGACCCTCTCTTGCACTCTGGCTTGCCCATGGGCTTGCACTCGGACTTGCACCCGGGCTTACAAATCGGCGGCGTCCCCAATTGCGCCGCCCTGAAGCGGGCGCATCGAAGCACAGGGCCGCCGCCCTGTCGAACCTGCGCATCCCAAACGCGCCACGCGCAGGCGACTTGCGCGCGATAGTCGAGTGCAGGCGACTTGCGCGCTATCGTCGAGTGCAGGCGACTTGCGCGCGATCGTCGAGCGCAGGCACTGTGGCGCGCATGTCTGAGACCTCATCTCTCTCCGCCCCTTTCGCACCCACGGGACACGTGGCCGCCGGGTTTGAACCGGTGCGCGACGCCTTTATCGCCCACATGTCCGCCGGCCCGGAGATCGCCGCCGCCTTTGCGGTTCAGGTGCACGGGCGCACCGTTGTCGATCTGCGCGCCGGGCCCACAGCGCCAGGCGGCGACACCGCCTTCAGCGACACCACGCTGACGCAGATGTTTTCCTGCTCCAAGATCGTCGCCAGCGTCGTGGTGGCGCTGCTCGTGGATCGCGGCGTGCTGTCCTATGAGACGCCGCTGAGCGCCCTGTGGCCGGACTTCGCGCAGGCCGGCAAGGCCGGCGTGACGCTGGAACAGGCCCTCTCGCACCAGGCGGGACTGCCAGGGC
This sequence comes from uncultured Caulobacterales bacterium, assembly GCA_964351895.1. Taxonomy (GTDB): domain Bacteria; phylum Pseudomonadota; class Alphaproteobacteria; order Caulobacterales; family Maricaulaceae; genus CAYGQB01. Next base: position 34,067 of record CAYGQB010000004.1, read on the forward strand.
TGGCTGAAGATTGGTCGCCTGAGGCGTGGCTTGACTGGGACGCGACCTGCGCGCGGCTGGCCCGCGAGGCGCCGATGTGGCCGCTGGGCGAAGGGTCGGGCTATCACCCGATCACTTGGGGGTATCTCGTGGGCGAGACGGTGCGGCGCGCCGCCGGTCGCAGCGTGGGTGAGATCTTACGCGCCGACATCTGCGCCCCGGCCGCGCACGGCGGCCCTGCGCCGCTTGACGTCTGGCTGGGCTTGCCGGAAGCCGAACACGCCCGTGTGGCGACGCTGCAGCTGCCCAAGCGCTTGCCCGACTTTGGCGAGCTGAACGCGCAAACACGCGCGGCCTTCTTGACCAAGTGGTACGCGCCCGGGCGCCGCCTCCAGGCCCCGTGGCTGGTGATGGGGACGCCGTCGGCCGCCGGCGTTGCAACCGCGCCCGCCCTGGCCAGCGCCGTGCAGCCCCTCGCCCGCGCCGGCAAGCTGGGCGCGCGCCAGCTGATCAGCCCCGCCACCATCGACAAGGCCCTGGCCGAACGCGTCACCGGCCCAGACCGCGTGGTGCCGTTTGATGTCTCCTTTGCCGCCGGGTTCTATCGCAACAAGGGCGGCGCCTTTGGGCCTGGCCCGAACGCGGTTGGCCACGCCGGCTTTGGCGGCTCCGCCGTGATCGCAGATCCAGACCGGGGCCTGACGGCGGCCTACCTGATGACGCGCCAGGACGGCACGCTGATGCCGGACCAGCGCGCGCTTGGCCTGATTAAAACCGCCTATGCTTGTCTCTCCACCACGTGAACAGGAGCCACACATGTCCGCACCGCCTCCCGCCGCCGGGTTCCTCTATCCCGCCCTTGCGGTCACCGATCTCGCCGTTTCCATCGCCTTCTATGAAAAGCTCGGCTTTGCGTTGGAGTGCGGCGGGCCGGAGCAAATGTGGTGCATGATGGAGCGAGACGGGGCGCGGCTCGGCCTCTACCAGGGCATGTTTCCCGCCGACATGATCACCATCGTGCCGAAGGACGCGCGCGCGGCTGAAGCCAAGGCGCAGGCGGCGGGCGTCCAGATCACCCACCCCACCAGCGGCGAGACCGGCCCGACCCATTTCATGGTCACCGACCCGGACGGGCGCACCATCATGTTCGATCAAATCACAGATTAGACCGCTTCCGTCTTTGACGGAATCGGTCGTCGGCTTCTTTTCGCTCACGGCGTGCCGGCGTGCCCAGCAGACTCCGGGGCGGCAGCCTCCGCGGGGGCGGCCTAATCGGCCGACGGGCCTTGCCCGGGGGAGCGTTTCCGCCGAAGGCGAAAACGCTCTGGAGACGCGCCTTGCCCTAGGGGGTGGCGCGCCCGGTGGCGCACCCCGCTCAGTCGACGCTGATCAGTACTGGGGCGAGGCGCGGCGCCAGGGCCACGGCCGTCAGCTTGCCGCCATAGGCGGCGCCGGTGTCGACATTGATCCGCTGGTCGAGGATTTCCGCCTCCAGCGTCTCAGTTGGCGTATGGCCATGCACCACGACGACGTCAAACAGTTCAGGGCGATCCGGCCACAAGCTGGGGTCCAGAAAGGCCGGCGTGCGCGTCCACATCCGCACCGCGTCCTCGCAGTGGGGAAAGCGTTTCGGGTCGATGCCGGCGTGCACGAACACATAGCCGCGCCGCGTCGCCCAATGCATCGTCGGCCGGTCCACCAGCCACATGATGTGATCGCGCGCGACCAGGGCCGGCCACTCGTCGGCGCCCTTGGCCAGGAGCGCCGGATCAGCCGCTGCAGCGTAGCTGCGCAGGGTCGAGGCGCCGCCGTTTTCAAACCAGGTCTCGGTGCGCGGCCCGTCTGGATCGTCGAGCGCCTTGAGCATCAGCTCTTCGTGATTGCCCTTGAGGGCCAGAATCTCAAAGTTCGGCCATGGGTTTGCGCACAAGGCCATGAGGTCGGAGACAACGCCGTGGCTGTCCGGGCCGCGGTCGACATAGTCGCCCAGGTGCACCAGAACCCCACCCTTGCCGGCATGCGCCTGGTCATGGTGGTCCCGCACGCGCGCATGAAGAGCGGCAAGCTTGTCGCGCTCCCCGTGCACGTCGCCAATGGCGTAGAAGATGCGGTCATCGGCGCTCATGTCGTCGGTTGTCCCCCTGTCGATTGTCCCTGCGTCGATTGTCCCTGGGTCGGCTGTCCCTGCGTTTGCGCCTTCAGGTTCGCGCTCAGTCGGGCCCGCGCCCGCTCTTGCGTCAGGCCGTCAATGGTAAACACGATCAATGCAACCCAAATGAGGCCGAACGTCGCCCACGACGCCGCCGCGACACGCTCGCCATAGGCCAGCGCGACCATGAACTGAAGCGACGGACCGATGAACTGCAAAATCCCAAGCGTAGAAAAGCGAATGCGACCGGCCGCCACGGCGTAGAGCACCAGCGGCGCGGCCGTCACGGCGCCGGCCAGGACCAAGAGGCCGGACAGGACCGGATCGCCCGACATGAAGGCGCCGCCGTCTGGCGCGGCGACCAGCAGGATCGTCACCATCACCGGCGCCATCACCAAGGTCTCGATCAAGAGGCCCTGACCCGCCGCCACAGGCAGCCGGCGACGTAACAAGCCGTAGACGACAAAGCTGAGCGCCAAAAAGAGCGAGACCACCGGCAGGCCGCCCGTCGCCGCTGTCTGGTTGACGACCCCAGCCGCCGCCAGGCCCACCGCGATCCACTGACCGCGCGTCAAGCTTTCACCGAGCGCAAACCGCCCCACCACGACATTCACCAGCGGGCCAATGAAATAGGCCAAGCTGGCGTCAAGCACGCGCTCCACGCTGACCGCCCAGATATAGACCAGCCAATTGGCGGCCATCAGCGTGGCTGAGAGCGTCAGCACAGCCAGAATGCGCGGCTGGCGCAGCGCCGCCAACGCCCCGCCCAGACGCCCGGCCAGCAGCAAGGGCGCGCCCACGAAGAGAATGGACCACAGGGCGCGGTGAGCCAGCACCTCGACCGGAGGAGTGGATCCAAGCTGTTTCAAGTAGAGGGGCAACAGCCCCCACAGGGCGTACGCGCCCACGGCGGCGGCCAGGCCGCGCGGGTCTGGACTGGTATTGGCGCCGGCGCCCGCAAGGGGGTCCACCATGGCCTTGACCGCCCCGCCGCCCGGCGCCGGGGTGACAATTTCATTTGCCATGGCCTGTCCCCTCGCCCCGCCGGCCAAGCTTGCGTGCAGAGCGCGCTATACGGCCGCCGACAGTCGTCCGCGATTGACCAGAAGTTCGGCGATCTGCACGGCGTTGAGGGCTGCGCCCTTGCGCAGATTGTCTGAGACCACCCACATGCTCAGACCGTGTTCCACGGTCGGGTCGGTGCGAATGCGGCTGACGTAGGTGGCAAAATCGCCGACGCACTCAACCGGCGTCACATAGCCCTCGTCCTCGGCCTTATCGACCACCAGCAAGCCGGGGCTTTCGCGCAACAGCTCACGGGCCTCGTCGGCTTCCAGCGGACGCTCCAGCTCAACCGTCACCGCCTCTGAGTGACCGACAAACACCGGCACCCGCACGCAGGTCGCCGTCAGCTTGATTTTGGGATCAAGGATCTTCTTGGTCTCGGCCATCATCTTCCACTCTTCGCGGGTGGAGCCGTCCTCCATGAAGGTGTCGATGTGGGGGATGACATTGAAGGCGATCTGCTTGGTGAAGTGGGTTTTCTCGATCGGATCATTGACAAAAATGCCGCGCGTTTGGGTCCATAGCTCGTCCATGGCCTCCTTGCCCGCCCCGGACACCGACTGGTAGGTCGACACCACGACGCGGCGCACGCCGGCCCGGTCATGCAGGGGCTTGAGCGCGATCACCAGCTGGGCCGTGGAGCAATTGGGATTGGCGATGATGCCGCGCGGTCCCAGCTTGTCGATGGCGTCTGCGTTCACTTCGGGCACGATCAGCGGCACGTCCGCTTCCATGCGAAACGCCGATGAATTGTCGATCACAAGAGCGCCGGCGGCGACAATTTTGGGGGCCCAGGCGCGCGCCGTGTCGCTGCCCGCCGCCATCAGCACCAGATCGGTCTTCGTAAAATCGAAGGTCTCCACGTCCTTGCAGCGTAGAATTTTCGAGCCGTAGGACACCTCAACGCCAATCGAACGACGCGACGCCAAGGCGTACACGTCACTGGCGGGGAACTGACGCTCCTCCAGGATGTCCAACATTTCTTTGCCAACGACGCCGGTGGCGCCCAAAACGGCGATGCGCACGGACATGGGCTCAGACCTCATCAGTATTGTGCGAGTGCGAATGAGGTGTGCTCTACTCCGTTGCCAGCCGGAGCGAAAGCCGTTTGCCGCGCGGGGTCGACAAAAGAAAGGACGAAGCGAAGATGCGCACCGTCGATTGGTACTTCGACTATGTCTCCCCCTATCCCTATCTCCAGCTGGCTCGTTTCGCCGAATTGCCACGCGATGTCGCCGTTCAGCCGCGCCCGGTTCTGTTTGCCGCCCTGCTCAATCACTGGGGCCAGAAGGGGCCGGCGGAAATTCCCGCCAAGCGCCGGCAAACCGCGCTCTACACCCGCTGGCTGGCGCATCAGCGCGATCTGGCCTTCGCCGGCCCGCCGCGCCACCCGTTCAATCCGCTGGCGCTGTTGCGCCTGACCTTGGCGGCGGGGGCCAGCGTGGAGGCGGTGCGCATCGTCTACACGCATGTTTGGGGCGAAGGACGCGACGGCCAAGAGATGGACTCGATCCGGGATTTGGCCGCCAAGCTGGGGATCAGCGATCTGGACGCGGCGATTGGCGATCCGGAGGTCAAAGAGGAACTGCGCGCCAACACCACGGCGGCCATCGATCGCGGCGTCTATGGCGTGCCCACGTTCGCCGTCGACGATCAGCTGTTCTGGGGTGACGATGTCACCGACCTGTTCCTGGCCTACCTGGCCGATCCAAATCTGTTTGAAAAACCGCCGTTCGACGATGTTCAGGACGTGCCGTCGGCCGCCGAGCGCACGTTTCCACGCTAGCGGGCGCCCGCCTCGATGCGGTCAAGAAGCAGGGCGGCCTGATCAAAGTGCGCGCGGTGCGCGACCAGGTCGGGCGCGGCAAGCGCCGGGCGCACGGCCGCGTAATGCACCCGCCAGGCCTTGATCAAGGCCAGAGCCTGGGCGCGATCTTCAAACACCAGACCAACCACGGGCGCTGAAGCAGACGCGTCGACGTCGACGCCGAAGAAGGCGAAGGCGTCGCAAAACTCGCGCGCGTGGATCGAAACATCCCCGGCCTCCAGCGCCGCCTCCAGCCGACTGGTTTCAGCCAAGGCGTGCGGCTCGAGCAGCTCAGCGGCAAAGGCGCGCAAGGTGTCGGCCAGGCCGCGCAGCCCTTCGCGTCCCACCTTGCGGGCCGCGCCAGCTTCGCCCTCGCCGACCATGCCCGCCTTAGGGACCGCGCCCGCGTCCGGATCGCCGGCTTGCGCTTGACCCGCTTGAGACTCCGGCGCGCCAGGCGTCAAGGCGGCATTCAGTGTCGCGGGCAATGGGGCGGGTAATCTCGGGGGCGAACGCGTAAGCAGGCCAAACGCAACCCACGCCAGCCCCACTGGGCCCGCGACGGCCAGAAGGCTCAATGCGGCCGCGATGACTGCAACGCTGACGCTGGCGCCCGCAGTATCAGTG
>CAYGQB010000005.1:0-38245 GCA_964351895.1 uncultured Caulobacterales bacterium
GACTATCACCCCAGGAAAACGGGACATGCGGGGATAGAGCGGCCCCTGCCCCGCCCCCCAGTGACGGCGCCCGTGGCGGCGCTAGGCCCCACTCTGCCGTCGACCGGAGTGCCCGCGTTTAGCGCGACAACTTCAACACCGTCAGCTTTTGCGCAATTTCAGCGAACGCCAACTTTAAGCTGCCAGCGTCATCGGCGTCATAGGCATGATCGGCCGAGGAGGCGCAGCCCGTCAGCAGAGCCTTGGTCCCTGCGTCCGTGACCTCAAAAGCGATGGTGTTGAGATCGATGTCGTCGGCCTTCACGTTGGCGCACAGGTCGGTCAGCACCCGGTCCGCATCAGCCCGCTTATTGCCTGAATGCCAACCGCTGTTGTTGCGCTTGGATTTGGTGTTGGCGCCGTCGGTCATGAGGACGATGGCCTTCATCACCTTGGGCTTGCTGGGGTCATTGGTGGGCGTCGCGCCGTCCGGGAACGGATAGCCGGGCGACAGGGTCCGCCAGCCCCAAATCAGACCGGTGGGAACATAGGTGTTCGCGCCAGTGCTGAGACCATTGATGGCGGAGGTCACTGTGGCGCTCTTTTCGGTCAGGCGGGTCAGTGGATTGTTGCACCACTGGTTCATCAGGCCAGGAACTTCGCTGGTGTGGAAACGCAAGTCGGTGTTGCGAGGAGCCTCGCGCGATCCGACACAGCCATTCCAAATCTTGCGACCGTCCATCCAGCAATGCTCACGCTCGCCGATCTTGCGCGTGTCACAGACCTGCCTGGTGCAGGGACGCGACACGCCGTCGTTCCAGCACGTGCTGGGCACGGTGCGACAGTTGTAGCGCTCGTTCCGGTCGCGGGTCTCACACTTGCGCTTGCCTGGCTCATCGGGCGGCACATCAATTCCAGGATGGTTGCGATGAGTTTTGCCGACATTCACATACTCGGCAAACGGCACCACCGAGACCTTGACGAGGTCTTCGTCCATGATTGATTCAACGAGATCACGGGCGGCCGTCTTAAGCGTCTGCATCTTTGCGCCCTGCATGGAGCCCGTCGTATCGAGCACGAGCGCCAGCTCTAGGCGGCTCTCCACCGCTGCTTCCACTTCCGCATAGGCGTTGATCTTGGCAGTTTCAAAGCCAAGCATTGGACCTGCGATCATCGGCACGTCCGCGCTGGCCGTGCCCGACATCACCTTCTTGTTCGTGCCTGAAGTGGTAATCGTAACTGTGACGTTGCGCAGATTGGCGTTGAGGTTGGTCTGCAGGTACTGGTTCGCAATGGCGGTGCGTTCGGCGTCGTCGATGCCCGGAATACGCGCTGCGGCCAAGATCGCCGAATCCAGGGCGTCTTGGAGGCCACCCTTGGATCCAGACATGCGCGCCATGTCCATGACGCCGAGGATCATCATGGCGATGGTCGGCAGGACAATCGCAGCGATCGGCATGACCGATCCATCTGTTCTCTTGAAAAAGCGCATCGGCTCTTGCCCTCACGGTAGACCGCGAAGATAAGCTGGCGCTCTTTACAAAAACTCTAAGTAATCAAGTTAACGAAACAATAAAATATCGATCGTCGACTACTCAGCCGCGACGACCTCTCGCCGCTCATGAATGCGCCCGATGGTCGCCGCCTTCACATCGGCAAAGGTCACGCCCGGCGCCAACTCAACGACCACAAACCCGTCCGGCGTCACGTCGAACACGCCCAGGCCCGTGATCACCCGGTCAACGACGCCGCGCCCCGTCAAAGGCAGAGTGCAGGCTTCAAGCAACTTGGACTCGCCAGCCTTATTGGTGTGGTCCATCACCACCACCACGCGCTTGACGCCGGCCACCAGATCCATCGCCCCGCCCATGCCCTTGACCATCTTACCAGGGATCATCCAGTTCGCCAGATCGCCGTTCTCGGCGACCTCCATGGCGCCCAGGATCGACAAGTCGATATGGCCGCCGCGGATCATGCCAAAGCTGTCTGCTGACGAGAAATAGGACGTCCGGTCCAGTTCAGTGATCGTTTGCTTGCCGGCGTTAATGAGGTCGGCGTCAATTTCATCTTCGTGCGGGAATGGCCCCATGCCCAGCATGCCGTTCTCAGACTGCAAGGTGACGTCCACGCCGTCGGGGATGTAGTTGGCCACCAGGGTCGGAATGCCGATGCCCAGATTGACGTAGAAGCCGTCTTCCAACTCCTGAGCGGCGCGCTTGGCCATCTCGTCGCGCGTCCAAGGCCGCGGCGTGGTCTCGTCAGCGCTCACCTTCTGGAGGCGATAGACGGGTTTGCCGGCCTCATTGACCCGCGGTTCGCAACGCCAGCCCAGGGCCCGCATGGCTAAGGGCAATTCGCCGTCGAGACCCAACTCTCCGGCCGCCTCGGCGGGAATGTTCAAGACGCTCTCATCGTCAAATAGGCTCAACAGTCGATCCAGATCCTGGCGCGTGTTCATTAGGCAGCCTCCTCTGACTTTCGAACGGTCCGCCGTTCAATGCGTTTCTCGTGCTCACCCTGAATCAAGCGCTGCACAAAGATGCCAGGCGTATGGATGGCGTCGGGATCAAGCGCGCCCACGGGCACGATCTCTTCAACTTCGGCGATCGTGACGGCGCCGCAGGTCGCCGCCATCGGGTTAAAATTGCGCGCCGTCTTGCGATAGATCAGGTTGCCCTGCGCGTCGCCCTTCCAGGCCTTGACGATCGAGAGGTCCGTGCGAATGCCCCGCTCTAGGATGTACGTCTCGCCGTCGAATTCCTTATGCTCTTTGCCCTCGGCAATCAGGGTGCCGACGCCCGTCTTGGTGTAAAAGCCTGGAATGCCCGCCCCGCCCGCACGCATCCGTTCAGCCAGCGTGCCTTGCGGATTGAACTCAAGCTCCAATTCGTTGGCCAGGTACTGACGTTCAAATTCGGCGTTCTCGCCGACGTACGAAGACACCATCTTCTTGATGCGTCGCTCCCGGAGCAAAATCCCGAGACCGAAATCGTCAACGCCGCAATTGTTTGAATAGAATGTGAGGTCTTTCACGCCGGCGTCTCGAATCGCGGTGATCAGGTTTTCGGGAATGCCGCACAGACCAAAGCCGCCCGCCGCGATGTGCATGCCGTCGAACAATAGTCCGTCAAGCGCTTGCCCTGCATCGGGATAAACTTTCTCAGCCATCGATCAGATCACCTTCGATAAACATGTTCAATTACCGCTTCTCGTTTCCTTCTACGCCCTCACTGCGGCGGAGAAAAGGCTCCTCAGGTCGCAATCGCGTCCTCAAGCTCAGGTTCAATTGCAGCTTGGATTTCCAACGCCAAGGCGGCGCCGAAGAACACGCTATAGGCGGTTAGGTAGATCCAGATGAGGAGAACCACGACCGCGCCAAGCGAGCCATAGGTTGCTGAAATGGCCGCCATGTTGACCGCGTAGTTGGAAAGAAACCAGGTCGCGGTCAGCCAAGCCCCTGTCGCAATGCTGGCTGCGATCGAACAGGCGCGCCAGCGCACCCGGCTGCGCGCCATGGCGTAGCGATAAAGCAGCATCACGCCGGCGAACATGCCCAAAGCGGCCCAGATCCACTGGCTCGACGCCAGGCGCTCAGTGTCCCCCAGCGTGATCGACAAGCGGTTGACCGCAATGCGCACCGCCAGCGCCACGGCGTTGGCGGCAAAGATGCCCACAACCGCCAGAAGCGTGACCCCGGCGGCAAACATGTTGAAGTGAAAGACGTTGCGCACGTCTTCGTCTTCGCTGATGCGATTGAGGCCGGCGATCAGGGCCTTGACCCCGCGCGTTGACCCATAGGCCGCCACGAACAGAGCAATCAGCCCTTGGCCGGACAGAACGCTAATCGGCGACTGGGAAACGCGCTGCAACTGGCCCATCACCAGCGTGTTGGCGTCGGTGGGCAGAATGCGCGCCAGGGCGGCGACCTGGGCCTCGGCTTCGGCTGGGCTGGTCAGCGCTCCATAAACCGCCACCCCAACGATCAGAGCGGGAAACACCGCCAGCAACCCAAAATAGGACACGCCGCCGGCAAACAGCATGATGTCGCGTCCCATGAAGCGACTGACCGCGCGCACTATGATTCGGAACACCAAGCCCACAGAGAAGCTCGGAGGGGACGCGGGCGGGTTCGGCGGGCCGGTCATGAGACGAACTGGTCCTCACCTTTGTGATCGCCGCATCGGCGGTGCAGTTTAGACGCAACGCAGACTAACATGCGTCGCCGGTCGCAAAAGGTCCCGTGCTTAGAGACATTGGCCGCACACCAGCAACGCAGACTACGGCTTGTCTGAAAGCGCTGCGGACCTCTTCGCCCCGCGCCAACCAAGCCAGAGCCAGACGCGCAAATGCGCCAGCCAACCGAAGTTGACCGGCGCATCCACTCGCGTCTTGCGAGGACGCGCGCCGGGCGTGTGTGCGAGGGACGGGAAAAGCACACGCCAGACGATGATCGAACGGTACAGTCCTTGCGCTGAACCGCCGATGAACGCGCAAGGACGTGGTCGACGTCGGCTTGCCAGACTTGGTACGCTGCAACGTCGACCGCGACTCACTCCTTGTGCGCGTCGAGGAGCGGCGAGATGGCATTTTCAGCGCGGTTGCTCGTCGTGGCGGACACGGCCCAGGCTGCAGGCGGCGTTTCAGCCCGCTTATCCGAGCTTGGCTTTGCAACCAAGACGGCGGCCGGAGACGGCGCCGCGTGCTCTCTGGCCGGACGCGGCGCCTTCGACGCCGTTGTCATTCACGCGCCTGAACGCTCCCTTGAATCCATCGCAGAATTTGCTCAGCGCCTTAAAACCGCTGCTGCTCCTCGCCTTTTGGCTGTCATCGCTGTCGCCGCGCCCGACGCGGCGGGCGCCTCGCCCCATATTGACGCGGTCTTGCGCGCACCTGTGCACGCCACGCAGATCGCCGCACGCGCGCAGCTGGTGGTGCGATTGGCCATCATGGAAGACGAGGCGCGTCTGCGCGCCCGCACCATGGCTGCGCGCGGCGCGATTGTGGACATTGAACTCGACGCAGCTGCGTTTCACGCCCCGCGCGTGCTCTTCATTGGAGACGCCTCGCCTCAGTTTCTGGCACTCAATCGCGCCCTGACGGACGCGGGCGCGCACGTGACCGCTTCGTTCTCTTCGTTCACCGCGTTTGATTATCTGCACGACAGCGATTTTGACGCGCTTGTCGCCAACGCCATTGACGGCAACGAGCCAGCGTTCACCGTCTGCGCGGCTCTGCGGCGCAACACCCGTCTGCACCATGTCCCAGCGCTCTTGTTTGTGGACATCGACACGTTCAAAGACGCCGACGAGGCGTTTGCACGCGGGGTGAGCGACATTCTTGCCCACACGGCGGCGTGCAAGGAGATGGCCGCGCGCGTCTTATCGCTCGCGCGAGAGAGACGTCGGCGCGAACAGGTCAAGGCCGTGTTTTCGCAGGCGCGCGCCCCATCGGCGATCGACGCAAAAACTGGCCTGGCGACAGTCCGATTCTTCAGTGAGCACCTTGAAAACATGGTCGATCGCGCGCGCGCGATTGATCGCCCCTTGTCGATTTTGATCGCCCGCGCCGAACCGCCCGATGACGTCGATGACGCGGCGGGCGCGCGGGCGTACGAACAGCTCGCTTCGATGTTGCGCCATCTGGTGCGCGCCGAAGATCTCGCCTGCGCTCTAGAACCGGGCGTGTTCGCTGTTGCTATGCCCGGCACCGATCGCGCGGCGGGCCAGGCCGCAGCTCAACGGATTGAGGCGATCTCAGAATGCACCGCTTTCGACGGCGGCATCTTTGGCGATTCGTTCCAGCTGCGCGTCTCAACCGTCGTGGCCGAACGCGAGGACGAACAGCGCGGGCGCCTGCTTTTGGCCCGCGCGGCGCGGGCGTTTGAACAGCGCGCCTTCGCCTCTTAGCAACACCGCCGCCTGAGACGGCTATTGGGCGGTGGGGTCTGCTTGCGTCTCAAGGTCGGTTGGCGCCACCGCGCGCACCACATGCGCCATGGCGTTGCGCGCCCCCTTCAAGCGCGCGGACGGCGTTGGCCAATCGCCACGCATAAACAGGCGCTCATCCGGCCGCAGCTTGAATTGGGCCGGACGGTTGGCGATGAGCGCGATCAGGGGCGCCGGGTCAGGCACAGCTCCAGGCCGAAACTGAGCCACGGCCCCCTTCTCTCCCACGTCAAGCTTGGCAACGCCCGCCTGGCGGCAGAGCGCCTTGACGTGCAGGAGGCTCATCAGATGTTCGACTTCGTCCGGAAGCGGCCCAAATCGGTCGATCAACTCAGCGGCAAAGCCCTCGCGGGCCTCGTGCGTGTCCAAGCTGGCAAGCCGGCGGTAGAGACCCAGCCTGAGATCGAGGTCTGGGACATAGGTCTCAGGAATGAGGATCGATGCGCCGACATTGATCTGCGGCGACCAGGGCTCGTTCTCGGTCGAGGCGTCTGGGTCGTCTCGCAGTGTCGCAACAGCTTCTTCCAGCATGGACTGGAACAACTCAACGCCAACGTCGCGAATGTGGCCTGACTGTTCCTCGCCGAGGAGATTGCCGCCGCCACGCAGGTCCAAGTCGTGACTTGCCAGCGTGAATCCCGCGCCAAGAGTGTCGAGCGATTGCAAGACCTCCAGCCGGCGTTCTGCGGCGGGTGTGATTCTAAAGTCGGCCGGCACCGTCAGGTAGGCGTAGGCGCGGGTTTTTGAACGCCCGACGCGTCCGCGCAGCTGGTAGAGCTGGGCCAGACCAAACATGTCGGCGCGGTGGACAATCAGCGTGTTCGCGGTGGGAATATCGAGGCCTGATTCCACAATGGGAGTGGACAGGAGAACATCAGCCCGGCCCTCGTAGAAGGTGTTGATCCGGTCTTCTAGTTCGCTCGGCGACATTTGGCCGTGCGCAATAATCGACCGCACCTCAGGCACGCGCTCGCTGAGGAACTCTTCAGCGGCGCCAAGGTCCTTGATGCGCGGCACCACAAAGAAGCTCTGCCCGCCGCGATAAAGCTCGCGCAGGAGCGCCTCACGAACGGTCACCGGATCAAACGGCGCCACGGTGGTGCGCACCGCCAGCCGATCAATGGGCGGCGTGGCGATGATCGACAGATCGCGCAAGCCGGACAATGACATTTGCAGCGTGCGCGGGATCGGCGTCGCCGTCAGCGTCAAGACATTGACGTTGGCGCGCAGCTCCTTGAGGCGCTCCTTGTGGCGCACGCCAAAGTGTTGCTCTTCGTCGATGATGATGAGACCGACATCTTTCATCGTTACGCTTTTGGCCAGAACGGCGTGGGTGCCCACAACAACGTCCACTGCGCCGCTGGCCAAGCCCTCCTTGACCTCGCTGGCTTGCTTGGCCGTTACGAGCCGCGACAGCTGCGCAACTTTGACCGGCCAGCCGCGGAAGCGTTCGGTGAAGGTGTTGAAGTGCTGGCGCGCGAGGAGCGTTGTGGGCGCCACAATTGCCACCTGACGCCCGCTCATGGCCACAACAAAGGCGGCCCTCAGCGCCACTTCGGTTTTGCCAAACCCCACGTCGCCGCAGATCAGACGGTCCATCGGGCGTCCGCTGGCAAGATCGGTGAACACGTCATCAATCGCCGCCAGCTGATCATCCGTTTCCGCATACGGAAACCGGGACGCAAACTCATCATAAAGACCAGCGTCGGCGTCAACCGGATCAGCTTTGCGCACGGCGCGCGCGGCGGCCAAGCGGATCAACTCTTCGGCCATGTCTCGCAGGCGCTTCTTGGCGCGCGCCTTTCGTCCCTGCCAGGCCGCGCCTCCCAGCTTGTCTAAAACCGCTGCGGTTTCATCGCCGCCATAGCGCGACAACAGCTCGATGTTCTCGACCGGTAAAAGCAGCGTGCTGGCGCCCGCATACTCGATCTCTAGGCAATCGTGGGCCGTGTCCTGGACCACGATGGTGCGCAGCGAGGTGTAGCGCCCAATCCCGTGGTCAACGTGCACCACCAGGTCGCCGACGCTGAGAACGCCGGCCTCCGCGATAAAGTTGGCGGCGCGCCGACGTTTGCGTGGTCGTGACAGGCGGTCGCCCAGAATGTCTTGCTCAGACACCACCGCCACGGCGTCGGTTTCAAACCCGCGCTCCAATGGAAAGACGGCGCGCGCGACCATGGACTTGGGCAGAGTTTCCAGCTCCGACCAATTGGTAATGGGTCTGACCGCGTCCAGTCCGTGATCGGCAAACACGCCGGCGGTCCGCTCGCTGGCTCCAGAACTCCAGCTGGCCAGCACCACGCGGCGCCCGCTCTTCAACAGGGTGCGGACATGCTCGGCGGCGGCTTCAAAGACGTTTACGCCCTCAGTCTTGCGTTCAGCGGCGAAGTCTCGTCCTGGGCGCGCGCCGGCGTCGACGCTGACCCCGGCCGCGTCGCCGGAGAAGCTGGAAAAGGCGCACACGTCGCGCGCGGAAAGCTGGGCCGCCCACTCCCCTTCGCCCAGATAGAGCGCCTGGGGTTCCACCGCCCGATAGGCTGGGGCCGCAAAGGCGCCCGATCCGCCAAGTCCGGCCTCCTTGCGGGCTGCGTAATAGTCGCCAATGGTCTTGGCGCGCTCCTGGAACGCCGGTTCAGCCAGGTGATCCAAAAAGACCTGAGCCTGCGAGCCGACGACGTCAAACACAGTCTCCAGGCGCTCATAGAAGAAGCTGAGCCAGTGCTCAACGCCTTGGGCCCGCGCGCCCGCCGTGACCGCCTCATAGACGGGATCGCCGCCACCCACGCCGCCAAAGGCGCCCGTAAAGGCGCGGCGGAACCGGGCGATGGTGTCGGGATTAAGAAGAACCTCGCTGACGGGGTCGAAGGCGATGGCGCTGAGGTTGCCCGTTGAACGCTGTGTTTCGGGGTCAAACGAGCGTACGCTCTCAAGCGTGTCACCGAAAAAGTCGAGCCGCACCGGCTCAGGCCTGCCGGGCGCAAAAACATCCGTCACGCCGCCGCGCACCGCATAGTCGCCGGGCTCCAAGACAGCGCCAACGCGCCGGTAGCCGTTCTCAGACAGGTAGCCCAGAAGCTGCTCAAGGGGGGCTGCATCGCCGACCTGCGCCGAATAGCCGGAGGCGGCGAGCACCTCTGACGGGGCGCAGCGTTGAGATACGCCCGAGACTGTGGAGAGCACCAGGAGCGGCGCCTGATCGGCATCCGCGCCGCGCCTGCGCGCCAGGCGCGCCAAGGTGGCGGTGCGTGTGGCGGATGCGCCTGCACTCGGACTGACCCGGTCATAGGGCTGGCAATCCCATCCCGGCAGTCGCACTAAATCAACATGCGGCGCAAAGAACGCGACGGCCTCCGCCACCATCTCCATGCGCCGTTCATCACGGGCAATGAAAAGCCCAAGCCCGCCCCGCTGCGACAGAACGTCAGCGCAAATCAGCGCATCATAGCCCTCAGGCGCGCGCTCCACGCGGATGCGCCCGGCCCCATGAACCACGCGCGCCACCGCCTCGGCGTGTCCCACCGGGCCGGTGGAGGCGAAAACGCTGGTCTGCTCGGGGGCGGTCATGCGCCTGACAGATGAAAGTCGCGCAGGCGCGCCAACAGCGCCGTGTCATGCGCGTCTGGCGTGGGCTGGCGGCCCACAATCCATTCGTAGATGTCCTGATCAGATTCTTCCAACAGCGACTCAAACGTCTCCACCTCGCCCGGTGACAAGGTTTCAAGGTGCGCGTCCGCAAAGCCGCCCAGAATCAGGTCCATCTCTTTAAAGCCGCGCCGCCAGGCGCGAAACTTCAAGCGGCGTCTGCGTGGATCAGTCATGGCGTCCTCCTGGCGCTCGCATATAGTCCGCCGCGCGCCACGCGTCAGCCGTGCGTTGTATCTTTGGCGTCTCGCGCGTGCGCGGCGCATCCACAAGCTGGTCGTTTCCACCTTATGCGTCCTGACGTTCTCAACCCCATTTTTACCCCGGCGCGCAGCCTGACCGGGATCGGTCCGAAGACCGGCGCTCTCATGGAAAAGCTCGCTGGGCCAATGGTGCGCGACGTTTTGTTCCATCTGCCGTCCGGCCTCATTGACCGCAGTTCCCGGCCAGGCGTCGCCAATGCGGTGGACGGTCTGATCCAGACGTTCGAGGTTGAGATCGAAACCCACATGCCGGCTGACAATCCCCGCCGGCCCTATCGCATTCGCGCCCGTGACGAGACCGGATTTCTGACGCTTGCATGGTTTCACGCTCGTGCCGACTACTTGCGGCGTCTGGCGCCGGAAGGATCGCGCCGGATTGTGTCGGGACGCGTCGAACGGTTTGGCGGCGAGATCCAGATCTTGCACCCCGATCATGTGGTTGACCTCAAGCAGGCCGCCGACGTGCCGGCCTATGAGGCCATCTATCCCCTCACCCAGGGCCTCAGCGCGAAGGTTGTGCGCAAGGCCGCCGCTGACGCCCTCTCCAAGGCGCCGGACCTTGACGAGTGGCTCTCTGCATCCGTGCTGGCGCACTATGGCTGGCCAGCGTGGCGCGCCGCCATAGAGGCCGCCCACACGCCCCAAGCTGAGGCTGATCTGTCGACTGTCAGCTTGGCGCGTTCACGACTTGCCTATGACGAGCTCCTGGCCGACCAGCTTGCGCTTGCGCTGATGCGGCAACGCCGACGGGCCGAGCCAGGGCGCGCGCGCGGCGGCGACGGGCGGCTTGTCCAGCGCGTTCTCAACGCGGCCCCCTATGAACCCACCGGAGCCCAGCGCCGCGCCCTGGAGGAAATCTCGCGCGATCTTGGCGCGCCTCGGCGCATGGCCAGGCTGCTGCAGGGCGACGTCGGCGCGGGAAAAACCTTTGTCGCCGCCTTGGCCATGGCGCGCGCCGCTGAGGCCGGCGCCCAGTGCGCTCTGATGGCCCCAACGGAGATCCTGGCGCGCCAGCACCTGCGCTCATTGGAACCGCTGCTTTCGGCGGCCGGACTTACCTGCGCCGCCCTGACGGGCCGTGACAAGGGCGCCGGCCGGCGCGAGATCTTGGCCGGCCTGGCTGATGGATCGCTGAATGTCGTCTGCGGCACCCACGCCCTGTTCCAAGATGAGGTGATGTTTGCGGCGCTCGGTCTGATCGTGATCGACGAACAGCATCGCTTCGGTGTGTCGGATCGTCTGCGTCTGACGGCCAAGGGCGACCGGCCCGATCTCCTGGTGATGACGGCGACGCCGATCCCGCGCACCCTGACGCTTGCCTCCTTTGGCGACCTTGATGTGACGCGCTTGGATGAAAAACCGCCCGGGCGCACGCCGGTGGACACGCGCGCCGTCTCAACCGCGCGGCTCGATGACGTGATGCAGGGCGTCGGGCGCGCGATTGAGCGCGGCGACAAGGTCTACTGGGTGTGTCCGCTGGTCGAAGAGAGCGACGTGTCCGACTTGGCGGCCGCTGAGGAACGCTGGCGCGAGCTGTGCGGTCAATTTGGCAAGGATCGGGTCGGCTTGTTGCACGGGCGCATGAGCGCGCAAGCCAAAGAGGAAACGGCAGACGCTTTCAAGCGCGGGGACCTTCAAGTTCTTGTCGCCACGACGGTGGTGGAGGTCGGCGTCGACGCGCCGGATGCGACCGTGATGATCATCGAGCACGCCGAGCGTTTCGGACTGGCCCAGCTTCACCAGCTGCGCGGGCGCGTCGGACGTGGCGCCAAGGCCTCTTCATGCCTTTTGCTGTATCGACCGCCGCTCGGCGAGACCGCGCGCCGGCGGCTCGACATCATGCGGGCGACCGACGATGGCTTTGTCATTGCGGAAGAAGACTGGAAGCTTCGCGGACCCGGCGAGATGCTGGGCACCCGTCAGGCCGGGATTGCCAACTATCGCCTCGCCCAGTTGCCTGCTCACGACGCGCTTTTGGAGATGGCGTTCGATGACGCTCGGCTTTTTGCTGACACCGATCCCCAACTTGAAACGCCGCGCGGCGCAGCTTTGCGCACGCTTCTTTACCTGTTTGATCGCGAGCGCGCCGTCGCCCTGCTGCGCGCCGGCTAGCGCGGCTCTATGTTGGCGACGCGGGCGTTGCTGGACGCGACAGCTCGCCAGCGTTCCCAGATGCGCCGCCAGATGCGTCATCAGCGGTCTCATCACCCTCTTCGACGCTGAGATCTGGGGTTACCAATCCGCCGGAGATGATCAGCTTGGCGCCCTCCTCCACCGACATGTCGAGGATCTGAACTTCGCTGCGACGGGCAAACAGCAAAAAGCCGGACGTTGGATTCGGGGTTGTCGGGATAAACACCCCCACCCAATCTTCTCCGAGCCGTGCGGCCAACTCACCTTTCGCCCCGGCCGTCACAAATCCCAGCGCAAAAAGACCTGGTCGCGGATACTCAACCAGCGCCACTTCTTTGAACGAATTGTTGCGCTGCGCGGCGACGGTTTCGACCAGCTGCTTGAGGGTTGAATAGATCGAGCGCACCAGCGGCACCCGGTCCACCCAGCGCTCAGCCGTGCCCAGGAAGTAGCGCCCGATAACATTGGCCGCGAGCGCGCCCAGCATGGTGATGAACAGGACGGCAAAAACCAGCCCCACGCCAGGTATGGCGAATGGCAGGTAGGTTTCTGGGTTGTAGATTTTCGGAATGAGGGGCTTTACGCGCGCGTCCACAAACGTGACGAACGCATAGACGAGCCAGATGGTCACAACGACCGGCGTGATAACGATCAGGCCGGTGAAGAAGCTGTTGCGCAGCTCTCTTAGTATGCTCACGAGGGCGGGCCTTCAGCCGCGATCCTGCTGAACAGCGCTTGCCGCGGCGGGCGCATGCGCCATGCTGTGATATGACACCGCCCGTTCACGGGTTCAACCCGACCGTGTGGAGCAGATCTGATGAGCACCTTGCGCCGAACGCGCGCCATTGTTTGGGCGGCGGCCATCTTGGCGCCGCTGATCGGCGTTTTGGTGTTCGCGTTCCAAGACAATCTGTTTCGCTCAGCGATGGACCCGCGCACCCCGTTTCAAACCACGCCCGCGCCGCTGGCGCCAGACTATCGCGACCCCTCCTCCTGGGCGACACGTCCGCAAGAACCTTCGCCAACACGCGCAGCGGTCTTCTTGGTTCACCCAACGACGTTCTGGGGTCGTTCGGGATGGAACGCCGCCCTCAGCCAAGAGCGCCCCACCGAGCGGCTGACCTCCGGCGTGTTGGCTGCAAGCGCTGGTCCGTTCCAAGGTCTTGGCGATGTGTGGGCCCCTCACTATCGGCAAGCCTCACTCTATAGCGCTCTCACCCATCGCTATGACGCACGCCGGGCGCGAGCCCTGGCTTACGAAGACGTGGCGCGGGCGTTTGAGGTCTTTGTCGCCGAGGCCCATCCCGACGCCGCCATCGTGATTGCCGGCTATGAACAGGGCGGGCTGCACGTGCTGGGACTGTTGCAGCACGCCCTGCGCAACGACGCCCTGGCGCGCCGCCTGGCCGCGGCCTACGTGATCGATCAGGCCACGCCGATTGACCTGTTTGAGGGGTCAGGTCCGCTGACGCATTTGGAGTTGTGCGCGCAGGCTGACGAGGCGCGCTGCGTGGTCGCGTGGGGCGCCCAACGTTCGGCGAATGAGGACGAGATTGAGCGGTTTCGTCAGCGCTCGATGGTCTGGAATCGCGCCGGCCGTCTGGAAGCCACGGTGGGACGCGCCGTGGCGTGCTGGAACCCACTTCTGAACGCGCCCAGTGAGGACTTTGCGCCCGCGCGACTGCATCAGGGCGCGGTCAACGCAAGCGGACTTGACCTCGGCGTCACGCCAGCCCCTGTCGCCTACCAAACGAGCGCCCAGTGCCAAGACGGCGTTCTGTTGGTTGAAGCGCCGACGCGGCGCTCGTTGCGCCCTGCCTGGTCCTGGGGCCGACGGTTCAAGCCCAACGCCATCAACCTGTTCTACGCCGACCTTTCTAGGGATTTTCGCGCCCGCCTCAACGCGCATACGGCGCTGGTGACTGACGAATCTCAACGCGCCCCGCCACTCGACGGCGTGATCACGCTGGGCACGTCGCCTATCTTTAAAGTCCCTGAGGACTGATCGACCGCTGCGCTCAGCTGGCCGATGCTTCTGGATCGTTAGGACGCGACAGCTTCTTGAGGGTGTCCGTAGTGGACTTGCCCGGCTCGAGCGAGGTGATCAAAATCTCACCATTGTAGGCGCGCACGCTGGCCGCTTCCGGCAAGGCGTCAGGCGTGTAGTCGCCGCCCTTGACATAAACCTCCGGCTGAAGCGCCTCGACGACCTTGATCGCCGTGTCGTCGTCAAATTCCACCACCAGATCCACCGGCGAAAGGGCGGCGATCATGCGTGCGCGATCAACGGCGGAATTGATAGGGCGCCCCTCCCCCTTCAAGCGCCGCAC
Source organism: uncultured Caulobacterales bacterium (assembly GCA_964351895.1). Classification (GTDB taxonomy): domain Bacteria; phylum Pseudomonadota; class Alphaproteobacteria; order Caulobacterales; family Maricaulaceae; genus CAYGQB01. The sequence goes on from CAYGQB010000005.1 coordinate 14,293, forward strand.
AGACGCATCGGAGTTAATCGCAACCACCAGTCGATCACAGGCGGCGCGCGCCCGCTCCAGACTGGTCAAGTGGCCGACATGCAGCACGTCGAAGCAGCCATTCGTCAGACCGATCCGGCGTCCCTTCGCGCGCCAGCGCGCCACCTCTTCGGTGGCTTGCTCGAGCGTCGCCATGCTGGCGCTTGCGCCCGTTTGGGACCGTGCGTCCTCGATCACTTCACGCCCGCGCACCACCGCCGTTCCAATTTTCGTGACCACAACGCCCGCAGCGCGATTGGCCACATCAATCGCAGCGTCGATATCCGCGCCCGCCGCCACGCCAAGCCCAAGAGCCGCAATGGTGGTGTCCCCGGCGCCGGACACGTCATAGACGTCTCGCACGGCTGAGGCGCACCAAACCACCTCGCTCTCGCCGCGTGACAGGCGCCCGACACCGCGCGCGCCGCGCGTCACCAGAAGATGGGCCACGCCGGGAAGGCGCTGGGCCACCTGCGCCAAGGCGCGCGCACTGTCTGCGTCGTCTTCAATGATGAAGCCGGCTTCTTCTCCCAGCTCTTGCGCATTGGGCTTCACGATGTAGGAGCCGTCATAGCGCGTGAAATCGCGCCCGCGCGGGTCTGTCACGACCTTGACGCCAGCTGCGTTCGACGCGTCGATCACGGCGCGCGCCACGCGCGGCGTCACAGCCCCGCGGCCATAGTCCGACAAGATCACCGCCTGGGCGCTTTCAATCGCAGCCAGAGCAGCGCGAATGAACCCTTCTTCCACCTCAGGGCCGATCGCTCCATGCGGATCGCGATTGACGCACAGCATCTGCTGATTGTTGGCCACGTAGCGGGTTTTGGTTGGTGTGGCCCGGCGCGCAGCGGTCACCAGCTCAACGTCGCCGAACTCTTCGTTTGCGAGGGCGGCGGAGACTTCATGACCCTCAGGGTCGTCGCCGACGGTCGCACAAAGGATCGGGATCCCGCCCAAGGCTGCGACATTGCGCGCCACATTGCCCGCTGCGCCTAGATTGGCGGTTCGGCGGCGCTCATCCAGCGCTGGCACCGGCGCCTCGCGCGAAACCCGATCAGAACTGCCATAGACAAATCGATCGAGCACCAGGTCGCCCACACAGGCCACGCGCAGTCCTCGGAACTTTTCAATCAGGGCGGCGATCTCATCGACTGACAAGCGCATCGTCATCTCCACACGTGATCTGGGCCCGCTGGCTTCATGAAAGCTCGCGCCAATCACCGAACACCCGACGCGCAATCGATGAGCGCGGCGAGAGAGCGGCAAGACTTAAACGCCAATGTGCGGCCGCCTGCGCCAGGCGTATCGCCCATATCCGCCAGCATGAAAAGCCAGCGCATGCGCCCCTCGCCGCAGCTGGCGGTGAACCGGGCCCAATTCCTCAACGTAATCTTTAGCATGCGCTCACCGCCTCACCGCGCGGTCGCCGCTCAGGAGTGTTCGTGTCTCTCGCAGCCAAGGCCGCCGCCAACGCCCCGACATTGCTCGTTTTCCGAGATGACCTTCGCCTCCACGACAATCCGGCGTTGGTCGCCGCGGCTGAGGCGGGCCGTCCCGTATTGGCCCTGTTCGTTCTTGATGAGGTGAGCCCGAGCGTTCGACCGCTTGGAGGCGCGTCGCGCTGGTGGCTCGACGGCTCGTTGCGCCGCCTGCACGAGAGCCTTGTCGCCCGGGGTGGCGGCCTGCATCTGGCCAAGGGGCCAATGGCGTCGACTGTGCTGGCCTGGGCGAACGCGGCGGGCGCAGCCTGCGTAATGTGGAACCGGCGCACCGACGCCGCCCAAATCAGCGCTGACACGCTGATGAAGCAGCGTCTTAAGGCGGAGGGTCGTCAGACCGCGAGCTTCAACGCCCATCTCCTCTATGAGCCTTGGACGATTACCACGGGCGCCGGCGAGCCCTACCGCGTGTTTACGCCGTTCTGGAAAGCGTGCCGCGCCTCCGGACCGCCGCCCGCACCTACAACTGCACCAGCCGAATTGACCTGGTTCGACAGCGCCTCCTGCCCCCTTCCAGGCGCATCAGACCCCAGCGGTTCGCCGGCGCTTGGCGCTGACTTTGCCGCAACGCTGGACGCTTGGAGCCTGACACCCCGGGCGCCGGATTGGGCCGGCGGACTGCGCGAAGCCTGGACGCCGGGCGAGGCGGCCTCCAAAGCCAAGCTTGAAGCCTTCGTGTCCGGGGCGATGCAGTCCTACAAGACCGAGCGCGACCGACCCGATCGCGAGAGCACGTCGCAGCTGTCGCCCTATTTGCGGTTTGGCGAGCTCAGCCCGCGTCTGGCCTATGCGCGCGCGCTCGACGAGGCTGCGGCGCGCGGCTGGGACACCGGCGCGCAAAAATTTCTGTCGGAACTCGGCTGGCGAGAGTTCTCCTACAGCCTCTTGTTCCACCATCGCGACCTTGCAACCGTCAACGTCCAGTCGCGGTTTGACGCCTTCCCCTGGCGCGATGATGCGGCCGCATTTCACGCCTGGACGCGCGGGCAAACGGGTTATCCGCTCGTCGATGCGGGCATGCGCGAGCTGTACCAGACCGGCTGGATGCACAATCGGGTGCGCATGGTCGCCGCCTCATTTCTGATCAAGCACTTGATGATCGACTGGCGGCGCGGCGAAGAGTGGTTCTGGGACACGCTGGTGGACGCCGACCCGGCCAACAATCCCGCCAGCTGGCAGTGGGTCGCGGGATCTGGCGCCGACGCAGCGCCCTACTTTCGCATTTTTAATCCGTTTCTTCAGGGCGAGACGCACGACAAGACGGGCGCCTATGTGCGCCGCTGGGTCCCTGAACTGGCAAAGCTCCCCGTTGGCGTGCTCAATCGTCCCTGGACAGCCGACGCCCAGACCCTGCGCGCCGCGAACGTGACGCTTGGCGAGACCTATCCCCACCCCATCGTAGACCATGCTGAAGCGCGCGACCGCGCTCTGGCGGGTTTTCAATCTTTGAAGGCGAGCGCCTGAGGCGACACAACAGGACCGTCGGCGCGCGTTGGCTGGTCCGACATTCCAAACAAGGACAAGTGATGACGAGAGAACGCATTGCCATCGTGGGCGCCGGAGTGGCCGGCCTGGGCGCCGCATTTGCCCTGCGCGACGTGCATGATGTCGTCTTGTTTGAGGCCGACGGGCGCTTGGGCGGGCACGCCAACACCGTCGACATTGACTATCTCGGCGCGCCGATGACCGTCGACACAGGCTTCATCGTCTTTAACCCGGTCAACTATCCCAACTTCACGCCGTTTCTTGAGCATCTGGGCGTGGCTGTTCACGCCACCGACATGAGCTTTGGCTTTGCGCTGAAAGGCCGCGTGGAGTGGTGCTCAGACCCGCGCGGCCTGTTTGCGCGCAAGCGCGATCTGGCCAACCCGGCCCATGTACGCATGCTGCTCGACATCGTGCGCTTCAATAAGACGGCTCTGGCCGACCTGGCGTCTGGCGATGTCGATGATCCCACACTCGGCGCCTACCTGTTGCGGCGCAAGTTTGGCGAGCGCTTCGCGCGCACCTACCTGTTGCCGATGGGCGCAGCCATCTGGTCGACCAGCGAAGACGCCATGCTGGAGCAACCTGCGCAGACCGTTCTGCGGTTCTTTGACAATCATCGTCTCTTGCACATGAAGCGCACGCCCTGGAGCACCGTGACCGGTGGTTCGCGCGTCTATGTGGAGAAAGTCGCCGCCTTACTCGGCGACCGCGTGCGCCTCAACGCCCGCGTCACCGGCGCCGTGCGTGACCCCAAGGGCGTCACGCTGACGATCGCAGGACACGGCCAAGAGCGCTTTGATCAGGTGATCTTCGCATCCCATTCTGATCAAACCTTAGACCTCTTGACCGACGCCAGCGACGATGAGCGCGCCTACTTGGGCGCAATAGGCTATGCGCCTAATGAGGTCGCGCTGCACCGTGACACCCGTCTCATGCCCCGCCGCCGGGCAGCCTGGGCCTCGTGGAACTATCTCATCGACCGCCCCGGGGCGCCCGCCGCCGTGACTTACGACATGAACCGGCTGCAAGGCCTTGATCCGACGCGGCCCCTGTTTGTCACCCTCAATCCGCAGGTTCAGCCGGATCCGGACAAAACTTTCGGCCGCTTCCAGTACGCTCACCCCCAGTTCACCACAGCAGCGGTCGCAGCGCAGCGACGTTTCAATCAGGTTCAGGGCGTGCGCAGAACTTGGTTTGCCGGGGCCTGGCTTGGCTATGGCTTCCATGAAGACGGCCTGCGCAGCGGCCTGCGTGTGGCGCGCCGCCTGGGCGGTCAAACGCCATGGGAGTACGTGGAGGGAGACGTCGACGGCGGGGCCTATGCCGCGCCTGCGCATGTCGCAGCCCAGGTGGCTGGTCTCGTTGCCGGGCAGGTCGCCTCATGACCCCCGCCGCCTGCCTTTACGTTGGACGCACACACCACGCCCGCATGGCGCCGCAGCGCCATAAGTTTGCCTATCGCATCGCGTCACTGTTGATCGATGTTGATCGGCTTGACGAGGCGGGCCGGCTCTCGCGCCTGTTCTCGATTGATCGCTTCAATGTGTTCAGCTTCTTTCGCCGCGATCACGCGGAGCGTTCAGACGCGCCCCTTGGACCGTGGGCGCGCCAGCAGCTGTCGAGCGCCGGCGTCGACCTGGAGGGGGGGCAGGTCACGCTTCTCGCCTTCCCGCGGGTGCTGGGCTACGTGTTCAATCCCCTCTCTGTCTGGTTTGGTTATGGGCCAGACGGCCAGTTGCGCGGCGTCATCTACGAGGTCCACAACACGTTTGGCGACAGTCACGCCTATGTCACGCGGATTGAGCCGCCTGAACGTGACGCGACACGCAATGTCGGCCCGCTCCAGCATGACAGCGGTAAGCGCTTTCACGTCTCACCGTTTTTTCCGGTTGATGGGCGGTACGCCTTCTCGCTCGCGCCGCCGGGCGACACCCTGTCGCTGTCGATCCGATACGAGCGCAATGACGCGCCGGTCTTTGTCGCCAACCAGACGGGAACGCGGCGCGCGCTGACCAGCGCCGCTCTCGTCCGCGTGTTCTTCGGACAGCCGTTGATGACGCTGAAAGTCATCGCTGGCATTCATTTCGAGGCCGCGCGCCTGTTCCTTAAAGGAGCCAAGTACCACCGTCGCCCCAAGCCCGTGTCATCTGTTACAATTGCGCAGTCGCGCACCGTCGCCTCACCCAACGCTGCCGAATAGAGTTCATCATGACCCAGAGTGCTTCTGCTTCTTCTCCCGTTCACTCCACGCCCATTCGGGCGACCCCGGACATCGTCGCCTCGCTGCGGGGCGCGCCGGCCAGCTTCCGAGTTGCGGCAAAGGCCGCCTTGCGCCTGCGCAAGGGCCGACTGACGGTGACGTTGCCGGACGGGCGAGTTTTGGTGTTTGAGGGTCGCGAAGCGGGTCCGTCAGCAGACATTACGATGCACGAGTGGCGGTTCATGCGGCGCATCGTGATGGGCGGCATTGTCGGCGTGTCTGAGAGCTATGTGGACGGGGATTGGGACACCAGTGATCTGGCGGCGCTTCTGGGCCTGTTTTCGCGAAATCTGGACAACATGACAAGTGAGCTACGCGGCAACCAGGTCGTGCGCTGGATCAACCGCGCCTACCATCGCCTGCGCCCCAACACGCGGGCCGGCGCGCGGCGCAACATCTACGCCCACTATGACCTTGGAAATCAGTTCTACGCCCAGTGGCTCGACGAGACGATGACCTATTCTGCGGCGCTGTACGCGCATCCCGGCCAAAGCCTGGCGGACGCACAGACCAGAAAGTACGCCGCCCTGTGCGACGCGCTGGAATTGCGCGAGGGCGAGCGCGTGCTGGAGATCGGCTGCGGCTGGGGCGGGTTTGCTGAGTATGCGGCCCGCGAGCGCAAGGCGCATGTCACCGGCGTGACGATTTCTCAAGAACAGCACGACTATGCGCGCCAGCGCTTGCGCGACGGCCAGCTGTCCCACCTGGCTGACATCCAGCTGACCGATTATCGCGACATTTCCGGCGTTTATGACAAAGTCGCTTCGATCGAGATGTTTGAAGCCGTGGGTGAGAAGTTCTGGCCAGGCTACTTTGAGAAGGTCTCCAACTCGCTGAAGCCAGGTGGTCGCGCGGGCCTCCAGATCATCACCATTCGCGACGACCTCTTTGAACGCTACCGCAAGGGCACCGACTTCATTCAGCGCTACATCTTCCCAGGCGGCATGCTGCCGAGCGTAAGCCGCCTCAATGATGAGTTTGCCCGCGCAGGCCTGGCCACGCGCAACGTGCGCGCTTTCGGCGAGGACTACGCCAATACGCTCGCTCAGTGGACACGCGCGTTCGGCGAAAAATGGTCGGACATCGAAGCGCTTGGGTTTGATGAACGGTTCCGGCGCCTGTGGTCGTTCTACCTGGCCTATTGTGAAGCGGGCTTTCGCACTGGCCGCACCGATGTCGCCCAATTCACCGTCCAGCGCGCCTAAGACCCTTTCGCCTTTGTGTTTCAGGCCGAGACCCCCGACTTCCGTGTGCGGTTGACCGAAACAAGGAACAATACTAGAACGTCCGCGAACCGGTGATCCCCACCGATTCTCTCTTATACGTTCAGCGGGGCGGTCAATGTTAACGCAGAAACAACGCGAACTTTTGCTCTTCATCCACGGGCGAATTCAAGAAGACGGCGTGTCGCCATCGTTCGACGAGATGAAGGAAGCTCTCGACCTCGCCTCCAAGTCGGGCATCCATCGGTTGATCACAGCGCTGGAAGAGCGCGGGTTTTTGCGCCGTCTGGCCCACAGGGCGCGCGCACTGGAAGTTGTAAAGCTTCCGCCTGACGTGGCGGCAAACGATACCCAGGGCGGCGGCCCAGGCGCAGCTCAACTTGCGCCCGCCAACGACACCATCGACGTGCCCCTCCTCGGGCGCATCGCAGCCGGCACGCCCATCGACGCCATCCAGCATGAGGTGGATCGTCTGCCCGTCGCCACGTCCATGGTCCACGGCGGGGATCATTTCGCGCTCGAAGTCCGCGGCGATTCAATGATGGAAGCCGGCATTCTGGATGGGGACTATGTCATCATCCGCCGCGCCGAGCAGGCCTCCGACGGGGACGTGGTGGTGGCTCTGGTGGACGCCCAGGAAGCAACGCTGAAAACCCTGCGCCGGCGGCGCGGCGTGATCGCGCTGGAGCCCGCCAACGCCGCCTATGAGGTGCAAGAATACGAGCCGAGCCGTGTCCAGGTTCAAGGGCGTCTTGTCGGGCTCATCCGGCGCTACCACTAGGCGCTGACGCGGCGACGTGTCAGCGATCATCTGCGATCTTGAAGGGTCCAGGGGCGATCGGGGCGCACGAAGGGAGCGCTTTCAATCTGAGTGCGTCGCAGGCGAACAACTTGCGCGGTTTCAGGTCGCCACGCGTCAACGAGAACGCCATGACCGGCGCACCGATCTTTCTGGCGCGCAGGCATGATCGCCTGAGTGATCACCACACGCACCGTCTCACATCCCTCCTCCAGGCCAGCAATGGTGCGTGCGATCAGAATGGCCCCTGTCCGGGTCGCAATCCGACACCCGTCCCGATCGCACGCGCCTCCGGCCTCCTCAAACGACAGAACGCGTGCGCCTGCACGGCGGATGAAAACCTCGCCGGCGAACCGATCTGACGACGGCCCGTCAAAGGTCCCCACCCGCCCGTCGGTGATGGCCACTCCTCCCGCCGGACCGATCCAGGCCTGGGGCGGGGCGCGCGCCGCCAACGCCCAAGCCCCGGCGCCAGCGACAAGCACGCTGAGCGCCATCAGCCGCCCGCGCTCCAAGCCGCACGCCAGCACCAGCGCAATCGCAATCCACACGAGGATCAGACCGGGCGTGGCCGGCGTCGGCGGAGCGTTGCGTTCTTGATCGGCGGCGCGGCGCGCGATGGCAAAAACGATATCCATTCCCGCCCCCGCCACACGCGCAGGAGGGCCATCCCAGCCCAGGGGCGCCATGACGCCGGCCGTGGCCGCAGCGGGCATGACAACCAGAGTGAACACCGGCATCGCCACGACGTTGGCGGCAAAGCCCCATGAGGCGATGCGATTGAAATGAAACGCGGCAAACGGGCCTGTTGCTGCGCCGGCCACCAGGCTGGTGACAATCACGCCCACCACGAACCGCCGCGCCGATGCAGCAAAGCCCCCGCCCGCGCCGCCTCCGGCGCGCGCAAGCGCCTGGGCGTCCCGGCGCGCGCCTTCAGCAGGGCTCGGCGCAGTGGTGGCGGCCGCTGCGGCGCTGGCCGACCCGCGGGCGCGAAACGCATTGGCCGAGGCGATCAACGCCGCCGTGGCGGCGAACGACATCTGAAACCCGGGCGTCACCGCGCTTTCCGGAGCCAGGAAGAGGACGATGGTCGCAGCGACCGCAACGGCGTGCAGCGACAGGGCGCGTCGATCAGCCAGAATCGCGCAGAACGCCACCGCGGCCATAACAAATGCGCGTTGCGTGGAGACACTGGCTCCGGAGATCAGGAGATAAGCGGTCGCAGCAAGCAAGGCGGCAACCGCGGCGGGTTTTCGCACATTGGTGCGCCGCGCCAGAGGCTCAATGCACGCCAATCCGAACGCAACGAGGAAGAACACGCCGCCGCCCACAAGCGCCATGTGCAAGCCAGAGATCGCCAGGAGATGGCCCAGCCCTGACAGGCGCAGGTCTTCCGCTTGGGCGGCCGGAACGTCACTGCGCACGCCGGTGACCAGCGCGGCGACCACAGCCCCGCTCGATGGCCCCGCCTTGGCGGCGATTTGCTCAGCCAGGCGCCCGCGCACGGCCGCCAGCCGGCGCGTTGCTTCTTGGCGCAAGCCCAGCGGCTGCGGCGCGGCGCGTTCAAATGGCCCGATCGACCGCCCAACACCGCCAAGCTGTTGAAAGTAGGCGCTGCGCGCAAAAGAGTACGCCCCGGGAGAGCCCGAGTCGGGCGGCGGCTGAAGCCGGGCGCGCACCTGAACAAACTCGCCCAGGTGGGCATCGTTCACCCGGCCGGACACACGCACGCGAACGGGCGCCTCGGCTCGCTCCAATGGGTCATCCTCCAAGACCCAGTCCAGCACCCTCAAGACATACCGACGTTGACTGCCCACCCCGGCGTCTATGCGCTCAACCCAGCCTGTCACTTGAACCGGCGCGCCGCTCAGCGTCACGCGAGCCGCAGCAACGCGGTCGGTGCGCCATTGAACGGCGGTCACGCCCGCCGCCAGCCAGCAACACAAGAGGACGCCAAACACGGCGCGTGCGTCCAGCCCCCTCACCCGGCCGATGGCGTACACCAGGAGAAACGCGGCGAGTGCGGCTGGACCTGATGCATTCGGGGGCTCAGCGGGCAGATTGAGATAGAACGCAGCGCCCAACGCCGCCGCCGTCGGACACAAGAGCGCCCTGCCGCCGGGGGCAAAGGTAATGATGGGCGCGCGCCGACGGGCAAGCGGGCTGGCGCGCCGGTCGCGCCGCGCCTGGCGTGCGGCCAGCCACGCCCCATAGACCAGAGCGCGCGCACGGCGCAGACGAACGGACCACTCAATCTGTGTGCGCTGCACAACCGTCACGCTGGCCAATTGAAACAACTGTGCTATTTAGCGCAGGCAGACCTCCCCGTCCGTGCTTTTGACGCGCCTTTCCGTAATGACCACGCCCGACACCATTACCCGCTTTGCACCGTCCCCAACGGGCATGCTCCACATTGGAGGCGCGCGTACGGCGTTGTTCAACTGGTTGTATGCGCGCGGGCGCGCGGGGCGCTTCCTGCTGCGCATTGAAGACACCGACAGGGCAAGATCCACACCCGAAGCGGTGCAGGCGATTGTCGACGGCTTGACCTGGCTGGGACTGAACTGGGACGGCGAACCCGTGTCTCAAGCCAGCCGCGCCGCCCTGCATCGCGCGGCGGCTGAAACGCTCTTGGCGCAGGGCCTCGCCTATCGCTGTGGCTTGAGCGCCGACGAACAGGCCGAGCGTTCGGCGGCCGCGCGCGACACCGGCGCCGCGTTTCGCTCTCCGTGGCGCGATAAGGACGGCGATGCGCTGATCGACCAGCCGCATGTTGTCCGCTTTCGCATGCCCGAGGATGGCGCGACCGAGGTTCAGGACGCGGTTCAAGGGCTGGTCCGGTTTGCCAATTCGACGCTTGATGACCTAATCCTTCTGCGCTCAGACGGCTCGCCCACCTACAATCTGGCCGTCGTCGTTGATGACCATGACATGGGCGTTACGCACGTGATCCGCGGCGACGACCATCTCGCCAATGCACCGCGCCAATTGCGCATCGGCGCGGCGCTCGGATGGACCCCGCCCACTTTCGCTCATATTCCCCTGATCCACGGGCCGGACGGCAAGAAGCTCTCAAAACGCCACGGAGCGCTGGGTGTTGACGCCTATCGCGATCTTGGCATGACCCCGGCGGGACTACGCAACTATCTGTTGCGACTGGGCTGGTCGCACGGCGATCAAGAGGTCTTCACTGATGCTGAAGCACGCGCCCTGTTTGATCTGGGCGCAATCAATCGGGCCCCGGCGCGGCTGGACTTGGACAAGCTGGCGAGCATCAACAGCCACCACATGCGGGCCGTCCCGCCCGCAAAGATTGTTGAACTGGCTGAACCGTTCTTGCTGGACGCGTACGGGGCGGACAGCCTGACCCCGCCACGGCGCGCCGCTCTGGTCGCCGCCGCGCCGGCTCTCTTGGCGCGGGCTCAAACTCTGATCGACTTCAGCGCGGCGGCGCGCTTTCTCTTTGAGGCGCGCCCGATCGAGCTTTCAGACAAGGCCAAGGCTCAAGTCGCTGGTGCGCGAGACCTTCTTGCGACAACGCACATGCGCCTGACGGACCTGCCCGCCTGGGCCGAAGACGACATTAAGGCGCAGCTCGACGCGGTCGCATCCGAAGCCGGTGTCGGGTTTGGCAAGATCGGCGCTCCTCTGCGCGCCGCCCTCACCGGCGGGACGCCTGCGCCCGACATCGCGTTAACCGCCTGTTTGCTCGGACGCGATGAGACATTGGAACGACTGGACGATGCGCTCAACGGCGCGTAGTCCCAGCTCAAGATTGACACTCGTCAGATTAGACAAGGGGGTACACACATGGAGAACCGAACTAAGCCAGCAGGAGAAGCAACGCTCTCCTTGCCGAACGGCTCCACCGTAACGCTCCCGGTGTTGGGCGGCTCGGTTGGCCCGGACGTGATCGATGTTCGCACGCTCCTTAAGCAGGGCGACGTCTTCACCTTCGATCCCGGCTTTACATCAACGGCGGCCTGCGAATCTCAGATCACCTACATCGATGGCGACGAAGGCATTCTGCTCTATCGCGGCTATCCGATCGATCAACTCGCAGAAGGCTCAAGCTTCCTGGAGGTTTGCTACCTCCTCTTACACGGTGAACTGCCGAGCGCGGCTAAGCTGGAATCCTTCGAAACGTCGATCACCTATCACACCATGCTGCACACGCAGTTTGATCGCTTTTTTGAAGGTTTCCGGCGTGACGCTCACCCGATGGCGATTATGACCGGCGCGGTTGGGGCTTTGTCAGCGTTTTATCACGACTCAACTGACATCGCTGATCCTTACCAGCGCATGGTCGCCAGCCACCGCATGATCGCCAAGATGCCGACCATCGCGGCGCGTGCGTTCAAGTATTCGATTGGTCAGCCCTTCGTTTACCCTCAAAATGAGCTGTCATATTCTGAGAACTTTCTACGCCAGTGCTTTGCAGTTCCGGCCGAGCCCTATTCGATTAATCCGGTTCTGTCTCGCGCCATGGACCGCATCTTTATTTTGCACGCCGATCACGAGCAAAACGCCTCAACATCGACCGTCCGGCTTGCGGGCTCATCGGGCGCCAACCCGTTTGCGTGCGTGGCGGCCGGCATTGCCTGCCTGTGGGGACCAGCGCATGGCGGGGCCAATGAGGCGGCCTTGAATATGCTGCACGAAATCGGCTCGGTTGACCGCATTCCAGAGTTCATTCGGCGCGCCAAGGACAAGAGCGATCCGTTCCGCCTCATGGGCTTTGGCCACCGCGTCTATAAGAACTATGACCCGCGCGCGAAGGTCATGCGCACGACCTGTCATGAAGTGCTGGACGAGCTTGGCGTGCGCGACGACCCGCTCCTGCAGGTGGCCATGGAGCTGGAGCGCATCGCGCTGGAAGACCCCTACTTCGTGGACAAGAAGCTCTACCCCAACATCGACTTCTATTCTGGCATCACCTTGAAGGCGATGGGCTTCCCGACGGAGATGTTCACCGTCCTGTTCGCCCTGGCGCGCACGGTGGGTTGGATCGCCCAGTGGACTGAGATGATCGAAGACCCGTCACAGAAAATCGGCCGCCCGCGCCAGATCTATACGGGATCTGAGGCGCGCGACTACACGCCGATGAGCAAGCGCTAGCGCTGGCTCAGCAAGAAGACTGAGCGGTGGTGTGGCGCTCCCAAACGGGGCCGCCACATCGCCGCGCATGCGAACCGCCGGCGGCCGCCACTCCTGCAAAGTCAGAGCATTGAGGCGATGCGCTTGGGCTGGCGTCAGCCGCCTATTTGCCACCGTCGCGGCCCGCCACGCTGAGCACCGTATCGGCGGCCCGGGCAAAGGCGCCCCCTGCCCCGCGACCGCCGCGCATCTTTTTCACCGCCTCTGCAATGCGCGTGCGCAGCTTCACAAGCGCGTCTGGATCGTCCAGCAGGCCAAAGACGGCGCGCGCCATCGCCTCGCCTGTGGCGTCGCCCTGCAACAATTCCGGGATCAGGCGTTCACCCGCCGCCATGTTCACCAGCGAGACATGCGGCGCCGTCATGATGCGACGCGCGATCATCCAGGTGAGATCGCCCACCCGATAGGCGGCAACGCTCGGCACGCCGGCCACCGCCAGCTCGGTGACCACCGTTCCAGAGCACGCCAAGGCGACGTCCGCCGCGTCAAAGGCGTCCGCCTTTTCTGGCTCGTCGAGAAACATCATCAGGTCGGCGTCGCCGCGGCTGCTGGCCAAGGCGCGCACCTGCGTCGCGACGGCCGCCGACAGGGGCGCAATCAGGGCAACGTCGTCGCCGTAGCGCGCCTTGATCCGTCGAGCCGCGTCAAAGAAGGCGTCACCCAGCCGGCGCACCTCCGCGCCGCGACTGCCAAACAAGATGGCCGCGACCCGCCGCTGCGCCAATCCGTAGCGCGCCTTCAAGGCGGCCCCGTCGCCGCGTTCAGCCGTGTCGAGCGCGGGATGACCGACGAAGGTTGCGGGCAGTCCGGCGGCCTCAAAGTAGGGCGGCTCAAAGGGTTGCAACGTCATCACATGGTCGACCACCGCTGCGAGCGTTGCCGCGCGCCCGGGCCGCGACGCCCACACCTGAGGCCCGACATACTTGATGATCTTCAAATCTGGCTGGTTGCGGCGAAGGCGCTGGGCCACGCGCAATGTGAACCCCCAAGAATCAATCAAAACGGCCGCGTCTGGCTGAAACACCTGGGCCAGCTGCGCTGTTTCCTCAGCGCGGCGCACCACGCGCGGATAGGCTCGCAGCCCCTCAAAAAAGCCCAGAACCGAAAGTTCGCGAATATCAAACGGGCTTTCAACGCCCTGCGCCCCCATGCGCGGACCGCCCACTCCGCCCACGACAAGCTTGTCGCCGAGCCGCTCACGCACTGCGCCGATTAGACCCGCGCCCAGGACATCGCCAGACGGTTCGGCCGCGACAAGGAAAAGCCGGAGCGGCGTGTCGCCGGTCATGGGCGCTAGCTCTTGGGAGCCGGCCTGGCGACGACGTAGACGCCCGCCGCATCCGCCGCCCGCGCCACCGCCTCTTGGTCGACAATCAGCGCGCCGCCCGCCTCAACCACAAGCCCGGCCAGGCCCGCACGCGCCACACCTTCCACGGTGCGCACGCCGATGGTGGGCAAGTCGATGCGCCTTTCCTGCTGCGGCTTGGGCACCTTGGCCAAGACGCCGCGCCGCGCCTGCGGTGAGCCCTTGAAGGCGTCTGGAAGCCCGGCCACGCGCAAGAGCATGGCGTCTGTCCCCTCTTGGGCTTCAACCGCGAGCACCAGTCCGTCGCAGACCACGGCGCCCTGGCCGATATCATGCAGGCCCGACAGTGAGGCGATTTCCATCGCCCGATCCGCATCGCTCACATCGCGCGCCGGAAGATTTAAGCGCCCCACCGGCCCTTCCTGCGCAGTCAGATTGGCGCTGAGAGACTCGGCCGCGACCACGGAAAGTCCCGCCTGCTCAAATGTCACGACCACCTGGGACAAGATGGCGTCATCACCGCGCCTTGCGGCCTCCAGAATAGGCCCCATCAGGGGGGCCGTCAGGGCGTCGGGTTGGAACGTTTCAAAGTCAGGGCGCACAACGCCGCCAACAAGGCACACCTGCGTGCAGCCTTCGTCCTTCAAGCGCTGGATCACCGTTCCAAGCTGGTCAAAGCGATACTCGGCGTGGGGCCAGCGCCGCATCGCGGGTTCAGCAAAACCAGCCAGCGCGACCACGAACAGATCTCTGCCGCTGGCCTCGCAGGCATTGGCCACTTGGGCCGGAATGTCGCCGGATCCGGCGATCAGCCCTGTGCGCTGCGCGCGCGCCCCATCCATGCTCATCGCCCCGTCGGTGTGCACAGCGGGCGAGACGACGGCTCGCGCACAAAGGCGATGATCTCTTGGATCTCCGGGCGCTGCGCGAACAGGCGATCGGTGTCGTCGACCCGCTCAGCAAACGCGCCTTCCGCGGCAAACAGAAGCCGATAGGCCGTGCGCAAGTCGTGAATGAGATCGCGCGGAAAGCCGCGCCGCTTCAAGCCGACAAGATTGAGACCGGCCAGGTGGCCATGATTGTCGACCATGCCGTAGGGGATGAGATTGCCCGTCACAATTGCGCCAGCGCCAACAAAGGCGTGGCGGCCAACGCGGCAGAACTGATGGATGGCGGACAAGCCGCCCATAATGACCTGGTCTCCCACCACGGCATGCCCGCCGAGCGTGGCCTGGTTGGCAAACACCACCCCGTCCCCAACGATCGAATCGTGACCGATGTGAGAACCCACCATCAGATACCCATCGTCGCCGAGGACGGTGCGCCCGCGTCCCACTTCGGTGCCCAGGTGCATCGACACCTGCTCACGCAGCGTGTTGCGCGCGCCGATCACCAACTCGGTGTCGCCGCCCTTGTACTTGAGGTCCTGTGGTGGATGGCCGAGCGCGCTGAACGGGTGCACGACCGTCTCCTCGCCGATGGTGACGCGCCCGCGGATTGACACGTGCGACAGAAGCTTGACCCCCCGCCCCAAGCGGATCGGGCCCTCCAGCACGCAAAACGGCCCCACGGCGACATCACTGTCCAGTTCCACATCTGGACCGACAAAAGACGTGTCGTGCACCTGCGCGGTCATGGATTCAGGGCCGCCTTCATGGCGGCAAACTCGGTGTTGGCCACCCGCTTGCCGCGCACCTTGCCGACCCCCTCGAACTTGAAGACGTCATTGCGCTGGCCGACCACTTTCACGTGCAGCTCCAAAACGTCGCCTGGGCGCACCGGGGCGCGGAAACGCGCCTTGTCGACCGACATAAAGAAGATCGTGTGCTTGGAGATGTCCACATCGAGCGTCTTGGACATCAAGATCGCCCCGGTCTGGGCCATGGCCTCCACGATCAAGACGCCGGGCATGATGGGCATCAGCGGAAAGTGCCCCTCAAAGAACGGCTCATTCATGGTGACGTTCTTGATCCCGACGATCGACTGATTGGGGTGATAGGCTTCGGCCCGATCAACCAGCAAGAACGGGTAGCGGTGGGGGATGAGCGCGCGCACCTCATCGGGGCCGATGCTCTCTCCGACGTGCGACGCAACTGCATCGTCGTGCGTGGAGTCTGCCTGGGCGCTTGCGCGACCCGCCTCTTCGCTCATGGGGTGTCCTTATGTCCGATCAGGGCGCGAACCCAGACGCGCCAGCGCCGCCAACTCGCGGTAGAACTGCCGCAGCGGCTTAGCCGGAACACCGCCAGACCACAACTCCCCGGCGGGAATGTCGCGCGACACCAGGGCTGACCCCCCGGCAATCTGAGCGCCTTGGCCAATGACAACATGGTCCTTCACGCCGACCCCGCCGCCCAGCATCGCACCATCGCCCATGACCACGCTGCCCGAGACGCCGCAACAGCCGGCGATGACGCAATGACGTCCGATCTGACAGTTGTGACCAATCTGAACCAGGTTATCGATCTTTGTTCCCGCGCCGATGCGCGTGACGCCGAAGGCCGCCCGGTCCACGGTCGAGTTTGCGCCCAGAGTGACAGCGTCTTCAATCACGACGCGCCCCAGCTGAGGCACCTGTCGCATGGCCGCGCCGCCCGATGCGGCCAGCCCATAGCCGACCTCCCCCACCACTGCGCCTGAGCTGATCACGCAGTCTGCGCCGATGTCGGCGCACATGATGACCGCGGTCGCCCCGATGAGGGTTCCAGAACCGATGGTGACATTGGGTCCGATGACGGCGTTTGGTTCGATGCGAACGCCGGCCCCGACCTGAGCGCCAGGGCCAACCACCGCCCCATTTGCAATGCGTGCGCTCGGGTCAACCCGCGTGGCGGTTTCCGCGCTGAAGCCGTCCGTTACGCGGCGCAGTTCAAACAGGGCGTCAGCACAGATGGCGAACGCAAGTTGCGGGTCCTCGGCAACCATCACCGCAGGTCCAAGAGCGGCGATATCGCCGGCCGCGTCTGGCGGAGCGATGACGCAGGTCGCCGCCGCGCTGACCGACTTGAGCCGCGCTGCGGATGCGGCAAACGTGATGTCCCCCGCCTTGCCCGCTGACAAGGTTGCCGCGTGCCAAACCTCGACGCCGGCCTGGGACGCGTCGTGCAATCTGCCGGCGCACAGCTCGGCCAGATCGCCTAAACGAAAAGGGCCGAGCGCGCGGAAAAACCGCGGCTCGACCCGATCTTCATTGAGCGTCACGCCGCGACTATTCGGCTGCGGGAGCTTCCGGAATCGGAATCTCGACCCGCGCGACATCAACCGTCGTCAAGACCGCGTCGAGACGCGTGATGACTTCGTCTGTGATGTCAGCAGCTTCGCTCGTGTAGATGACCAGTTCGCGCTCAACGAGCACGTCATAGTTCTTCTCTTCCACGAGCTTCTTAAGAACCTCGTCGAGGGCCTCGCGAACCGGCACCAGGGCTTGCTGCTTGGTGGCGGCAAGTTCACGGCGCTTGACCTGCTCGCTCACGGAGAGCTTGACGATCTCACCCTGGAGATCTTGGCCTTCCTTGAGCAGCGACTCATCGCCAAGAATCTCTTCCTGGCTGAGATCTTTGGTGCGTTCTTGGAACGATTCAAAGACCGATTTGACGGGCTCGCCTTCACTTTTCAGCTCGGCGTCCATGCTTTCGGCGATCTCAGCCAGCTTTTCTTTGATGTGCTGGCCGACTTTGCTGTCGTTCAGAACTTTATCGGAATCCATAACCACGATCGTCGTGGCGAAGGCGTGGGCGGGGAACGCCGCGACCAAAAGGAGCGCAGCGAACGCCGCGACGCGGGGGCGTGCGAACATGGCGTTTAGAACCTTGTGCTTGTGCTGAAGCGGAAACTTTCCGTCTTGTCGTATTCTTCTTGGGCAAGAATGTCCGAGAAGTCGAAGCGGATGGGGCCGAACGGAGAATTCCAGAACAGGCTGACCCCAGCCGAGGCTCGCAACGATAAATCGTCGCGAATTTCCGAGTTGGCGCTGGTGATGCGCACGCTGTCGTCAACAACACCCAAGGTGCCAAACTCGGTAAAGAGGCTCCCCCGGATGCCGTACTCTTCCGGCAAGCCGAGTGGGAAATTCAATTCTGCGGTGCCGATGGCGAAGAACTGACCGCCCAGCGCGTCGCCCGGAATGGTGATCTCGCCGGTCACCGGGTCGGTCCCTACAACGCGGGGACCAAGTCCAGCAACCTCAAATCCACGAAACGAGCCGCCGCCCTTAAAGAAGCGGTCGTTGATCCGCACGTCGTCGCCTCCCCACTCGGTCACCAAACCACTGGAGCCGCTGAGGCTGGCCACGATATCGCCAATGAGACCGCGATAGACGGCCCCGTCAAGCTGGGACCTCAGGAAGCGCACATCGCCGCCCAGGCCGGCAACATCTTGGCTAAACTCCACGTCAAATCCACGCGTGGCGCGGATGGGATCGTTGCGACGGTCCCAGCGCAGCGTGTAGCCGGCCACTGAGGTCAAGCGCTCGCCGGACTGCAGCGAAATCGGATCCGACGCCCCGGAAAAGGTTGTCACGTCGTCCCGGCGCACCGTGTAGCGCAGTCCCAGCGAGGCTGACTCCGTCAGAGGAAAGCCAAGGCGCACGCTGGCGCCCAGGGAGTTGGTCTCGAACGAGGCCTCGTCGGTGAAGTCTTGGCGGGTGTTGAAGAGATCAAAACCGGCCGCAATGTTGCGTCCCAGAAAGCGCGGCTCGGTGAACCGAATGTCGACGATCTGCCGCCGAGAGCTGGCCGAGATCCGGAAGCGCAGAAACTGACCGCGCCCGCGCAGGTTGCGCTCGGTGATCGACAGGTCGAGCAGGAAGGCGTCGATGGAAGAAAAGCCCGCACCGAACGACAGTTCGCCCGTGGGTTGCTCCTCGACCGCCACCGTCACAACAGCGCGGTCGTCTCGCGACCCTGGCTGCTCTGTGATCTCAACTTCGCCGAAAAAGCCAAGACTGCGGATCCGATTGCGCGAGCGATTGATGAGAACACGGTTGAAGGCGTCGCCTTCGATCAGCTGCATCTCCCGGCGCACGACCGAATCAACGGTGCGCGTGTTGCCGATGATGTCGATGCGCTCCACGTAGACGCGCGGCCCTTCAGAGATGCTGAACTCAATGTCGATGGTGCGCTCGTCGCGATTGCGCGTCACCCGAGGGCGCACGTCGACAAAAGCATAGCCCGCCGAGCCGGCTGCGAATGTGAGGGCGTCGACCGCCTCCTCGATCCGACTGGACATGTACAAGGTCGATTCACGGATTCCGGTCACCGCCTGAAGCGCGTCTTCGTTGAGAAGATCAAGCTCGGTCGAGACCGTGATTTTTCCGAAATCATACTGCTCGCCCTCGTCAAACACGAAGGTGATGAAGAAGTCTTCTTGGTCCGGGGTCAGCTCGGCGACGGCGGACACGACGCGGAAGTCGGCATAGCCACGATCGGTGTAGAATTTGCGCAGCTGCTCACGGTCAAATTCAAGCCGGTCCGGATCATAGTTGTCATTCGACGAGAAAAACTTCCACCAGCGCGATTCGGTGGTCAGGACTTCGCCGCGCAGCTTGCGGTCCGAGAAGGCTTCGTTGCCGATGTAGTTGACGCGGCGCACGCCCGTGGTCGGTCCTTCGGAAATCTCAAACACCAGGTCGACGCGATTTTGCGGCTGCTGGACGATCTTGGGCGTCACCTGAGCGGCAAAGCGGCCCGAGCGGCGATACAGCTGAATGATGCGCTGCACGTCAGCTTGGACCCGCGCGCGGGTGAAGATGGCCCTCGGTTGGGCCTGAATCTCTTCAAAAAACTTATCGTCCTTCAAGGACCGATTGCCCTCGAAAATGACGCGGTTGATGATCGGGTTTTCCGCCACCCGCACCAGCAACACTCCGCCTTGGCGGTCAAACGCCACGTCCGCGAACAGGCCGGTGGAGAACAAGACCTTGAGCGACGTGTCGAGTTGAGCGGGGTCAAAGCGCATGCCCGGCCCGACCGTGAGGTAGGACAGGATGGTCGCCGTCTCGATGCGCTGATTGCCCTCCACGCGGACGGCCTGAATCGTGTCGCTCGTGAATTGCGCGGGCGCTGGCGGCGCGATGACGCTGGCAACGCTCAGGCTGACAAAGGCCCAGGCGACGAGCGCGGGCAGTCCAAAGAAGCGGCGGGCGCTTTTTCTCATTACGATCCGTCTTTCGCTGAATGTGACTTACGACAGCAGGCCGCCGAGAGTTTCGAACACGCGCAAGTAGCGTAAATCATTCCAGGTCGCAAAGACCATGAGGCCGAGCACGAGCGCCAGTCCAACACGATAACCCCATTCCTGTGCGCCCTCCCCCAAGGGCCGGCCTGCGACCGCCTCGTATGCGTAGTACACCAGATGCCCGCCGTCGAGAATCGGGATCGGCAGCAGATTGAGCAAGCCGATGCCTACAGACAACACGCCGGCCAGTGTGAGCAACGCTAAAGCTGCATTTCCCATGGCGCGCAGCGGCGATTGATCACCCACGGCGTCATACGCCGTTTCCGCTGTTTTTCCGCTCAATGCAGCGATGCGCAAGGGTCCGCCGAGGTGTTCTGCGCTTTCTCGGCCCGTGATCACGCGCGCCAGATAGCGTCCTGTGCCTTCAACCGTCCGCCAGGTGCGATCTGCGCCGCGCCCGATGGCTCCGATCGGTCCATAGCGCACCGTGACGATGTCGGATTCGGCAAAGCTTGGGGCCACGCCGAGATAGCCAATCTCAAGATCCCGGCCAAACGGATCGCTGTCGGTGCGCCGACCGAGTGTCACCGGCACGTCCTCGCGCACGCCCGCCCGCTCAACGGTAAAGGTGACGGTGTCGCCTCCCCGCAACATCACAAATTCGCGCACGTCGTCGAACCAGCGGATCGCGCGCCCTTCGGCGGCCACGATCAAATCGCCGACCTGCACCCCCGCTTCGGCGGCCGGCGTCTCAGCCATCACCTCGCCAACCCGCGCCAACCGATGGCGTTCGCCAAAGGCGCCGTAGAGCGCGGCAAAAATAGCGATGGCGAGAATGAAGTTGGCGATGGGCCCCGCCGCCGCGACGGCCGCGCGCTGCCACACCGGCTTAAAATGCAAGCAGCCCGCGACGGCGTCTTCACCGTGTTCGCGCGCGATTCGGTCTTTGATCTCTTGCAGGGCGTTGTGATCTGGCGTGCTGGCCGCGTTGGCGTCGCCGAAGAACTTCACGTAGCCGCCCAGTGGAATAGCCGCAACGCGCCACTCCACCCCGTGCTTGTCCGTCCAGCCAAACAGGCGCCGGCCAAAGCCGATGGAGAACGCCTCCACCGTGACGCCGCACCAGCGCCCCATCCAGTAGTGACCCAGCTCATGGATCACCACCACAAGCGAGAACACCAGAAGGAACGAGAGGATATAGCCGAAGCTAGAGGTAATGAACTCAATCACGCCTTCAGCTCCCTGGTCGCTTGCCTGCGCGCGGCGTCTCGATCACACCGCATGGTCGCGCACCGCCTGTTCAGCCGCTTCGCGTGATCGGCGATCCACGTCCAGCACGTCCGCCAAGGTGGCATGCGCACCGGTAGGGCCGCCAGCGCCCTCAGCAGTGGCCGACAGCGCCTCTTCAACGACGCGCGGAATATCCAGGAAGCCAATGCGCCGGTCAAGAAAGTGGGACACGGCAACCTCATTGGCGGCATTGAGAACGGCCGGCGCATGACCGCCCGCGGTCAGGGCGTAACGCGCCAGCGTCAGGCTGGGAAACCGCGTTTCGTCAGGCGGCTCAAACGTCAGAGATCCCAGGGCGCCCAGATCCAGCGACTTAACCGGCGTTTCGATCCGATCCGGCCACGCCAGCGCATGCGCAATCGGCACCGTCATATCGGGCGGTCCCATCTGGGCCAGGACAGAGCCGTCGACATACTCCACCAGCCCGTGGACGCTTGATTGGGGATGCATGAGCACGGCGAGCTTGTCCGGCGCCACGTCGAACAGATGACGCGCCTCAATCAGCTCCAGGCCCTTGTTCATCAGCGTGGCAGAATCCACCGAGATCTTGGGGCCCATCGACCAGGTCGGATGAGCGATTGCTTCTTTCGGCGTTGCCGCCGCGATGCGCGCATGGCTCCAGGTGCGAAACGGCCCGCCGGACGCGGTGAGCGTGATCGCCCTGACCCGCGCGCGCTGGCGCGGATCGAGCACTTGAAAAATCGCATTGTGCTCAGAATCGACCGGCAGAAGCACAGCGCCGCTGGCCCGCACCCGCTCCATCATCAGGGCGCCCGCACACACCAGCGCTTCCTTGTTGGCCAAGGCCACAACGGCGCCGCGCTCAATCGCGGCCAAGGTGGGCTCCAGGCCAGCCGCCCCGACAATCGCGGCCATGACCCAGCCTGCGTCGCCGCGCGCCGCGTCGACGACCGCCGCATCCCCGACGCTGACGTCAATCGCGTGACCGCTCAGAGCCTCGCGCAGCTTGGCGCCGGCCGCCGCGTCCTGAATCGCCACCCGCTCTGGGCGCAAGGCGAGAGCCGCTTGCGCCAGTTCACGCCAGGCGCTGCGCGCCGTCATCACCTCGATCGGGCAGGCCTCGGGCCCATAGCGCCGACGCGCGTCTGCGATCAGGGCGCAGGTGGACGCGCCCACAGATCCGGTCGCTCCCAGGATCGCAATCGAGCGCGAAAACAAGGACGCGGGCGGCGCGCCATACGCATCTGGAGAGCCACCGTCATGTCGTGTCACGCCGAGACCTCCAAGAGCGGTGAGCCCGTCAGCGCCAGCACCGCCATCAGACCGGCGGCCAACATTAGCCCGTCTACCCGATCCAGAAGGCCGCCATGGCCGGGAATGAGCGCACCCGTGTCCTTCACGCCGTAGCGGCGCTTGATGCCTGATTCCAACAGATCGCCCAGCAGGCCGGCCGCGCCGAGCGCCAAGGCCGTCGCCGCCACCAGCGCCGTACTGGCCTCCAACCCCATCAGTCGCGCCGCACCCAAGCCAAATGCAACCGACAGCACCAGGCCGCCCATGACGCCCGACCACGTCTTGTTCGGGCTGATGCTGGTGAAGAGGCGCGGGCCGCCAATCAGCTTGCCGGCCGCATAGGCGCCAATGTCCGCCCCCCAGACCGCAGCAAACAAAAAGGTCACGGCAATTGACCCCGCCGGCGCCTCAAACAGGCGCAGCCACACCAGAGCCGCGCATGGAAGCCCCACATAGAGGGCGCCAAAGAGGGCGTCTCGCCCAACCCCGCGCCGCCAGCTCGCCGCGCCCGCCACCGCTGCACAGACGCCAATCCAGGCCAGAGCCGCCTCCATCTGCCCTGCAGATGCGGCGATGGTGCCGCCCGCCGCCGCGCCAGCAACCAGCGCAAAGGCGTGATCGGGACCGTCTGGATCAGACATGCGCGTCCACTCACGCGCCAAAATCACGCCGCCGGCGGCGATGGCGCCAGCAAAGATGGGCGCCTGCGCCCAGGCCGCCGCAATCGCCAACGGCGCTAGAATGATCGCTGAAATGACACGGGCGCGCAGATCAGGCGCTGGCGGCTCTGGCGCTGCGGCGACGGCTTCCGCCTGGGCGTCTTGGCGTGCGGCGGCGTCCTCAGCGGCGTGCTCAGCTGCGTCTGGCGCGGGCAGGTTCGGCGTCGCTGCGCCGGTCGGATCAGGCTTGATCGGCGTCACCGACGCCTCCAAACCTGCGCTCACGCTGGTGATACTCGGCCAGCGCAGCTTCAAGATGGGAGCGGCCAAAATCGGGCCACAGCACGTCCTGAAAGATCAGCTCCGCATAGGCGGCCTGCCAGAGGAGAAAATTGGAGATGCGCTGTTCTCCACTGGTGCGAATGATGAAGTCTGGATCAGGGATCTCCGGCGCATCAAGGAACTGAGCAAAGACGTGCTCGTCAGGCGCAGACTCTGAAGGATCCAGGGCGCCTGCGCGGCTTGCGCGGATCGCCGCGCGCACCATCTCATCGCGCCCGCCATAGTTGAACGCGATGATCAAGGTGAACTCGGTGTTCATCGCGCTGGCTGTTTCGGCGCGCTGCACAATTGCGCGCACGTCAGGCGCCAAGGTCTCTCGGTTGCCGATGACCCGCACGCGCACCCCATCGGCGACGAGCTTGGCCAAGTCCGCGTCGACATAGGCGCGCAAAAGGTCCATCAGCGCGGACACTTCGTCGTCCGGTCGCCGCCAATTCTCGGTTGAGAACCCAAAGAGGGTCAGGTGCGACAGCCCCAAATCGCC
>CAYGQB010000006.1:0-8386 GCA_964351895.1 uncultured Caulobacterales bacterium
GCCCTGCAGGCCAGCCCCGATTTCAAACACGCCCATCAGGTTGAGGCCCACCGCGAAGGTCAGAAGCGCCAGACCGCCGACCATGATCGGCGATTGCAGCTGAAAGCCCCAGCCGATGGACTGGCCCGCCGCCTTCAACGCAATCAGCGCGCTGGCCAAGACGAGGAACGACACCAAGACGCCCGCCAAGAACACCAGCCCCTGACGACGAACCACGCCGGGATCCTCGTGTGCGACCTTGGCAAATGACAGGGCCTTGATGGACAAGACCGGAAACACGCACGGCATCAGATTGAGGATCAGGCCGCCAATGAACGCCCCGATGAGATAGCCAAGCAGCCCCGCCCCGCCAGAAAAGAAGCCGCCGCCCAAGCCACCACCCACGCCGCCGCCTAAGCTTGCTTGGGGCTCGATGGCGGCGCCGATCGCGGCCGGAGCGCCGGCGGTGGCGGAGACTTCCACCCCGCGCCGTGTCCAGCGGCCGTCGCGACGCTCTTCAAAGGTGAGAACACCGGCCGTGTCGCGCAAGCTGTCGGCGAGGCCAAACGCCGGCTTCAAATCAATGGCCAAGCCATTGGCGGCGAGCATGACCGGCTGGGGCGCATTGTGGTCGATGGCGTCGACCGCATAGGGAAAGAAGGCAAAGGCCCGCATGGCGCCCTCGCTGAGGGCGGCGCCGAGCGCCGGGCTCGCGACGGTCAGGCGCACCGCGTCGCCCTCACGCGTGAGGCCGGCGGCAAAGCCGGACGGCTGGGGGATGCTGGCGCGCGCGTCCGCAATGACGCCTGACCAGCGCCGATCCGGCGCCGGTGATCCCAGGGTGGTGTCGAGCGTGAGCGACAAGGTGGCGCTTTCGGGAATGCAGATGTCTTCGCACACCAGCCAAGTCGCTTCGCCCACCAAGGTGATCGGTTCGCCCACTGGCAGGTCAGGCGCGGCGGTGAGCGTCATCGGCAACACCAACTCGCCCTCATAGCCATAGTTGGTGATGACGTCCTCAAGCGTGATGGCCTTGGGCGTGGGCCATTCAATGTCGCCGACAGAGACACCCGGAGGCGCCGTCCAGGTGACGCGCGTCGGTTCGCCCGCGTCGCCAGGGTTGATCCAGTAGGTGTGCCAGCGCTCGCGGATGGTTTTGCGCAAGGCGATGTCGATGGTCTGACCGGGCGCGATCGCCAGGCGCGAGGCGATCAGTTCAGCTTCGACATTGTCGGTCGCAACCACGCTGGCGCGGGCTGGATGGGCGCTGAGAACGCAGAGCGCCAAAACCATGACGAGAGCGGACGCTAGCCCGAGATGCGCGCGGCGCAATGTGACAATCATGGGCCGAGGCCTCCTCTTGTGCGCCGGTCTATGGGCGGCGCCGTCATGGCGATGCGCCTGATATAGCGCGCGTCGCTTAACGTGTTGAGCAGGCTCGCGCGAACGTGAGACCCGCGCGAGAATCAATGCCGAAGACCGTGATCTGTCGCACGCGCCGCCGCGCGGCGGTGGGAACTGAAAAGCTTGGCAATTTGGACCAGACGTGGACACCTAGGGAAGAGCTTCGCGCCGGCGCCCTAGACAGCCTGCGCACCGGACCGAGTAAAACGAGACCCGCGCCGATGACCGAGCCCCACTCCGCCCCAAGCCAGTCCACACCAAACGGCCCTGCCCCTTACTTCGACGATTTGGCGACCGGCGCGTCTTGGGAATTCGGGCCGGTGACCTTGAACGAAGAAGAGATCGCCGCCTTCAACGCCGCCTACGCGCCGACCATTGTCGCCACAGAAGGCGTGCGCCAGCCGGCCGCCCAATCCTACATCTACACGCTGTGGGCGCGCATGGTGGCCCAATTCACTCAAGACTGGCCCATCGCGGCGCGCATCGGCCAAGACCACCTGCGCTTTTACAAGACGGTGTTTGCCGGCGACGCGCTCAACGTGCGCATGACGGTGATGGCGCGCGAGCGGCTGGATGCGCGCCGCGGCTCCATCGTCGCCCAACATGACGTCGTCACCCAGAGCGGCGACCTGGTCATGAGCCTCCTCTCGCGCGCCGTGGTGGCCGCGCGTGAGGAGGACTTATAGCCGCTCCAAGCCGCTCTCAGAGGCGAGCGACGCTAGGCTGCGGCGACCGGCGGCGCGTTCTTTACAGCCCGGTTCAACACCCGCTGCCAGTTGGTCAGCGACAGGGCGTGCGCATAGATCGCACCCAAGGCGCCAGAATCGCGCAGGCTGATAAATACGTCTGGCGACAAGGCGTTCAGCTTGGTCATGGAGACGGCCTGATACTGGGCCACCATTACCGGCTCGCCCACGTCGGCGCCCGCCGCGTCGCGGTTCTGGAACTTCACGTCACGTTCTTCAAAAAGGTCGTGCTGCACCAAAAGGTCGACCAGCTGCTTGGTCGCCAAGCGCTCGCTCTCAAAGCCGCGCAAAAACTCTATGGCGTTGTTGGTGAACTCGGTCGGCTTGCCGTCTTCAAAGAAGGCGACGTCCGGCTTGTCGGCGGTCACCAGGTCTGAGCCCACATCGACACAGACCACAAAGCGCTCATTGGTTTTGTCTTCGGCGAACACGAAGGGATAGCGGCGGATAAAGGCGGGAACGTACAGCTCTGGGTCGATCTTGCCGTCGGCGGGGATGAAGAGGTTCTCTTTCTCGCGCAGCCCCATCACGGCCAGCGGCGTTTTATCGGGGCCGGCGAAGATGATGGGGAAGGTCTGAGCTGCAAGGCCGAACTCGCCCGCCGCCAGCGGCACCACATTGGTGGAGGCGGCGAAGGCGAGCGGGTGATCGACGCGCTTAACGCCCATGTTCCCGTGCCGCTCAGCCGACAGGGGCTCGGGCGTGGAGTAGAAAGGAAGCTTGCCGCTCAGTGCGGCCGTGGCGGGTGCGCCCTCGGTGGCCATGAATTCGTCCTCTTTGTCCGCCACTGATGGCGTTCTTCAATCGATCTTCGGGGGTGATAGCGAATGAATAGGTCCAGGCCAACCAGACGTTGCCGTTCAGGCGCATTCTTCGCTCAGCGCTCGCCCATGGCAGCGACGATCACCGGATCAGCGATGGGGGCGTGGGCGGTGCTGGTCACCGTATTGGGTGCGTCTGCGAGCGCGCAGGACCCAGAATCGCCGTTTGCCGCCGCAGATGCGCGATTGAACGCGGCGTATGGCGCCGTGCGGTCCGCCACTGAGCCGGGCGCCTCAACCCGATTGCGCGACGCGCAACGCGCCTGGATCGTCTATCGCGACGCTGAGTGCGGACGCTTTGACCCCACCTTCGAGGAGGTCTGCCAGACCAGCTTGAGCAATGCGCGCGCTGATGTGTTAGAGCGCGAAGCCGCCGACACGCGGTTTTTCAACTATGACCCGATAGACCTCGTTGCACAACGTGACACGCTTAACGCTGATTGCGATTACGACGGCCCCCAGTTCGCGATGAACGCGTGCGCCGCGCGCGACGCCGCGGACGCCGCGCTGGCGCTGGAGACGGCGGTCGCCGAGGCGCGTATCGCCCTGGCGCCTTCATTCGCGTCCGGCGAGCTGACGCAAGGTGAAGCTGAATCAGATTGGGCGCGCGGCGAACTCAGCCGCCTGGCAACCTTC
Organism: uncultured Caulobacterales bacterium; assembly: GCA_964351895.1. Taxonomy (GTDB): domain Bacteria; phylum Pseudomonadota; class Alphaproteobacteria; order Caulobacterales; family Maricaulaceae; genus CAYGQB01. The sequence goes on from CAYGQB010000006.1 coordinate 3,587, forward strand.
GACCGCAGCCAAGCCGCATGGGCCCGCATGGCCGAAGAAACCTGCCAGGCCGAAGGGGACCTGCACGCCGGCGGCTCGATTGCGCCGCTCATCATCTGGAGCTGCCACGCCGAGCTTGCGCGGGCGCGCTTTGAAACGGTGCGCACTCGGTTTGTCTGCGGCCTGGAGGGGTGCCCATCCGGCTATGTTGAGGGTGAAACCTCCGCGCCGACGCACGCCTCAGACGTCGACGAGTAGGCCCAGCTGCAAAGCCTCCATGGGCATTGCCCCCAAATGCAAAGCGAGGCGCCGGAGGGTGGCGCCTCGCTCGCAGACGGGTGGTGTGGACTGGTGCGCCGCTAGAAGCGACGTCCCAGGCCGACGCCCACCACCCAGGGGTTAATGTCGACGTCGGCGTTGACCGTGGCGCTCAGCGCCGCCTGGGCGTCGATGGTGACGTCCGTGTTGATATCAATCCGCTTCACGTCGAAGTTCAACAGCCAACCATTGTCCAGCTTGATGTCAACGCCAGCCTGAAGCGCCAGGCCGAAGCTGTCGTCATAGTCGATGCTGGTCAGCACCGTGCCGGACGGCAAGTCGTCGTTGAAGAAGGTCGTGTAGTTCACGCCCGCCCCAATGTAGGGCTTCATGCGGGTGCCGGTTTCAAAGTGGTACTGAAGCGTCAGCGTGGGCGGCAACAGCGTCACCTCCCCCAGGTCCACTTCGCCCAGCGCTGTGCCGACGGCCTTCACATCGTGCGGCGTGACGCCAAGGATCAGCTCGGCCGCAAGATTGTTGGTGAAGAAGTAGGTGATGTCGAGTTCAGGCACGTAGCGATCAGAGATGTCGGACGTGCCGCCAATCGGATCAATGCTCGCGCTGTCGTCGGGCAACACCCCGATGACACGACCGCGCACCAGCCAGCGCCCTTCGGCGGGCTCATAGGCGGACGCAGCGTCTGCAAAAGCGCCAACCGCAAATGCGGCCGCGCCGGCAATGAGGAATGTGTGTTTCATGGCTCTCTCTACCCCTCTGCTTCAGGGCTCTCACGCGCCCTGCGATGACCCGAGAGTGCGCCTCGCAATCGCGCGCGCACAGGGCGCCGCCTGTCGCGCGGGAATCGGTCGCGCGGCGCCCGGCCGCGCGGCGCCCAGTCGCATTCGTGAGACGCGATTTGTTAAGGCGATCTCGCCTCCCAGGCGCGTGACGAGGGCTAGCCGGTTCTCGGCGCGGCGCGAAGGCGCTATCATTGCCTTATGAGTCTGCCACCGCCGCCTTCGCCTGACCCGTCCGTGACCCCGACTTCGGCCGCATCCGCCGCCGCGTCTCCCCGGGCCAAGGCCGCCCTGCAGGCGGCGCAAAGCTTGTGCGAAACCCGCGGCGTGCGGTTGACCGCACAGCGCGCCCGCGCCTTGGCCGCCCTTGCGGACGCCGACAAGCCGGTGAAGGCCTATGACCTCCTGCCGGCGCTGGGCGACGCCGACGCCCCCGCCAAGCCCGCCACCGCCTATCGGGCGCTGGAGTTCCTCGAAGACATTGGGTTGGTGCACCGCATTGAGGCGCTCAACGCCTATGTCTTGTGCGCACACGGCGGCGGATCGCACATCACCCGACTGTTCATCTGCGACCGCTGCGGCGCCACCCAAGAGAGCGCGGGCGGCCCGGTCCCGCGCGAAGCCGCGCCAGAGGGCTTTGCGATTGCGCGCAGCGTGATCGAGCACTATGGCCTCTGCCAAGCCTGCGCGGCGGCCTAGACGCGAGGCCGTTCGACACCGCCTTCACCATTCCCCTCAGAGACACTCAAACGATGGAGCGGCCCGATGCGCACCTGGTGGCGGGGCAACGCAAACGCCTGGGAATGCGATGAGATGGGTCATCTCAACGTGCGCTTCTATGTGGCCAAGGCGACTGAGGCGTTGGACGGCCTCTTGGGCGCGATCGGGGCGCCCAGTCTCACTGTGGGTCCCATGACGCTGAGCGTCAGCCGCGTCCACGTCCGCTTTCTTGCTGAAGCCCGCGCCGGCGCCGCCCTGCGGATCGACGCGGCGGTGGTAAAGCCTGGCCCCGAGGACGCGCCTGACCAGATCAAACTTTTGTTTGAAATGCGCGACGCCCTGTCCAACGCGCAGGCGGCGTCGTTTGTCATGTACGCTGTCGGCGCGGGCGCGGACCTGGACGCCATCCGCGCGCTTGCCGCTCCGGTGGACTTGCCGCCTACGGCCGGCCCGTTCGGTCTCCCCCCAGCGCTTCCAGAGCCCTCCCCTGGCGCTGCGCCGACGCTGAGCCAAGCCCTTGCGCGCGGCGGGGTGGAAATTGGGCGCGGCGTATTCAGCCCCGAAGAAAGCGTTCCGGACCGGCTGACGGCGGGCGTAACACAGAGTGTGGTGCGCCTGGACGCCTATATCGGGCGCATCTCGGACAGCGCGGCCACCTTGTTTCGCGCCGTGCTGGCCCCGACCGCAGATGAGCCAGGAGACCCGGCGAGCGCGCCGCCGGACCCGATTGACTGGGGCACAGTGATGCTGGAATCGCGGCTCGACGTGGTCGAGCCTGCGCGAGCCGGCGATCGCTTCGTGGTGGTCTCACGGTTCACCAGCCACGCCGGCAAAACCATGCGCATTACCCATCTGATCTGCAACGCAGCGACCGAGCAGCCGATTGCCGTGATCAGCGGCGTCGGCGCGTTCTTTAATCTAACGACGCGGCGGGCTGCGGCGTTGACAGGCCCGGCTCTGGCGCGCCTGGAACAGTCGTTGGCGCCCGATCTGGCGCTTTGACCGCACGCGACACGGCGGCGCGCACCAAGTCGGCCCGCTCCATCGGCAAGAAGTGCGACGCGCCAGCCACGCGAGTCAGGCGCGCAGCCGGCTGGCGCGCCGTGAGCCGGGCGGCGGCAAACGGCGTGACGGTGCTTCTGGTGGCGCCCAGAAGGGCCTCGACCGGGACCGAGAGCGCGCTCCAGGCGGCCCAAAACCCAATTGGCAGCGTTGCAAACACCTGCGCCTCCCAGGCTGGCGCGCACGCCAATTCCACCTCCCCTGAGGGCAAGTCAACCAAGCCGTCTTCCAGGTAGGCGGTTAAGAAGGCGTCCGGCCAGGTGCGAAACGCGCCGCGTCCGCGATAAGACGCAAACGCCTCTGCGCGCGACGCAAACCGGGTGCGGCGGCGCTGCGCGGCGCGCGAAAGGGGCATGACGCGGCGCACCAGGCTGCGCACCGGCGCCAAGCGCATGGCCCGTTCGACACTTGGCGGCGCAACCACAGGGTCCAGGAGGACAAGGGCGCGCACCGACTGTGGGCGCAAGCTCGCCGCCAAAACCGCCGTCGCCGCTCCAAGGGAATGACCCGCCAGCACTACGGGGCGAGACGTCGCCAGGACGTCCAGAAGCGCCGCGACGTCGTGTGCAAACGGGATCCAGGTGTCCAGCTCATCGGGCTCGGCCGGATCACTGTTGCGGCCAAAGCCGCGCAAATCGGGCGCTAAAACCGTGTAGTCCACCGCCGCGTCGTCAAAGATCGGCGCATAGACGCCGCCGTGAAAGCCATTGGCGTGGAGCAGAATCACATCCGGATGTGCGTTCGCGCCATGAGCAAGGCTTGCCTCTGATGCGCCCTGCGGGCCCAGCCAGCGCCCGCTCGCCAGCATGGCGTTCACGCCCTCATCCGGCATTAGCCGCCGAACACCCGGCGCAAGAGGTCCGTGGTGCGCCGCGCCGGATTGGCGCGAATGTCAGCTTCTTCCTCGGCCAGATAGTGGAACACGCCGTCCAGCGCCGCATCCACCACGTGCCCGGTCACGCTGTCTTCAGCATTGACCGCCAGGCCGTCGAGCCGATAGCGCTGGGTCACCGACGACAGCGCGGTCAAGGCTCCTGTATCGGCCATGGCTGAACGCACCACCGGTTCAAACTTGGCGCGCAAGGCGTCTTGCGTGCGCGCTTGCAGATAGGCCGTCGCAGAGCCGTCGCCGCCGCGCACGATCTCCAGGGCGTCGTCGACTGTCATGGTGCGCACCGCGTCCATCACCAGCGGCGCCACATCGCCGGCGGCCTGCTCGGCGGCGCGGTTCATCCGCAGTTCCAGGTCGTCCAGCGGTCCCGCCAGGCCCAAGGGCGCAAGACCGTTGCGGACCTGATCAAGGCGCGACGGCAACGCAATGCGCACCGCCTCGTCGCCCCAAAAGCCATCAGTTGCCGAGAGGCGCGTCGCCACCGATTGAGCGCCAAGGTTGAGCGCCTGGCGCAATGCCGCGTCGGCGTCAGCACTGGTGATCACCGCAGACAGCGGCGAGGCGGCGGACGTCGCGCCAGCGTCTTGGCTTGAGGTCTCCTCGCTTGCAGTTTCTTGGCCGGTCACAGACCCCAGCGCCTTGCGCGCCAAGGACCACAGGTCTTGTTCAGCGGCGGCCGGCGCCAGACCCGCCAAGCCCGAAAAGCAAAGCGCGCCAGCAGCGCTGACGACCACCAGCGGCGATCTGCGGCGCGCGCGGCGGCGAGAGCGACGGTTTGGGCCTTCGCCCGCGCCATGTTTGCGATTGGACATGCGTGTCATGTCGGATCTCCCTTGCGCGCGCCCCTCGCGCCTCTTCCAGACAAGGACGCAGCTTGCGCCGCATCATTGACGCGCATCAACCAGTTCGCGCGCCAGGCGGCCGCGTCAAGGGCTTGGGCTGCATCCAACGGCGGGCGCGCCCCGTTGGCGATGGCGCGAAAAAGCGGTGAGTCCTGTCTCTCCAGCGCCATCTCATCTTCGACCTGAGCCACAATCCGGGCGAGGTTTTGCGCTACGCCATAGGGCGCGATCACTGTCATCCAATCACGCA
>CAYGQB010000006.1:8396-17378 GCA_964351895.1 uncultured Caulobacterales bacterium
TCACGCAGGACAAGCTCTCGCGCCCCTGCATTCTCCAACCAGCCGGCCTCGATCAGCGGCTCGAACGCGACCAGCTCTCGCCCGGCAAGCGCGGCAATGGCACCCGCCAAGTCGTCAGAGGCGACGCCCTCATACGGCTGGGAAGAAGGACCAGCGCGCCAGCACCAGGCCAGGGCAACGGCGGGGGCGCGCGCATCCGCCGTCGCCGCCGGCCAGGCGCATACGAACACCCGCCGAAGCGCGGAGCCAGATGGTGGACCTGGTGTCGGGCCCGAGTTCACGGATGCGTCACGACGGCTTCACGCGCCTGGCGCCCGCCCGCGACTGCATGCGCCAAGCGGCGTGATGCGGCTTGATTGGCCATGTTGCGGGGACCGGCGCACAAGGGAGCCAACAGAGCCGCCGCGCTCTTTGCTTTTGGAGATTGTTCCATGTCACAGCCCCTTTCATCCGCATCCGTTCTTGGCCGCGCACGCACCTCTGTCGCCGCGCGCAGCCTGGTCGTCGCCGCTTACGCCGGCGCCATGGCGTTCGCCGCCTGCACCGCCGCCGTGTCCGTCAGCATGGTCGCCAGCGCTCAAGAGGCGCAAGGAGAGGCCGTCGTTGAGACCGTCGACGCAAGCTTAGCCCCGACAGTGATTGCCGCAGGAACGTTCGTGAAGAAAGCCCAGCGCGTCGACGGCGGCTGGTCCGTCGTCACGCGCCCTGACGGGGTGCGCGTGGTGCGCTTTGACGACGCCTTCTCCACTCGCGGCGCACCCGATCTGAAGGTGTTCCTGTCTCCGACCCAAGTTGAGGGCCTGAACGGACGCACCGCCACGAACGAGGCCGTGCTCTTAGGGGCGCTGCAAAGCACCAGCGGGGCGCAGGAGTATGAAATCCCCGCTGACTTGGATCTGAGCGCCTTCGCCAGCGTTCTGGTGCACTGCGAGGCCTTTTCTAAGCTGTGGGGCGGCGGCAACCTTTAGCCGTTCAAGCTGTCTCATCGCCTGCGCATGACATGAGGCCGGCCGCCAATAATCTGGCGGCCGGCCTTATTCGCGCCAAGATGTCCTGGTTCCAACGCGCCAACGTCACGCGCGAATGGGTCGCGCGTCCTACGAACGGACTCGCGACATGATTGACGCTCTTATTTCCAAAGTCATGGAAGAGCTTGGCTTTGGCGCCGACAAGGCCAACGCCGGGGTCGGCACCCTGTTTGCCCTGATGCAAAAGTTTGGCGACGCCGGCCCCGTGGCGGCGCTTCTCGACAAGATCCCGGGCGCGTCGGCTTTGGCCGAGCAGTTCATGAGCAAAACCGAAATGGGCGGCGGCATGAGCGGCGGTCTCAGCGGTCTGGTCGGCGGCCTCGTCGGCGGCAAGGCGGGCGACGCCATGGCCGCGATTGGCGCTCTGAAGGGCGCAGGCATTGACCTGGACGACGCCAAGAAGCTGGCTCCTCTGGTTGCTGGATTTGCCAAGGAGCAAGCAGGCGACGACTTGGTCAGCAAGGCATTTGAATCCATGCCGTTCATCAAAGAGCTGCTCTAGTCGCACACGGCCCTAGTCGCACACGGCCCGAGTCGCACACGGCTGTGGGCGCAGATGCGGCATCGTTAGTCGGCGGCCAGACCAGACGCATCCAAGAGCATGCGCGCGCGCGCTGCGTCGGCGTCGGTGACGGCGCGGCGCAGCGCGTCGTCATAGTGAAGGCGCGCGCCGGTTAGATCACCAGACTGTTCCCGCGCAGCGCCCAAGGCGAGGTGCACTTCAGGATCGTCCGGCTCAAACGTCAAAAGACGCTCAAACACCTCCACCGCCTCCTCGGCTCGTCCCAGAAGAGCCAGGCACGCCCCATGCGTTTCCAGGCGCTCCAGATCCCACGGATCAGCGCGCACGGCGTCATCTGCGGCCGAGCACTCTTGCTGGCTGATGTCGCCGATGAAGCGGCGCATGGGCCCATCTTGGGCAAACACGGCTTCGTCGTCGAACACCGGCTCAGAGGCGGCCGCGGGCGGCGCGGCGGCGGCCAGCGCGCTGTCGGCGCCAAGGTCGGGCTGTGGGTCAGGCCCAGCGTCTGGCTTATCAGCGTCTGGCCTATCAGCGTCTGGCCTATCAGCGTCGGCGTGATCGGCGGCGGCGTGATCTGCTTCGGGCGCATCGCTCGCATGCTCTTGCGCCGCAGTGGGCGGCTCAGTGTGCGGCTCAGAGACGTGGGCGTCTGGTTCGGGAGTGTTCAGCGCACCCGGGTCATGCCCGGCGGCGTCTGTGCTGGCGTGCAGTTCGGCTTCGGGCGCGCGTCCAACCGCACCAGCAAGATCGCTTGACGGATCAAGCGCGGTGGCAATGTCGATTGACGCCGGCGCGTGTCCCGCTTCGCGCCCCGACGGGGGGCCTGCATCGGCGGCAACCAACGGCGCAGCGGCGCCTGCATCGAGCACCGTCTCAATCACCAGCGACGCTCCTACCAGGCGCGCCTGAGCGTCCACCACCGGGCGCGAGAGATCCAGATCGAGGTCCAGTCCACCGTCGCGCGGGGTGACCCGCAGGCCTAAAACCAGCCCGCGCGCCGCCGGCGTCCAGGTGCGCGCCCGGCCGCTTGCGCCATCGACTTCGATGCGCACGCCGGACGGGGCGGCGGCCGCGCGCACGGCGCTGGCGGGGCGATCAAACACCACCTCCACGACCGCGCGATCGCCAACATGACGCACCCGTAGGTCGCGCACCTCGCCAAAGGCGGGCGCGGCAAGCGCAAAGCCCAGCGCAACGCCGGCCAAACATGAAAGGCGCAGGTTCATCGTCCCACTCGACGCCCATCCGGGTTACGACCGCGTTAACCACGTCCGCCAGCGGAATTTTTACGCTTCGCCTTTATCCCTAAGCGGATGAAGAACCTCGTTGCACTTTTCGCGAAAAGCCGAAGCGGCAACGTCTTGCCGGCTTTCGCCGTGTCGAGTGTCGCTCTCATCGCGATGATTGGCGTCGCGATTGACACCACGCGCATGGTCAATGCGCGCCGCACGCTGCAGCTTGCAACGGACGCCGCCGCCCTCGCCGCCGGCTCCAGCCTGTTCAGCGATCCGCGCGCCGTGGTGCAAGAGGTGCGCGCCTACATCAGCGCCAACGCGCCCGGACTGACCATCCAGTCGGTCAACGCCCGCGCCGTGTCTGACGGCGTCTTGGAAGTGTCGGCCACCGCCCTGCCGCCCGCTCCGATTTTCATGACGGGCGAGAGCGGCAAGCCCGTGCGCGCCCTGGCCCAGGTGTCGCGGGCCAATCAAAAGTTGGAAGTGGTTCTGGTCATCGACAACACCTGGTCAATGACGCTGAACAATGGCTGGCGCACCGTGCGCACGGCGGCGCAAAACCTGATCACCCAGCTTGAAGCCATCAATGTGGCGCCGGACGACGTGCGTGTTGGCTTGGTGGTCTACACGTCCGTCGTCAACATTCGCGGACCGGAGTTCTCTTGGGACTGGATTGACCGCGCCGGCGCTTCGACTTGGCATGGGTCAGTGTTTGAAGCGGATGGCTCCAACGTCAACGTGTTCGACCTCTATGACCGGGTGCCGAACGCGGGCTGGATGGGCTGCGTTGAGCAGCGCGCCAACGACCTGCACGCCACCGACGTAGCCCCCGATAGCGGCGATCCGGACACGCTGTGGACGCCTTACTTCGCACCCGATGAACACGACGACTGGACGGACCGGGTCGGCACGCGCCTGTCCGGCAAGAACGACTATCTGAGCGACGACAACGCCGGTGTGGGACGTTCGCCGAGTGGAACCACCCTGGTCTGCGACGCCGTGTCGGTGCTGAACGATGGGGTCTGCCAGCGCGCCAGCGTGGAAGACCCTGGCAAGTATGACGGCGAGCCCTACTCCGACCCCACCCGCACCACGTTCCGGCGCGGGCCCAACGCCAGCTGCGACCCGCAGCCGATTTTGCCGCTGACCTCTAATCTGGCCTCGATCAGCGCGGCTCTGCGGACGTTAGAAAAGCCCACCGGATGGGGCACCAACACGGCCACCGGCGTCATGTGGGGCCACCGCGTCCTGTCGCCCGGCGCGCCCTACACAAGCGGCGGCGCCTTTGAAGATCCCAGCGTGAAGAAAGTTCTGGTGATCATGACCGACGGCATGAACACGGCCGGCCGCTCGGGCACGGAGATGCTTAGCCCCTACTCAGCCTTCGGCTATGCGGTCGAAGCCCGACTGGGCACCACCGATCCCCACGAAATGGGCAAGCAGTTCGACACCCACACCACCGACGCCTGCGACGTGGCCAAAAAGAAGAACGTCGAGGTCTATTCTCTGGTGTTCAGCACGCGCGCGTCGCGCACCCATAAGGTGTTCAAAGAGTGCGCCAGCTCTGAAACGCACTTCATCGCCGCGCCCAACGTGGCCGCCTTCGACGCCGCCTTCACCAAGATCGGCAAGTCAATCGCATCCTCGATGCTGCACCTGTCTCACTGACAAGGCATTTGCTTGGCCGGCCTGGTGCGCCATTCTGGCGCGTCATGACGAGTGATTCGCCTCTCACCTTCTATGAGTTCTTTGCCGGCGGCGGCATGGCCCGCATCGGCTTGGGATCGGCCTGGTCTTGCCTGTTCGCCAACGACATGGACCCGCGCAAGCTGGACGTCTATGCGGCCAACTTTGGCGATGACGACCTGGTGCCCGGCGACGTGTGGGGACTGGATGCGCTCGATCTGCCGGGCCAGGCCGACCTCGCCTGGGCCTCCTTTCCCTGCCAGGACGTCTCGCTTGCCGGCAAGCGAGAGGGCTTGATGGGCGAGCGCACCAGCGCCTTCTACGGCTTCTGGCGCATGATCGAGACCTTGCGAGAAGAGGGCCGCGCGCCGCGCCTGATTGTGTTGGAGAACGTCAGCGGCGTTCTGACGTCCAATCGCGGGGAAGATTTTCGCGTCATTTGCGAGCTGTTGGCCGGCGCCAACTATCGCATTGGCGCGCTGGAGCTGGACGCGGCGGCGTTCACGCCGCATTCGCGCCCGCGCCTGTTCGTCATTGCCAGCTTGGGGGCCGGGGCGCCGCCGCTCAATACCTTCGACTTTGCCGCCGACGCCCGCGCCGAGGCCTTCGGACGCACCGACGCCGTGCGCGCCGCAGCGGCGCGCCTGCCCGCTCATGTCGCCCGGCACTGGGTGTGGTGGCGTCTGCCCACTCCGCCCCTGCGCAACACCCGCCTTGTCGACATCCTAGAGCACGGCTTGGCCGATACGGCCTGGCACGATGGGGAGCAGACGGCGACGCTGGTGAACCTCATGGACGCGCGACATCGCCAGCGCGTGGAATCAGCGCGCAGCGGGCCGGGCCTTGAAGTTGGCGCGGTCTTCCGGCGCACCCGCATGGTCAAGGGCGAGCGCGTGCAGCGGGCAGAAGTGCGCTTTGACGGGCTGGCCGGTTGCCTGCGCACGCCGGCGGGCGGTTCGAGCCGGCAGTTCATTGTCGTGTGCGGCGACGGTCAGGTCCGGTCGCGCGCCCTTACTCCCAGAGAGACGGCGCGCCTGATGGGGCTGCCGGACGAGTATATTTTGCCCGTCGGCGCGACGGCCGCCCTGCATGTCACCGGCGACGGCGTGTCCGCCCCGGTCGTGAGCTGGCTGGCCGATCACCTCTTAGAGCCTCTGGCCCGCGCCAGCGCTCCTGCCGCAGTCGCCTGATTCATTGAGGCGCACGCAGGGATGCGCCGCTAAGCCACGCCTGACCCGGGCTCGACCCTGCCTCGCACCTGCGCCACTCTCTCCGGCAAGGAGCGTGAGCCCATGCAGATAGGCGTGATCGGATGCGGGGTTGCCGGGATGGCGGCGGCCTTGGCGTTGTCGCGCCAGGGACACGGCGTGACCATCTTGGAGCGCTTCGCAGCCCCCCGGCCCGTCGGTGCAGGCTTGCTGCTTCAGCCGACCGGCCTGGCGGCCCTCGCGGCGCTCAACCTCGACACCGCCGTACGCGCGCACGGCGCCCCTGTGACCCGCCTTGAAGGACACACGCCAAGTGGGCGCACCGTGCTGGATCTTTCCTATCGCGGCGCGGCGGGTCTGGGCGTGCATCGCGGCGCGCTCTTTTCCACGCTGTTTGACGCGCTCGCCCCGGCTGGGGTCACGGTGCGCGCCGGCGTCAGCGTGCGCGACCTGGACACCAGCCTCAGCGGCGAAGTCTATGTCTATGGCGAGGAAAGCGCCCCGTTCGCCGCCTTCGACATGGTGGTGATCGCGGACGGTTCGGATTCACAGCTGCGCGCCCGTGTCGACCCAAAGGCGCGCGCGCCCGTCTATCCCTGGGGCGCCTTCTGGGCCATTCAGCCTGATCCGGACGGGCGCTGGAACGACGTCTTGCGCCAGGTCTACGCCAAGGCGCGGATCATGATCGGCGTACTGCCGGTGGGAAGAGATCCGAACGCAGCCGCCGCGGCGGGCGAACAGGGCGCGGTCAGCTTCTTCTGGTCGCTGCGCGGCGACGCGGTGGCGCACGCGCGCGACCAGGGGATCGACGCGCTGCGCGCCAGCGTCGCCTACTACTGGCCCAGCGCAGCTGAGCTTTTGAACGACGTGGCCGACATGAGCGAGCTGGCCACGGCGACCTATCGGGACGTGCGCGCGCGTACGCATCCCGGCGACCGGATTGTGGTGATCGGCGACGCGGCGCACGGCACCAGTCCTCAGCTGGGGCAAGGGGCCAATCTGGCGCTCATCGACGGGCTGATGCTGGCCCACGAGCTGGGACCGGCGGACGCCGCCCGCCTGCGTGCGAGCAGCGACGTCAACGCCGCGCTTGCGCGCTTTGCCCGCGTGCGGTCGGCGCCCGTCGGCTATACCCAGCTTCTGTCGCGCCTTCTGACGCCGCTCTTTCAATCTGAGCGCGACGTCTTGGCGGCCGCGCGCGACCTGGCCTTACCTGTTGCCTGCGCGACGCCGGGCCTGCGCGCCATCATGCGCGCCACGCTGACCGGCCGGGCGCAGCTGGCATGGGGCGGTTGGACAGGCCCGTGGGAGCGCGCCCAGCCGGTCCAGGCGGCGAAGCTTCTGCAGCGCTCCGCGGATGAAGGCCCGGCGGAAGACCCTGCTAAAGGCCAAGCCAAAGGCCCTGGGGCGTGACTGACGTCTTCGACCCCGCCAAGCGATCAGCTGTCATGCGCGCCGTGCGCAGCACCGACACGCGGCCGGAGCGATCCGTTCGCCGACTGTTGCACGCACGCGGCTATCGCTTCCGTCTACACCGCCGCGATCTGCCGGGCGCGCCCGATCTTGTATTTCCGGGTCGGCGCGCCGTGATCTTCGTGCACGGCTGCTTTTGGCACGGCCATGAGTGCGCTCGCGGCGCCCGCGTTCCCAAGACCAATGCTGACTATTGGATCGCCAAAATCGCACGCACCCGGGTGCGCGACGCTCACGCCCTGGAAGCCCTCGCCGCACTGGGCTGGCGGGCGCATGTGGTCTGGGAATGTGGGGTGCGCGACCCTGACCTTGTCGCGCAGCTGACCAGGTTCTTAGGGCCGCCCGGCCCGTCCCCGGCAACGTCCCCGGCAACGTCCACGCCGCCTCATGGCCACCTGTGAACCAGTGGACATGTGGGCGACAGCTGGGCGTGCATCTTTATCTTCGTGCAAGACAGCGCTACCTCATCACCGAAGGGCCGACCTGTCGGCCATCGCCAACCAGATGGACACCCGCGATGATCCACGACCTGACCATGCGCCTGATCGACCGCATTCACGCCCAAACCGAAGCAGGCGGCGTGCAATGGACTGAAGGCCCTGGCCGCAACGCCTTTGCGTTTGAGATTGATGACTTTCAGGTCGCGGTCGAAGCCACACCCTCGACAGTGGGGCTGATCATCGCCGATGCGGAAGGCCGCGAATTGGAAACGCTCAGCGAAGATGAGTTGGCCGGCGTGTCAAACGCCAAGGGCCAGGACTATGAAACCATCGTGCGCGCCATTCACGCCCGCGCGCGCCGCTCCGCGCTCGGCACCGACGATGCGATCGAGCGCATTCTGCGCGCCATGGACTGAGCTGGCGACGCCTGAAGTCGACCCAACACAGGCGCGGCGCGCCCTACTGACCTGCAAACGCTTCGACCAGGTGGTCGACGAACACCCTCACGCGCTGCGCCAGATAGCGATTTTGCGGAAACACCGCCCAGGCGTCCCGGGGTTCTGCGTCCCAGTCCGGCAGGACTTGGGCGAGGCGCCCGGCGGCCAAATCAGCTTCAATCACAAATGCCGGCGACAAGACCACCCCGGACCCAGCCAGCGCCGCCTGGCGGGCCGCATCGGCTGAATTGACCTCCAGTCGCCCGCCCACGCTGACCTCTTCGTGCGCGTCAGCGCGCCTGAAGCCCCAGCGTCGCGGCGTTGGATAGTTGGTGTCGATCACGCAGACCTGGTCAGCAAGGTCAGCAGGCCGGCGCACGCTGGCGACCGCGGGATGATCCGGCCGCGCGGCCAAAACCAGGCGCACCGGGGCCAGACGACGCGCGATCAGGCTGGAATCATCCATCCGTCCGATGCGCACCGCCACGTCAAAACCTTCATCCACCAGATCAACCATCCGGTCGGCCAAGACCAGGCGCACGTCGACACGCGGATAGGCGTCAAGAAACGACAGGATGGCGGGCGTCAGGCGGTGGGCGCCAAAGTGGACCGGCGCGGTGACCCGTAAAACGCCGGCGGCAACCGACTGGTGCGAGCGCACCCCGTCTTCCAGGGCGTCCAGTTCTCCCAAGAGAGAGCGCACGCGCTCCAGGTACGCCGCGCCGGCAGGCGTCAGGCTGACCGAGCGGGTGGTGCGTTCGAACAGGCGCGCGGCCAGATGATCTTCCAGGGCGGCGATTTTCTTCGACACCTGGGCAGGCGTGACGCCCGCCCGACGCCCGGCCGCAGTAAAGCCACCTGTCTCGGCGACGGAAACAAACAGTCGCATCGCCTCAATGCGGTCCATGCGCGCCCTGCCTGTTTGCCGCTAACCCTAGCCTGGAAGCTCTAA
>CAYGQB010000006.1:17478-37652 GCA_964351895.1 uncultured Caulobacterales bacterium
ACCCCGGAACCCCAATACCGCGGAACCAGAGTGTCAGAAAAAGGTGAGGCCGCTCTCTGGGGGGAGAGCGGCCTCGGCGGCGTCCGGGGGAACGAGGGGAAGCCATGGACGCCGCTGTTCGAAACCTGATGTGTGATCGTGCGCGCCCGCTTTCAAGTCCCGTCCTGAACGGCTCACCCCCAAAACTTCGTTTTCGCATCCCAACACTCAACGCTCAGCCCGCAAGGGGTCGGCCTGGAGATTGACGCTGCGCGCCCGGTGACCCAGGCTGAACTCTCTGACGGCTCGGGCCCCCTGGCGCCCCTCATGACGCCCCCTATGACGCCCGTCGCCGACCGCCGGGAGATCGCATGTCCAGCCCCTGCTTCACCGCCGCCTTCTTCGACTATTTCACCGACCTAAGCGCCAACAACGACAAGGCCTGGTTTGAAGCCAACCGCGCCCGATATGAAGCCGAGGTGAAAACGCCCCTCACCCAATTCGTCGCCGCGCTTGCCGAACCCATGCGCACGATCTCGCCCCACATTCGCGTGGACCCCAAGAAGTCAGTGTTTCGCATTCATCGCGACGTGCGCTTTTCCAAGGACAAGAGCCCGTACAAGACCAATGCCGGCCTGCAGTTTCGTCACGTGGCGGGCAAGGACGCCCATGTGCCGGGCTTCTATCTACATCTGGAACCGGGTCAGGTGTTTTATGGCGGCGGCGTTTGGAAGCCGCCGGCGCCCGTGCTGCGACAGGTCCGCGAGGCCATTGTAGAACGACCGGACGCGTGGCGCGCCGCGACCGCATCACCGGCGGTCATCGAGACCTTCGGCGGCCTCAGTGAAGGCGACCCGTTGCAGCGCGCGCCGCAAGGCTTTGACCTCGATCACCCGCTTATAGGCGACCTCAAGAAGCGCTCGTTCTTTGTGATGAAGTCCAACACGGCCGCCGCCGCCGGAGCCCCAACGTTTCTCGACGAGGTGGTCGCGACCTTCTCACAGGCGGCGCCGGCCATGCGCTTTCTGACTGAGGCCGTCGGGCAAGAATTCTAGCGGGCTGCTAGGCGCCGATACGCCGATGTGACATTGTCCCCGGTCATTTTATTGGCTTTGAGCCGGATCGCGGAGCCGCGTAACCGGCCGTGCGCTGGGCGTGACAAGCAGTCAGATCGTAAGGGAGCGCGGCCCGTGACTGCGTCGGACACCAACAAGACATTCGCTGAGCGCATCGCCCAAGAGCGGCCGCACCGGGAGCGCTCGGTGCGCTCCAATCCGCGTTTCCGCACCGAGAGCGCGGTCGACCGTGAGATTGCGCGCAAAGGGCATCTCGTTCATCGCGTGAACGCCAAGGATTCTACCGGGCGCTGGGCGGTCTTTTTCGTTCTGGTGGAGGAGCAGCGCACCCACGCCTTCACGCAAGCCCTGTCGGGCGGGGGCAGTGTGGACTTGGAAGACTTCGGCCAAGTGATCGCGTCGTGCTACGGCGAAGAACCCAATGACGAGACCAGGCAGCTGTTGCGCGACCGCTTCGGGTTTGAGGTTTAACTCAGGCGCCGCTCAGCCTCATGCAACGTTCCGAGCTCTGCAAAACCGGACGTCGGCCACGTCATGCCGACAAGGCGCACCCTGCCCGCATGACGTGGTCGATCCGGCCGCCTGTTACTCGGCTGCCTGCTACTCGGCTGCCTGCTACTCGGCTGCCTGCTTCTGGGGCGCGCCAAAGCGCGCATAGAACGTCTCGTCAGCGCTTGCCATTTCACGCAGCAAGCCAGGCACTTGGAACGGCTCGCCATACTTGGCCGCCAACTCGTCCGCACGCTTGACGAAGGCTGGCGTCCCGATGGTGTCGATGAACGACAGGACACCGCCCGTGTACGGCGCAAACCCCCACGCCAAGATCGACCCGACGTCAGCTTCGCGCGGATCGGCGACCACGCCTTCTTCCATTGTGCGCGCGGCCTCGATCGCTTGAGCGTAAAGGATGCGATCCTTCACCTCTTCGACGCTGGGCTGCTCGTCTTCCGGCAAGACACCCTTGACGGCGAACTGATCAAGCTCCGGCCACAGCTTCTTAGACCGTCCGTCTTCTGAGTAGTCGTAGAAGCCCTTGCCGGTTTTGCGGCCCAAGCGCTCCATCTCGTAGAGCTTGGTGATGATCGGATCGCCGGGCCCCGCCTTATAGTCGGCGCCCAGATCGGCCTTGGTTTGCTCTTGGATCTTCCAGGCCAGGTCGATGGCCGTCATGTCGGTCAACTCAAGTGGCCCCATAGGCATGCCAGCGATCCGCGCCCCGTTCTCAATCAGAGCCGGCAAGACGCCTTCAGACAACATGCTCACGCCCTGCTCGCCAAAGCGCATCACACAGCGGTTGCAGTAGAAGGCGCGTGTGTCCTGAACCAAAATCGGCGTCTTGCGAATCTTGGTGACAAAGTCGATCGCACGAGAAATGGCGTAGTCGGATGTCTCCTTGCCTTGGATGATCTCCACCAGCATCATCCGCTCAACCGGCGAAAAGAAATGGATGCCGATGAAGTTTTCCGGCCGCGAAGAGGCCTTGGCCAAATCCGAGATCGGAATGGTTGAGGTGTTGGTTCCGAAAACCGCGTCGGCTGAGAGGTGCTCTTCGGCCGCCTTGGTAATCTTGTTCTTCAGTTCGGAGTTCTCAAACACCGCCTCGACCACGAGATCGACGTCCTTCATGACCGAGTAATCCGTGGTCGGCGTGATGCGCTCCAGGACGGCGTCGGCCTTGGCCTTCTCCATGCGCCCGCGCGAGACCCTCTTGCCGAGGTCCTTCTCAGCGTGCGCCTTGCCGCGATCCGCGCCCGCTTGATCGACGTCGATCAAAAACACGCGAACGCCGGCCTGGGCCGCGACATTAGCAATGCCGGCGCCCATGAAGCCCGCGCCAATCACGGCGATGGTATCGACCTCGCGCTTCTCCTCGCCCGCCGGACGTCGCCCGCCCTTGTCCAGGTCCTGCTTGGACAAGAAGATCGAGCGGATCATGTTGCGGCTTTCAGGCCGCAGCAGGAGCTTGGTGAAGTAGCGGCTCTCAATGCGCAGGCCTGCGTCAATGTCGCACTGCAGCCCTTCATAGACGCATGACAGGATGTAGCGCTGGGCGGGATAGTTCCCATACGTATTTTTGCGCAACATCGACGGGGCAGCCATGAAGGTCTGCATGCCGGCGGGATGATACGGACCGCCGCCGGGGATCTTGAACTTGGGCTTGTCCCAGGGCTGCACCGCCTTGGCGTTGACCGCAACAGACTTGCCCGGCTTGAGGCCAAACTCTTGCCCGCGCGGATCGGTCGGCTCGACCATGTCCGGCTCGCGCACATAGGCTTTGGCGCGCGCCACAAGTTCAGCCTGAGGGGCCGTATCTTGAAGGATTCCATAACCTTGCGCCTTGGCGACGTCGATTTGCTTGCCTTGCAGCATCATGTCGAAGGCGTTCATCGCCCCGATCAGGCGCGGAAGGCGCTGGGTGCCGCCACCGCCCGGCAGAACGCCGACGAGCGCTTCGGGCAGACCCAGCTTCAGCTTGGGATTGTCATTGGCCGCGACGCGATAGTGGCACGCCAAGACGATCTCAAAGCCGCCGCCCAGCGCCAAGCCATTGACGGCGGCCGCGATCGGCTTGCCGCACGTTTCTAAGCGCCGCAACGTGTTGTTGAGATTGGAGGCGCCGGCGTAGACCTTGGCTTTCAGTTCGTCTTCTGACAGGTCAGCCGCGCCGCCAGAGAACATGGTGCCCAGTTCCGACAGGTCAGCGCCGGCGCAGAACGCGTCCTTGGCCGAGGTGATCACCGCGCCCTTAATGGCGTCGTCACTTGCAAGCCGGTCTGCGATGGCAACCAGCTCGGCCATGACGTCGGCGGACAACACGTTCATCGAACGCCCAGGCATGTCGAAGGTCACAAGTGCGACGCCGTCGCCGTCGACCTCAAAGCGGAAGTTTTTCAAGTCCATTGTTTAGTCCTCCCCGGCCGCGCCGTCGTCTTTGTCGACCGGCTGGTCCGATGTTTTTCCGTACAAGGAGCCAAAGGCGGCCCCAAAAACCATGCTGAGGCCAAGCCCCAAGAGCGGGTTCGCTAACGCCAGACCCAGTGAGGCGCCGAGAATGACGCCTATGACCCCGCCCTGAATCACCCGCCGGTTCATAGCCGGCTAGATCCGTTCAATGATGGTGGCCGTGCCCATGCCGCCGCCGACGCACAAGGTGGCCAGCGCGGTCTGCTTGCCCGTGCGCTCCAACTCGTCGAGCACGGTGCCCAAGATCATCGCGCCGGTGGCGCCAAGCGGATGGCCCATGGCGATCGATCCACCGCACACGTTCATCTTGTCGTGGGGGATGTCATAGGCCTGCATGAGGCGCAGCACGACCGAAGCAAACGCCTCATTCAGCTCATAAAGGTCGATGTCCTCAGGCTTCATCCCGGCCTTGTCGAGCACCTTCTGGGTCACGGTCACCGGTCCGGTGAGCATGATCGTGGGCTCCGATCCGATGGACGCCATGGCCCGGATGCGCGCGCGCGGCTTCAAGCCGGCCGCCTCGCCCGCTTCTTTGGAGCCAACAAGAATGGCCGCGGCGCCGTCCACGATGCCCGAAGAGTTGCCGGCGTGGTGGACATAGTTGATGCCCTCCAGTTCGGGGTAGCGCTGGGTGGCGACGCTGTCCAAGCCGACAAACTCCGCCATCGCCTTGAACGAGGGCGCCAGCGACGCCAAAGACTGCATATCCGTCTGCGGACGCATGTGCTCGTCATGGTCCAAGATCGGCAACCCGAGCTGGTCCTTGACCTTGATCACGCTGTTCTTGAAGCGCCCTTCTTTCCACGCCGCCTCAGCGCGGCGCTGGCTTTCAACCGCATACGCATCAACGTCGTCGCGGCTAAACCCATACTTGGTGGCAATCAGGTCCGCCGACACGCCTTGCGGGACCATGTAGTGGTCAAAGCCCAGTTCCGGGTCGACCATCATGGCGCCGCCGTCCGACCCCATGGGCACGCGGCTCATCGATTCCACACCACCGCCGATGGCGAAGTCGGCCTCGCCAGACATCACCTTGGCTGCCGCCATATTGGTGGCCTCCAGGCCCGAGGCGCAGAAGCGGTTGATCTGCACGCCAGCCACGGTCTGGGCGTAGTTGGCGTTGATGACCGACGAGCGCGCAATGTCTGCGCCCTGTTCGCCAACCGGGCTAACGCAGCCGAAGATAACGTCGTCGACGCGCCCGGTGTCCAGTTCGCTGCGGTCGCGAATGGCCTCAAGCACCTGGGTGCCCAGCTGCAGCGCCGTGATCTCGTTCAGGGCGCCGTCTTTCTTCTTGCCGCGCGCGGTGCGCACCGCGTCGTAGATGTAGGCCTCAGCCATGGGTTTTCCTTCCTGATCAGGCCGGCGCGCCGGCTTCGCTTATTGAGGTGTCGACCGCGCCCGAGGCGATGGCCGTATTGGGAACAAGTGTGGAGTTACAGGTGGCGCGCACGCACAGGCGCCCGCGTTCATCGAACAGTTCGGCCTCACAGAAGGCGACTGTGCGCCCTATTTGCACCACCCGGCCGACGACCGTGATTGGCCCCACACGGACGGGACGCAAGAAGCTGGCGCTGAGGCCCACCGTCGGCGGATAGAACTTGCCCTTGCTCGCCATCACCATGGCCGGAGACATGGTGTCGTCCATCATGGCGAGAAGAATTCCGCCCTGAACATGGCCGGCCGGATTGGCGAACTCTGGCTTGCCGGTGAACGCCACGGTGAGCGTGCGCGTCTCCTCGTCCCACGACTTGAACGTCCAGCCGAGAAGCTGGCCGCACGGGGGCGGTCCATGCCCGAGAAACGCAAGCGCGGGATCGAGGGACACGATCTACAACGTCCGCGCAATGAGCAGCTTCATGATCTCGTTGGTGCCGCCATAGATGCGCTGCACCCGGGCGTCCCGCCACATGGTGGCGATGGGATACTCGTTCATAAAGCCATAGCCGCCGTGCAGCTGCACGCACTCGTCAATCAGCGAACACTGAAGGTCGGTCACCCAGTACTTGGCCATCGAGGCCGTCGCCGCATCTAGCTGGCCGGCGATGAGGCGTTCGCAGCAATAGTTGGTGAAGACCCGAGCAATGGTCGCCTGGCTTTTGGCCTCGGCCAACTTGAACTGGGTGTTCTGGAACGCGATCACCGGCTTGCCAAAAGCCTTGCGCTCCTTGACATAGTTGATCGTTTCTTCGAGCGCCGCCTCAATCATGATCACGCCCTGAATGGCGATCTGGAGGCGCTCCCATGGCAGCTGCTCCATGAGCTGGAAGAAGCCCTGCCCCTCCTCAGTGCCCAGCAAGTTCTCAGCCGGCACCTTAACGTCTTCAAAGAACAGCTCGGACGTGTCCTGGCTTTTCATGCCAACCTTGTCCAGGTTGCGCCCGCGCCGGAAGCCTTCCACGTCATCGGTTTCCACCGCCATCAGCGACACGCCCTTGGCGCCCTCGCCGGGGTCGGTTTTGGCGACAACCAAGATGAAATTGGCCTGTTGGCCATTGGTGATGAAGGTCTTGGAGCCGTTGATCTTGTAGCCGTTTCCGTCCTTGATCGCGGTGGTGCGCACGCCTTGCAAGTCGGACCCGGCGCCGGGCTCAGTCATGGCAATGGCGCCGACATATTCGCCCGACACCAGCTTGGGCAGCCAGCGCTGCTTTTGCTCTTCGGTGCCATAGTGCCAGACATAGGGCGCCACGATGGAATTGTGCAGCGACGCACCCCATCCTTGCACGTCTTGTCCGTACACGCCCTCCATGAAGGCAATGTCGTGGCGATAGTCGCCGCCGGCGCCGCCATACTCTTCTGGGCAAGACGGCACCAACAGGCCCGCCGCGCCCGCCTTGGTCCACAGATCGCGGTCGACGTGGCCCTCTTTCTCCCAACGCTCGATGTGCGGAACACATTCGGCGCGGGCAAAAGCAGCGCAGCTTTCTTCGTAGATCGACACATCCTCAGCGGTGCGCCACTCAGGCAATGGTACGTCCAGCACGTCACGGGGCATTGGCGGCGTCCTCCCAGTTGCGGCAAGGGCGGGGCCGCCGCCCCGCCTCGCCCTATTTGGTCTGCGCGCTAGAAGCGGTCTGCTTCCAGCGCCATCATTGAACCGGCCCCGGCTTCCATCTTGGCCAGATGCGCCGCCGTCTCCGGCAGGATCCGCTCCAGGAAGTAACGCCCGGTCGTCAGCTTGTCGGCGTAGAACGGGTCTTCGTCGCCCGCCTTGGTCTTTTCGAGCGCAGCCTTAGCCATCATGGCCCACATGTAAGCGAGAGCGGTGAGGCCGAAGATGTGGAGATAGTCCGTGGACGCAGCACCCGCATTGTCGGGGTCCTCAAGACCATTGTGCATCAGCCAGTTGGTGCCCGCATCAAGACGTGACCGCGCCGAGCGCAGCCCCTCAATGAAGGGCTTGAGATCATCGTCGCCCTCATGCTCGGACACGAACTCGTCGATCTCGGCGAAGAAAGACTGGATCGGCCGCATTCCGTTCATGGCCAGCTTGCGCCCGACGAGATCGAGCGCCTGAATGCCGTTGGTGCCCTCATAGATGAGGGAGATGCGCGCGTCCCGCAGGAACTGCGACATGCCCCACTCTTCGGTGTAGCCCGAACCGCCAAAGACCTGGAGCGACTTGGAGCAATTATCAAAACCCTTGTCGGTCATGAAGCCCTTCACGACCGGCGTCAGGAGCGCCATGTAGTCGCCCGCCTTCTCGCGCACGGCCGGGTCGGGAGACTTGTGCAGAAGGTCTGCGTAGAGCGTCACCCAGAAGGAAAAGGCGCGGGCGCCTTCATTGAAGGCGCGCGCATCCATCAGCATACGGCGCACATCCGGATGAACGATGATCGGATCGGCCGGCTTGTCCGGCGCCTTGACGCCGGAAATGGCGCGCGACTGAAGCCGCTCGCGCGCGAAATCAACCGCGTTCTGATAGGCCACCTCAGACTGCGCCAACCCCTGAATGCCAACACCCAGGCGCGCCTCGTTCATCATCACAAACATGATCCGCAGACCCTTGTTGGCCTCGCCGATCAGATAGCCGGTCGCCTCGTCATAATTCATGACGCAGGTCGAGTTGCCATGGATGCCCATCTTCTCTTCAAGGCCGCCGCAGCTCACGCCGTTGCGCGCCCCCAGCGTCCCGTCGTCATTGACCAGGAACTTGGGCACGATGAACAAGGAAATGCCCTTCACACCCTCCGGCGCGCCTTCAATGCGGGCCAGAACGAGGTGGATGGTGTTTTCCGTCAGGTCCTGCTCGCCGCCGGAAATCCAGATTTTCTGGCCGGAGATTTTGTAGGTTCCGTCATCCTGGGGCGCAGCCTTGGTGCGCAATAGCCCCAGGTCGGTGCCGCAGTGCGGCTCGGTCAGGTTCATTGTGCCCGACCACTTTCCCGAAATCATGTTGGGCAGATAGGTCGCCTTTTGCTCCGGGCTTCCGCCTTCCTTGATCGCCTCCGACGCGCCGTGGGTCAGGCCGGGATACATGCCAAACGCCATGTTCGCCGCAGACGCCATTTCGGCGTAGGCGTTGCCCATCAAGATCGGCAAGCCCTGGCCGCCATGCTCGGTGTCTGAGGACAGGGTCATCCAGCCGGCTTCGCACAGGGCGTCATAGGCCTCCTTAAAGCCCGGCGGAGTCGTGACCGTGCCGTCGGCGTTGCGCACGCAGCCGTGCTTGTCCCCAACCACGTTCAGCGGCTGAAGCACGCTCTCCACGAACTTGCTCGCCTCCTCTAAGATCGCGTCGCGCATGTCTTTTGGCGCGTCCGCAAATCCTGGCAGATTGGCAAACCGATCAATCTGCAGCACGTCGTCGAACAGAAACGTCATGTCGCGAACCGGGGCGCGATATGTTGGCATTGCGGTCTTCTCCCATGCGCCGAGCCAGACAGCTCAGCTTGCGTCAATGACGCCCCGCTTATGCGGCGGGGCTTTCAAGGCGCTGACGCACTATAGCGCCAGACGCGGCGTCCACGTAGGGCAACCTAAGCTGATTTAGCTGGCCGGCTGCGCCTCTTCTCCTTCGTACAACCAAGTTTTTGCCAAGGCTTCGAAAGCGGCGGCGCGCGTGCGCAGATCCGGCGGCGTTTCGCGCCCGTCTTGGCGCGCACGCAGCCAGGCCAAGCCGGCCTCTAAATCGCGAATGGCGTGATCGATGTCGTCGCGTTGGCGCGCCAGCGCCTCGATGCGCTCTTCAAAGCGCGGCACAGCGTCTTTGAGCAGCCGCGCACCACCGCGCTCCAGGCTCTCCAGATCCAGCATCTCGCGAATTTCGTCGAGCGAGAACCCCACGCGCTTGCCGCGCAGGATCAGCGCGAGGCGCGCCCGGTCGTTGGCCGAATAGAGCCGCACCTGGCCGCGACGATGTGGGCTTAGAAGCCCTCGGCTCTCATAGTAGCGCAGAGTGCGCGCGGTTACGCCAAACTCCCCCGCCAGATCGCGGATGGTGAACACAGCAGTGCGCGGCGCAGGTGAGATCATACCGCGCTGGATACCTAACGTTGACGTCAACGTCAAGCTAAACCGACCAACACGCCGCCGGTCTAAGACGCTGGCCAGGCTGGCGTTCCAGCTGAGCAGCTTGACCCGCCCTGGAAGCGTTAACCAAGCGTTAAGGCGGTCGCGCGTGACTGCTCACTGAGAAGGCGCGTCAGTGATTCGCGCGCCCGCGCCCTGCGTGGCGTGCGGCGCCCCACGGCGAACATGGCAAGGAGCAGTCGCATGGCGGCGGAAAGTTCATGGAGTCTTCGCGGGGTTGACCCGCGCGCTCGTGAAGCCGCGCGCTCGGCCGCGCGCCGGGAAGGCGTGACCATTGGCGAGTGGCTGAACCGCAGGCTGCTAGAAGATGAAGAGCGACGCCGGCGCGGCGAGAGCGTCGACGACGACCTGTTGCCCGCCGCCCTTGCCGAACAGCTTGATCAACTCGCCCGCCGGATCGAAACCGCCGAGCATCGCTCCACCCTGGCGATCACTGGCATCGACCAGTCTGTGCTCGGGGTCATTTCGCGCCTTCAGGCCGCTGAGGGCGCACAGTCTGACATCGTCGAGCGCTATCGCGCCGCCCTGGACAATCTCAAGCAGACGCAGGACACGCTGGCTGAGCGCGTCAAGCGCATGGAGAGCAGCGACACGCCGGCGCGCAACTTAGAAGCGCTCAAATCGCTAGAAGCTTCGCTGGCTCAAGTGGCGCACCGCGTCGAAGAGAGCGCAGAAGACGTTGAAAAGAAGCTGCGGCTTTTGGAGGACGGCGTCTCTAAGGCGGCGCGCGAAATGGCGCAAACCAGCGCCGAAGTCGGCGCGCGCCTCGACACGGCCCTCTCCTCGCAGGACGAAAGCCTCAAGCGCACCCGGTCTGACATCGAGGCGCTGGTCGACACGCGGCTTTCGAGCTTAGAAAAGCGTATCGACGCTCAAGCCGAGGCGGCTGAAGAGCGCGCCAAGGCGCGGCTGGGCACCGAAGCCAAGCGGGCTGCGGAAGCCGAAAGCACGCTAAAAGCGCTGGACACCAGTGTGAGCGACATTCAGGCGCGCCTCACTGACGCTGAGAAAACAACCGACAGCGCCATCCGAGCGCTGGGCGACAGCCTGGCCGGCCTGGATGCGCGGCTCGACGCCGCCAGCGACATCGCCCGTGACGCCGCCGACGCGGCCAGTGAAACCGCCCGCGCCGAGGTCGAAGCGCTGCGCGCTGAGGTGGAAGCCGCCAGCGCCGCGATTGAATCGGTCACCCGCGACGGGGCGGAAACCCGCAACCGCGCCGACGCAGCCGCCCTGCAAGCCGAAGAGGCGGAGCGCGCACTCAGCGCCATCGACGCACGGTCTGAAGCCTTGTCGGAGCGCATCAGCGCGGTGCGCGACGAAACGTTGGCTCAAGCCGAGACCCTGGCGGCGACCGCAAAAGAGCAGGCCGTCAGCGAAGCCCAGGCCCAGATCGACGAGCGGGTCTCAGGCGCCGCTGAACAGGTGCGTGAAGCCACCGGATTTGCCATCGAAGACGCCGTCGCCAAGGCGGTGGCGCTCAGCCGCGACGACGCCAAGGCTCTCGTGTCTGAAACCGTCGCCCAGGCGAGTGAGGCGATTAGATCGGACGCGCGCGCCCACGCCGACGCGGCGCGGACCGAAACGCTCAACACGGTGCGCACAGTTGAAGAAGCCCTCAACGCCGAGCTGAGTCGCGAGCGCGCGCACCGCACCAGCGTGGAGTCTTCGATCGAAGCCGCCGAGGCGCGCGCCGGCCAGGCGCTCAGCGTCGCCACGGACATGCGCGACCGGGTCGAAGACCGCTTTGAGCACCTAGCCAAGCAGCTGGCGGAAACCGTCGAGCGCACGCGCGCTGAGATCGCCGAACAGGTCGAAGCCGCCGCCGCCGCGCTCAATCACGACGACGCTGAAGCGCAGATCACCACGGTCATGACCCGGGTTTCTGAAGCCGAAGCCCGCCAGTCGCGCACCCTGCAGAAAATCGGCGAAGAAGTCGCCCGCATCGCCGGCGCGGTTGAACGCCGCATTTCCGATGTTGAAACACGCACCGAAGCAAAGGCCGTCCAAACGGCAAGCGGCGTGGCCGAGGTGGAGCGGGTCATCGACACCCGGCTGCGCGAGATCGAAACGCACTCAGCCCGCGCCGTTCAACGTGTTGGCGAAGAAGTGGGCCGGGTGGCGGAGCGCCTGCAAGACCGGGTGGCCGCATCGGAGCAGCGATCCGCCGACGCCATCGCTCTGGTCGGCACACGCGTTGATCGTCTCAGCGAGCGCATCAAGGCGGCCGGCGATGATGAGGAGTTGCAGCGCCGCATTCGCGACAGCGAGGCGCGCACGCGCGCCATGGTCGACGACGCCCTGTCCGGCATCAGCCGCCGGGTCGACGACGGCGCCGACATGGCGGCCGCCGCCATCAGCCCCGTGCAGCGCGCCATCGCCAGCCTGACAGCGCGGTTGGAAACCATCGAAGACCGCTCCACCCCCGCGTTTGCCGTCGCGCCCCCGGCATCTGTGGCGGCCAAGCCGCTGATTGACGATGTGCCGCCAACGGCTCCAGGAAGCAGAATGTCTCCTGACCGGGGGGCTTCGCCTGTCAGCCCCGCTAGCCGTGAGCTCGACGACGTTGCGCCGCCGCCGTTCGACGACGACATGGACGCGCCGGCTCCAGCGAGGTCAGGGGCCGACGAGATTGACGATTCATTTGGTTTTGACACGCCGCTGCGCGGGCGGATGGAACCCTCCAGCGACCCTGGCGAGGTGCATGATTTCCTAGGTTCTTCGCCCACCAGGCCCGAGCCCAAGCCCAATGCGCAAGAGGCGGAAGATCAGACCGAAACCGACTTTATGGCCGCAGCGCGGCGCGCCGCTCAGCGGTCGGTAAGCGAGCCTACGCGCGGTCGTGAACGACCCGGCTTTGGTCCGGCCGCAGCAAACGCGGCGGCGGGCAGCAAGCCGGGCCGAGCAATTCTGTACGGAGTTGGCGGCTTGGCCTTCCTGGCCGTAGGCGCGGCCGGGTTCATGCTGGTCACTGAGCGCGGCGCGCCCCAAGCGCCGGGCGCCGACTTTGGCTATGACGGGCTCGACCCGTCCGCTCCATCTGCACCCACCGCCTCCCCCGAAGCCAGCTTTGTTCCCGGCGAAAGCCTCCCGGCTCGCGCTGGCTTGGGTGCGGGCGCCGACCTAAGCGCCGATCTGGGCGGGCGTCCTGACGGTTCCGGCGCCATCGAAACCACCTTGCCCGCGCCAGCGCCCGTCACGGCAGATCCAGGCGCGGTCACGCCTGACGCCACGCCCGACGCCACGCTCGACGGCGGGCCGCCGGTCGCCTTGGCGCCGGACACGCCCGTTGACCCGCTGCCGCAAATCACGCCTGAAACGCCCGCCGCAGCGACCCCAGGGGCCGCAGAAGACGCGGTCGACACAGAAGACACAGCCCCGGCGACCGCCGAAGCCGCCAACAGCATCGAAGCTGCGGCGCGCAACGGCGATCCGATCGCCCAGTACCAGCTCGGCGTGGTGTCGCTCCAGTCTGGCGATGCTGATCGCGGCGTGGCGCTGGTGCGCGAGGCGGCTGAGAATGGATTGGCGCCGGCGCAGTACCGGCTGGCCAAGCTGTTTGAAACTGGGCAGGGCGTGCCGACGGACCTGGGCGAAGCGCGCCGCTGGACCGAACGCGCGGCCAACGCCGGCCACCGCAAGGCGATGCACAATCTTGGCATCTTCTACGCTGAAGGGCGCGGCGTTGACCAAGACTTCACCCGCGCCTCGCGCTGGTTTGAAGAGGCAGCCCTCTTCGGCTCCAAGGATTCCCAGTATAACTTGGCCGTCCTCTACGAAGAGGGTCTGGGCGTGCCGCTCAGCCTCCCAGACGCCTACGCCTGGTACTCTATCGCGGCCCAATCAGGCGACAATGATGCAGCCGCCCGAGGGCGTGCGCTGGCTTCGCGACTGGAGCCCGACGCCCGCGCCCAAGCCGATCAGGCCGTGGCCGCGTTCCGTCCCAAACGCCCCGATGAGACCGCCAATGGCGTGTTCCGCGACCTGGCTTGGGCGACGCCGGCGCTTGAAGGCCGCGCCGCCGTTGCGCGCGCCCAAACGCTCTTGGCGCGCCTGGGGTTCGATCCCGGTCCGGCCGATGGCGCCATGGGGCCCGGCACCCGCAATGCGATCTTAGGCTTTCAGCGCGCAAACGGCCTGCAACAAACCGGCGCAGTGGACACCAGCCTGTTGAACCGGCTAGAGGCCGAGGCGGGACGATAAAACTGACGCCGGGAGCCTGCGCTCCCCTTTAACCCAGAGAGCCCCTGTCGCGCGATGCAGATCTACCTGCCCATCGCGGAGATTTCGGTCGATCTCTTTGTCCTTCTGGGACTGGGAGCGGCCGTCGGCTTCTTGTCCGGCATGTTTGGCGTCGGCGGCGGGTTCTTGATGACGCCGCTTCTGATTTTCATTGGCGTGCCTCCCGCCGTGGCGGTGTCGACCGAAGCCAATCAGATTGTCGCCTCATCGGTGTCGGGCGCCATCGCCCACTGGCGGCGCGGTGCGGTGGACATCAAGATGGGGCTGTTGCTGACCAGCGGCGGCGCGGTTGGTTCCTTTATCGGCGTTCAGATTTTTGCCGCCTTGCGTGGCCAGGGTCAGATCGACGTCTTCATTTCGCTCGCCTACGTCGTCTTTCTTTCGGTCATCGGCGGGCTGATGCTGATGGAGAGCATGCGCGCCGTACGCCGTGTGCGGTCTGGCGTTTCGGCTGGACGACCGCAGCGCATTCGCATGTTGGACGCCCTGCCGCTCAAGACCCGTTTCCCGCGGTCAGGCCTGTATGAGAGCGCGATTCCACCGGTCATCATCGGCGTGGTGGTGGGCATGCTGGCGGCGCTCATGGGGGTGGGCGGCGGATTCATCATGGTGCCGGCGATGATCTACATTTTGCGCATGCCGACCAATGTGGTGGTGGGCACGTCGCTGTTTCAGATCATGTTCGTGACCGCGTTCACGACGGTGTTGCAGTCGGTTCAAAACCAAACCGTCGATGTGGTGCTGGCCCTGTGTCTGATCGTCGGCGGGGTCATCGGGGCGCAGCTTGGAGCCCGCGTGGGCGCACGGGTGCGCGGGGAAGAGCTGCGCGCGGCCTTGGCTTTGATCGTGCTCTTGGTGGGCTTGAAGCTGGCCTTTGATCTGGTGAACACGCCATCTGAAATGTTCTCTGTGACGGCGACCTTATGAGCACCCGGTCTCCTCTCCTCGCCGCTGAGCGCCTGGCCCTCGCGCCTATGGTTCTTGCTCTTGTGGCTGGCGTGATCGCGGTCGCCATCAACGTACCCGCGCGCGCTCAGGCGCCGGAACTTGATCCCGCCGACTTGAGCCGAGCCACACCGGCGTCGCTTGCAACCAGCGAGGCGCCTCAGATTGCCTTGGCCCTCACCGAAGAAGAGATTCGAGTGACGGCCAGATTCTCTGGCGCGCAGCTGCACGTTTATGGTGTCGCGCGCGGCGCCGGCCCGCGCGACGACATTGTGGTGATCCTGCGCGGCCCCGTGCGCGACGTCATGGCCCAGCGCAAGGAGCGTGTCGCCGGCGTGTGGCTGAACGGCCCGCCCGCTCGGTTTGCCGGCGCGCCCGCCTATTACGCCGCCGCCTCCACACGCGACTTGGCGCTGATTGCGCCGCCCGACACGCTGCGGCGCGAAGCCATCGGGGTGGACCACATCGCCCTGCGCGTTGAAGGCGATCGGGCGCCTCAGGCCGCCGCGCTCTTGTCAGAGTATCGCCGCGCCATCCTGCGCCAAAAGATCTCCAAGGGGCTCTACCGCGCCGAACTTGGTCAGGTTGACCGCCTGGACGCAGGCCTGTTTCGCGCGTCCGTCACGGTGCCGGCCGGCGCGCCGACCGGGTCATATCGCGCCGACGCCTACCTGATGCGCGCTGGTCGGATCGTCTCCCAGTCGAATGCAGAGCTATCGGTGCGCCGGGCGGGCCTGGAGCGCGGCGTCTATGAGATGGCGCACACCCGCCCCTTGCTCTATGGACTGATGGCCGTTTTTCTGGCGCTGGTCAGCGGCGTCGCCGCCGCCGCTGCTTTCAATCGGCGCTAGCGTCCGCCGCCCCACCAGAAAGGCCTCGCTCCGCTCATGAATGCACTCTTGAACGCCCCGAGAAGCGCGCTGGTCCTGGGCGTGGCGGGTCTTATACCGTTTGCCCTGTCGACCTACGTCTTTATCACCGCCGCTGGCCAGACTGATCCAGGGGCCGGTTTGCGCGGCTCCATCGCCATTGCCAGTGTCGTGATCTATGGGGCGGTGATCTTGTCGTTTCTGGGCGGAACGCGCTGGGGCGTAGAAATCGCCGCCCGGCACGCCCGCGGCGACGGGGCGCCAGACACCCTCACACTCACGCTTTCCATTCTCTCCAGTGTTGTTGGCTGGGTTGCGGCGATCCTCGCCCTGCCTCCAGTCGCCGCTCCTGTCTACGGGCTGGTGATGATGATGGGCGCCTACGCCGCCCTCCTCTTGTGGGACCTGACCGCCGTGCGAGATGGGCTGTGGCCGGAATGGTACGGCCCGTTGCGCTCGGTTCTGACCACAGGAGCTATCATCGCGCTGGGTCTGACCTTGTGGCGCTGGATGGCCCTGATCGAAGGCGCCCGCGCCAGCGCTCCGGCCTAGGGCGACGCACGCAAAGCAAGTCGGTTCAGTCCTGATCCACCGCCCGCCGCGGCGCCGCCATGGTCCAGGATGCGCTGCGACCACGGCTTCCAGCCTTGCTTGCCGCGTCCCTACCGCCGCGATCGGGCGTGAGGTGACGGCGCGACACCGGCCACACACGTTCTTGCCCTAGGACGTAGGCTGTGGGCGGCGCGGCAAAGAGCGGCGCAAACGCGGCGTCTCGCACGTTGAGCCCCCCGGTGAAAGCGCCGAGGGACGGAAGAATGAGCCGGTTCTCATCGGCAACGAAGCACTTGCGCCGCACGGCGCGTCCGGATGCGGACACGCGGGCGCAGGGATGCAAGTGTCCCGCGACCTCGCCAACCGCCTCCCCGGCCTCAGGCCCGGCCACGGGCTCATGGCGAAATACCAGCTCAGCGTCACGCAGCTCATGCGCGCCACGTCCGCCGAGCGCTCGGGGCGGCTCAGGATCATGGTTGCCGGTGATCCAAACCCACTCCTCGCAGCGCGCCACGAGGTCGGCGAGCCAGCGCCAGTCTTCGGCCGCCATGCGCGCGTCCAGAGTGCGATCATGAAACGTGTCACCCAAGCTGATCAGGCGCGCCGGACGACGCTGCGACATCGCCGCCTCCAGTCGTTCCAGCGTGGCGCGGGTGTCATAAGGCGGCAGCGGCACCCCGCGCGCAGCAAAGGAAGAGCCTTTTTCAAAGTGCAGGTCTGAGACAATCAGCGTGCGCCGCGCCGCCCACCACACTGCGCCGCTCGGCTCGAGCGTCAGAGCGGCGCCGTTCACGTCAATGACCATCTCAATGCGGTTTTGCGCCAGTGGGGCTGAGGATGTGGTCTGCGGCACGCGGGCGATGCTCTCGGCAGCCAATTCCGGAAACGTCACTGTGGGGGCCATGCGGCGCAAAGAGAACTGCGAACTTGGAAAACGTCCACAGTCTCAGCCAACCGCTTGCGCGCCGGCAAACGCCGGCGCGGCGATCACGACCAACCTAGACCGACCTCGTGCCGATCTAGGTAGTGCGCGGCGCAAAAAGGCCGCTGAGCGCGTCAGCGTCAAAATTGCCCAGGTTTGGCAAGGCGGCTGACAACTCTGAAGGCGAGACGCCAAACCAGCCGCCCAACCCCGCCGCATACTGATCCACTGACAGGGAGGGAATGAGCCGGCCGCGACCGGCGTCCTGGTCATGATCGAACACCGACGGCGGGATGTCGCCAAAGATGCGGCCTCCATTCACGCCGCCGCCCATGACAACGTGATGCGCGCCCCAGCCATGGTCGGTGCCGTCGCCGTTGACCCGCAAGGTGCGCCCAAAGTCCGACGCCGTGAACAAGGTCACGTCCGGACCGACGCCCAGCTCTTCCATGGTGTCATGGAAGGCGCGCATCGCCGCTGAGATGCCCGCTTGCAAGCCTGGCAGGGCGGCAGCTTGCGCCGAATGGGTGTCGTAGCCGCCGGTTGAGACAAAGAAGATCTGACGCTTGGCGCCAAGGGACGCGCGCTGCTGGATCATCTGGGCCACGATCGACAATTGACCCGCCAGCCCGCCTGCGGGGAACTGCGTCATGGTGGGCATGGCCGACGCCAGGCCAGAGGTCAGGGCCGCGTTGCTGTCGAGCGAATAGCGCGTGACGTCGACAACGTCTTGCTGGAACAGGCTGTTGGATGCTGCACCAAGATCGCGGAAGTGATCGTCCAGAATGCTCGGCAAGGTGTTGGAGCCGAGGAAAAAGTTGCGGTTGCTGGCGTTGATGTTGATCGCGCCGTTGGAGCTGACTTGAAAGGCGCGGGCCTGCTGGCCGGTCAAGAACACCGACGAGCCCGCCGCTGAGACGGCGGTGAAGGTGTTGTCGGTGTTGGCGCCGGCGTCGAGCATGGCGTCGGCCAGGCGGCCGCCCCATCCAAAGGCGGCGCCTTCAGGCTCAGAGGCCATCCACACCGACTGCTGGTCATTGTGCGAGAAGAGCCGCGGCGGACGCGCGGCCGAGCCGCTGTCGAACGTCGCCTTGGTCGTTGGCTCAACGAGTGGGCCGACATTGCCCACAACCGCCAGCTTGCCCTGCTGCCAGACCTGATGCAGCGGCTGCATCTCGGGCGGAAAGGCAAAGGTGCGCCCGCCCAGGTCCGCCCCGGTCAGCTCCAGAAGGTTGGTCGCGTTTCGCGCAGTGGCGTACTGACTCAACATCGACTGGCGAATGTCGGCGTACGCGTTGAATGAGGCGGTGTCGAACGGGATCACCGTGTCGTGATTGTCCATGCCGCCAAAAAGAAAGACGCACACCAGGGCGCGATAGCCCTCAGTGTCGGCCGCCAGAGCGTTGAGGCGCAGGAGGTCGTTGGCAAAGCCCGCCCCAGCGCCCAATCCAATCATGGCGCACGCGTTCGCGAGAAACTGTCGGCGTGTGTTGGCGCTCATCGGTTTCTCCTACTGCTGGACAGTGAATTCGGGCGCGGTGACGCCCATGAGAACCGCCGCCTGCACGCGGCGCAAACGCCCTTCGTCAGGATTGCTGGTCGACACATCAATTTCATTGAGCGCTTGGAGCATGCGCGCGCGCGTTTCATCGCGCATGCGCCCAGACATCAAGATCAGGTCGAGATGATCGAGCAGCTCGTCTGGCGTCTCAGCCAACGCCATCTCAGCGGCATAGTCGGGCACAAACCCAGGCCGGCCCGTCGCAGGCGCGGTGCGGGTGACATAGCGCTGCATGAAGTTGGCGTAGCCGATGACGCTGGTGGTGTCGGTGATCTGTAACTCGGGCGCAACCAGGCCCGCCGCCGCCGTTGCAGAGCCCGACGCCACATAGCCAGGTCGATAGAAGTTAAACACCGACGGCGAGCGAAAGGCCTGCTGGTTCAACCGGTCGGGCCGCGACGTGTCGCGCAGAAAGCCTTCGGCTTCCACCTCGACCGCATTGATGTCGAACGCGCGCGCCCAGTGGGTGAAACGGATCACCGGTTCGCGCACCTTGCCATAGCGCTGCAAGCCGGCCGCGTCGGGCTCCAGGGCTTCTTCGTCCGTAAGAATGGCGGCCCACACAGGCGGCATGTCACCGCGCAGTCCAGTCCCAATCGTTGAGCCGTCCGGCAAGGTGGCGCGCCCGGTCTCAAATGCGGTGACGACCCGCTCCACATACTGCGGCGACGGGTTGCTTGTGACCATGCGCTGGATGAGTTGGCGCGACACAAACGGCGCCAAGTTGGGATGGTTGAACAGCGTATCGAGCGCGGTGGCGATCGCTTCATCGCCCGTGGCGGAAGCGGGGATCGTCACGCCGAGGAACGTTTTCGATTCCATGGAGTGCTCGGACTCAGTCATCTCCATGCGCGAGAGCTGCGTGGCGCGGCTGCGGTCGCCAGAGTTGCGGTTAAAATCTAGACCGGCGTACCACAGGCCTGTGAACACCTTAGCCAGTTCGGTGACATCCATATTGTCATAGGTTTCGATCTCGCGCCCTTGAGCATCGAGGCGCGGCGTGCCGTCGCGATTGAGCTCCACCAGGCCGATGGTGAACAGCTGCATGATCTCGCGTGCGTAGTTCTCATCCGGCACCGATCCTGAAATCGGATCAGCGCGGCGATTGCCAATATAGGTCAAGTAGATGCCCATCATCGGGCTGTAGGTGACCTCCTCCAAGAGATCGCGATAATTGCCAAACGCGCCCTCCTGCATGATGTCCATGTAGCGCCCAACCATGAGCCCGCGTGAGGTGATCGCGCCGGTTTGGTAAGCCGAGGCGACCAAGATCTGGGACAGGGCGAACGCGGCGCGTTGGCGCAGCTGGTCATTGCCCAAGATGGCTCCGGACCACCATTCATCCAGCGTATCATTGGCGTCGGCGTCGTCGGCGAGCTGGTCGACGATCGAGGTCATTGGCAGGGCAAGCTGGTTGCGCAGCCACGACGAGTAGCCGTTGGCAAAGACCGTATCGACCGCGGTCTCAACTGGTCCGAACGTGGATTGGGTCAAGAAGCGCGACGCGTCTGCGGTAGAGACCGGCAGAT
>CAYGQB010000007.1:0-8505 GCA_964351895.1 uncultured Caulobacterales bacterium
CTAAGAGCGCGCATCCTGATGCGGCGCCAGAGTTCCTGCATGGCGTCGCGCGCGTCCAAATGACAAGCGCGTCGCCGACGGACGAAGAGCGTGCGCCGGTTGAGCTGAGCTGGCGCGTGGCGCGCGATCGCGAGCTGACTAAGGTGGTGGCGAAGGGCCTGGTCGACGCGTCAGCCGGCCGCGATCACACCGCGAAGGTTGATGTTCAAGGCCTGGAGCCGGGAACACACTACTATTACGGGTTCGCAGCCGGCGGCGCCCAGTCGCCGGTCGGTCACGCGCGCACCCTGCCCGACGGCCATCTCGACTCTGTGACCCTCGCGGTTTGTTCGTGTTCGAATTATCCGTTTGGATACTTTCACGCCTATCGCGACATGGCGCGCCGTGCGCCCGACGTCATCCTGCATCTGGGCGATTACATCTACGAGTACGGGCCCGACGGGTATGGCGGCGACGTGGGCGCGCGCCTCGGCCGGGTGCACGCTCCGCCCCATGAGACGGTCACCCTGGCCGACTATCGCGCCCGCCACGCCCAGTATCGCGCCGATCGCGACTTGCAGGCCGCCGCCGCGGCCGCGCCATGGATCGCCAGCTGGGACGATCATGAGTTCACCAACAATCCCTGGCGCGAGGGGGCGCAAAACCACCAAGCCGCCGAGGGCGACTGGCAGGACCGCAAGGCGGCCGCCTTGCGCGCCTATTTTGAGTGGATGCCAGTGCGCGATCCGGCGCCCGGCCAGTCGCGCGAAACATTCTGGCGGGCGTTTGAGTTTGGCGACTTGGCGACGCTGGTGATGCTGGAAACGCGGCTCACCGGCCGCGACAAGCAGCTGGTGTACGCGCGCGACTTAGAAGACCCCGACGATCCTGAAGCACGGGCGGCATTCCTGGACAAGCTCAGTGCGCCCGAACGCACCATGATTGACGCGCGTCAGGAACGGTTCCTGATTGACGCCTGTCGCAGCTCCCGCGCCGCCAACAAGCCCTGGCAGGTGATCGGCAATCAGGTCTTGTTCACGCGCCAGTCCACTCCAAACCTTGATGCGGCGTGGGATGAGGCCACCAAGGCGCGGCTGTCGGCGGCCAGCAATTGGGTCCCCGGCGCGATTGCGCGCGGTCGTCATCGCTTGCCGGGCAACCTTGACGCCTGGGACGGCTATCCCGTGCAGCGCGACCGCATCGCCGACGCCCTCGGCGCGCTGGGCGTCAATCTGGTGATGGTGGCGGGCGACACCCACACCTCCTGGGTCAATACGGTGCACGACACGTCGGGCGCCGTGCTGGGCGCTGAGTTTGGCGCAACCGGGGTCACCAGCCCGGGCTGGATGCACAACTATGGTCCCGCCGAACCCTCGTTTGCAGAGCTTACCGTGCGCGAAAACCCAGACATCGATTGGGTCGACACCTCCGCCAACGGCTATGTGCTGGTGACGTTGACGCAGGATGACGCGACGGCTGAGTTTGTCGCGGTCAGCGACGTGACGTCTCCGGTGGGGGACGCCCGGACCCTGGCCACCTGGCGGGTGCAACGCGCGGTCGCGTCGGGCGCCTTGACCAAGCCCATGCGGGTGATCGCTGGCTGATCGGCGCCGTGTGGTCAGCTCGCGGTTGTCAGCGGCTCCAGCGCGCCATTCTCAATCCGGCGATAGAAGCACGTGCGCGCCCCGGTGTGACAGGCCGGCCCATCTTGGCGCACCCGCAAGACCAGGGCGTCCTGATCGCAATCGATGCGCAGTTCCACGATGGTTTGCACATGTCCGGAGATCTCGCCCTTGCGCCACAGCGCCTGGCGTGAGCGCGACCAGTACCAGGCCTGACCGGACTGAATGCTGCGCGCCAGGGCTTCCGCGTTCATGTGGGCGACCATCAGCACCTCACCGCTCGCGGCGTCCTGCGCCACAGCCGTCACCAGCCCGTCGGCGTTGAACTTGGGCGACAGGGTGGTCCCGGTCTCAACATCGCTTGAGGGCGCGGGAAAGAGGGGCGGGGCGGGTTCGTTCATTTCAGGCAGGTGCTCATCTCAGGACGGAGTGCGCGGGTCCGCGCCTTCGCCGGTTTCAGGCGTCTCATCGTCGCCCGCGCCGGCATTATTGTTGAGCTTGATCACCAGGGTGGCGCCCTTGCTGGCGGCGGCGTCGACTGTTTGCAGGGTGCGCAGGCTTGCCAGGCCGGGGTTGGATTTGAGCATGCGGGCCGCATTGGCAAGACTGCGCAGGGAGGCTTGCTCGGCGCGGGCCCGCTCAAGCGCGACTTCGCCTTCTTTGCGCACGCGGAAGACGTCAGCGTAGGCGCGTTTCATTTCTCCTGACAGCATCAGGTCGCGCACTTCGGCGCCCCTCAGCTCCACGCCATAGCCGGCAAGGCGCGTCGCCAGATTGTCTTGGATGCTCTGTGACAGGGTGTCTCGGTCGGCCAGGCACGCCTCAAGGTCGCGCTGCGCGACACTGGCGCGCAGGGCGAGTTGGCCAGACGTGTAGAGGTGCTGATAGGCCGAAGTCGTAGCTTCGTGCACCTTGCGGGCGTCCGAAATGGCGTAGCGCACGATGAGCGACGCCTTCAGCGCCATTTGATCGGCGGTCAGCATTTCTTGGCCGCTGATCTCAAGCGACTGTTCGCGCAAGTCCTCAACGTAGATTTGGCGCGCCTGGCTCCAGCTTCGATAGTGGCCAGGCCCGAGTGTGCGCACGAAGGCGCCGTTGCGATACTCCAGCGCGGCTTGGAATTCATACACCGTCACTGCACGCAGCTGTCGCAGCCAGTGCGTGACTTGAACGCCAATAAAGAGGGCGGCGGCGCCAACGACGAGCCAGATCAAGAGGGTTGTCGGGTCCATTCGCGTGCCTGTTGCTGGCGCCGACGACAGGCGGCGCATCTGATCGACCCTGGGATCGCGACGAGACGGCGGGGGTCTGAACCCGCAGAGCCGTTCCGTGGTTGCGCAAGCGCTGACCCCAGGGCCGTTGGAGCCTCAGAGGATGAGTCTGAGCGAGTTTGGTCCCACTCAAGGGCCGCAACGACGCAGTCTGCCAGCGCCAGATGGGCGCCTGCGACCGACGGATGCAGCCCCGAAGCGAAACTTAGCGGTTTTGCGCGGCGCTGCAATGCGCGACTTGATCGCGGGCGACGCTGGCGACAGGGCGGCCTGCCTCCGCCCTTGGCGAGCAGAGTGGCCCCTGTTGCTCTGCGCGCCGCCGACGGCGGGAAACGGTGCGGCGTTCTTGCAGGACGTCTCTGCGCAAATGCATGGGTTCATTGATTGTTTGGTGAGCCTCTCGGCTCTATGTGTCGGTGATAGAGCGCCACATCGGCTGCCCATGTAAACGATTGCAAGTTTCTTCTGGCGGGGCCGCTTCTGCAACGGTCTCGCGCACCAGAACCAAGAAGATGGAACACCGCAAATGACACTGACCGCCCCTGTCATGGAGCTTGTCGGCTCGGTCGCCGCCCTCCTGACCACAAGCGCGTTCCTGCCTCAGACCTTGAAGGTCATTCGAGAGAAAGACACGCGGGCCATTTCACTTGGCATGTACGTGGTGTTCGTAACGGGCATTGTGTTGTGGCTGGTTTATGGGCTGGCGCTCGGCTCGTGGCCGATGATCATCGCCAACACCATCACCTTTGCCTTGGCGGCAACCATCTTGACCCTCAAGGTCCGCTACGGCTGACGCCGCATCGGCCGCGACGCGCATTCTGCGCCGCCTGGCCGTGTCGGTGTTGTGAGTTCAAGAAGGCAGGCGGCTCTTAGCGCCCGCCTTGCGCCAGTCTCAAGAAGCGCTCGCGCATTTCAGCGGAGTCGCGGAACGTGCCGGTGAAGCGCGTCGTGATGGTCGACACATTGGGGTGATGTACCCCGCGCGTCGTCATGCACTGGTGCACGGCGTCGATGTAGACGGCCACGCCGCGCGGTTCGAGCGCAGATGTGATGGACTCAGCGATCTGCGCCGTCATGGTTTCCTGGGTTTGCAGCCGCTTGGCGAAAATTTCGACCACGCGCGCAATCTTGGAAATCCCGACGACCCGGTCCTTGGGCAGGTACGCCACGTGGGCGGTGCCCAGAAACGGCGCCATGTGGTGCTCGCAGTGGCTCTCCACGTCGATGTCGCGCAGCATGACGATGTCGTCATAGCCTGACACGTCTTCAAAGGTGCGCGACAGCTCCTTGGTGGGATCAGCGCCATAGCCCTGGAACCATTCTTCGAACGCCTCAACCACGCGCTTTGGCGTATCTAGAAGGCCTTCACGATCAGGATCGTCGCCCGCCCACGCCAAGAGCGTGCGCACGGCGGACATGGCGTCGTCGCGGGACGGTTTCTTCAAAATGCGGTCAATCTCTGCGTTGCGGGCCTCGGTCATGGCCGAGCCGTTGGTCGACGCGCGCGCGCCAGAAGAGCCCCGCGCCCGCGATGCGGGTGCGTTGGTGGAATTGCTAGACATACAAGGCTTCCCCTTGCTTGGGGACCGACAGTCGAGCCGAGGCGCGCCCCGGACTTAACGCCCGTCCGATGAACGATGTGACGCACAGCGCGTCTGCATGCTGCTGGGTTTTCCTGACCAGCAATACCTAATGTAGTCCTCGGGACGCCGGGCGCCACCACTAAGCGTCTTGTTTCGCAGACCCGCCGCGCCTTATGACCGGTCACGCAAGGCGTGCACCGCCCGCAACCTCGCCCGCACGTCGATGTGAGATCAAGATGGCTCTTCACCTTTACGATACGATGGCGCGCGCCAAGCGCGCCTTTGTTCCCATCGATGCGCGGCGCGTGACCATGTATGTCTGCGGGCCGACGGTTTACGCCTACGCCCATATTGGCAATGCGCGCCCCGTGGCGGCTTTCGACGTCTTGTTCCGACTTTTGCGCCGCGCCTATGGGGCCGAGCACGTCGTCTATGCGCGCAACTTCACCGATGTAGACGACAAGATCATCGAGGCGGCGCGCACGTCTGGTGAACCCATTGAAGCGATCACCGAGCGCTTTGCGCGCATCTATCTTGAGGACGCCGCCGCGCTCGGCGCCTTGCCGGCGTCGGCCACCCCGCGCGCAACCGAACACATGGATGAGATGGTTGCCGTGATGCAGCGCCTCGTTGCCGGGCGCCACGCCTATGCGGCGCAAGGACACGTGCTGTTCAACGTGCCGAGCTACCGCGACTATGGCGCGCTCTCGAACCGGGCGCGCGAAGACATGATCGCCGGCGCGCGTGTCGAGGTGGCGCCCTACAAGAAAGACCCTGCCGACTTTGTCCTCTGGAAGCCGGCCAAGCCCGACGAGCCGGCGTGGGACAGCCCGTGGGGGCGCGGTCGCCCGGGCTGGCATCTGGAGTGCTCGGCCATGATCGAGGCCACGCTGGGGCGGACCATCGACATTCACGGCGGCGGCCAAGACCTCCAGTTCCCTCACCATGAGAACGAAATTGCTCAAAGCCGATGCGCCAACGCCGGTGCGCCTCTGGCCAACTACTGGCTGCACAATGGCTTTGTGACGATGGCTGCGGAGAAGATGTCCAAGTCGCTCGGCAATGTGTCGCTGGTGCATGATCTCCTGAAGACGTTTCCCGGCGAGGTGCTGCGCTATGCGCTCTTGAGCGCGCACTATCGCCAGCCGCTTGATTGGACCGACGCGCTCTTGGCCCAATCACGCGCGGTTCTGGACGGCTGGTACGGGGCGTTGCGGCGCTTGGCGGATGTCGACGCGTCGGGCGTGGAGGGCCGGGTAGGCGAGGTGCGCGCCGCGCTGGAGGACGATCTGAACACGCCGGGCGCCTATGCTGTCATGTCCGGACTGGCGTCGGCGGCCAACAAGGCCGCGCGCGGTCGCGACCAGGCCCAGGCCAAGGCGGACCTGTTGGCGAGCGGGGCCTTGATCGGCTTTCTGCACGCCGACCCAGAGGCCTGGTTTAAGTCGGGCGGGGCGCGAGACGGGCTCAGCGACGCTGAGATCGACGCCTTGGCGGCGGACAATCAGCGTGCGCGCGCTGACAAGGATTGGGCCGCCGCAGACGCCATTAGAGATCAGCTCACCGCTGCGGGCGTTGTTTTGGAGATGGGGCCGGACGGGGTGCGGTGGCGACGGTCGAGCTAAGTCAGCCCTCCGTCTCGACGGTTTCCAGACCGCGCCGATCAACCACGAAGGTGCCGCCGTCGACGAGCCCGTTGAGGTCAAACACCAGCCAGTCGATGAATGGCCCGCCGCCGGGCCCGGGGCGCGCGTCCTCCCACTCGACAATCGCAAACACCTGCCCAGATGATGACCAGCGCCCCCAAGACACGGCGTGCACAAACACCAGGTCCGTGGGGTCGGCTTCTGCGCCGGCCAGATAGCCGCGAGAAACGAGCACGGTCTTGGTCTCCGGCTCGATCAAGGCGAAGGACTTGACCCGGGTCGGCACGGCGCCTGAACAGCGCGGGCAGACGGTGGAGCGCTCATAGGTGGTCTCAACCGCGATCAGACCGCCGGCGTCCGGCACAACGCCAGCCCGCGCGCCAAAGGCGGCCAACGGCTTGAGCCCCAACTCAGGCTGGCCAATGAGGACATCGCGCCACGGGCCAACGCTCGTTGATTGACGCGGCAGGCGAACGAATTCCTCGGTTGAGCGCACCACGCCGGGGGTTGCGCACACGCTGCGCGCGTCTTGGCTCGGTGCGCCAAGGCTGGGCTGATCGAGACCGGCGCTGAGGCGCACGCCCGGGGTGAGCGTCCAGTCCGTGTCGTCGAGACGGGCCACCAGCCCGCGATCATCGGCGAACCAGGCGGCCGACTGAAGCCGCAACGGGTCGGCCCCGCGCTCGGCCAGGCGCCAGCGCGGATTGGTCAGGTCTGGCGGCGTGATCGGCGTGCTTTCAGGCGCATGAAGGCCAAGCGCATACGGGCCTTCGTAGGCGTTCCACGCCTGGGCGCGACAGTAGGCAAGCCCTTTTGGCGAGCGCCCGCGCTGATAGGCGCGCAAGGCGTCTGCGCGCGGTTCGTCGCCGCGCGCCGCAGCGATCTCCATCAGATCGACCAGGGCCATGCGATCGTCAGGACGCAACGCGACCAGCCGTTCTGCGGCGACCTGGGCGCCAACCAAGTCGCGCCCCGCCAGAGTGGCGTCGAGATCGGCGCGCAAGTCCTCAACCGAAGGCGGGCGTCGGCTGGTCAATCCAGACGCGACATAACCAATCAGGCCAGGGTTGGCGCGCGGAGCGACGCGCGACCAGCCGTCATAGCCAAGACCTGCGTCATCGGAAGCCAGAAGCATAAGCGGCGTGCCGATGCGCAGCACGGCGCGCACGTCGGCGTCTTCCTCAGCGTCCTCGCGCAGCATCGCTGCGTCGGCGATGACATAAACCGTCTGAGAGGCGTCATCGGCGCCCTGCGCCTCAGCCGCGCCGACCCCAATCCCGGACACGGCGAGAAGTGCAAGCCCATAAAGCGTCGCGGCGAGGGCGGCCCAGGGCCTCGTAGGCGACAGCTTTCGGGGCGCGCGCACCGGGCTTGGCGTCCTGTCGCCTTTCACCGGCGCTTGGGTCACAAACGCTCGGGGCGCCGCCAAGTCGGTCAGCCAACCTGCAAGTCTCCAGCTGGGCGCGCGCATCGGTGTCCTCCGTGGACGGCGTGCGACCGTGCGCGCCGCCTTTGCTGGTAAGGGCGCGACCAAGTCGCAGCGTGGCGTGGTCTCTCAAGAACGCCTATGTAACCTTGAATGCAAGATCACCTCTACACCCATGATCTGTTGGCGCTGGCCGCTGACATCCCGCATCTGGGCTTGCTTGACGCGCCACACGGCCGCGCCATGGCGCGCTCGCGCGTGTGCGGGTCTCAGATCGAGGCGACGGTGCGTCTTGAAGCGGACGGACGCGTGTGCGCCTTGGGCTGGGAGGTGCAGTCGTGCGCCATCGGCCAGGCTGCGGCCGCGCTGGTCGGGCGGGGCGCCATCGGCGCGCTCGGCGAGGACGTTGAAGCGGCGCGCGTCGCGTTCAAGGCTTTCCTAGCACAGCCCGAAGAGGGCGCTGAAGCACAGAACGATACGGCGCAAGAGAGATCCGCGCCGCGTCTTGCTGGCCGCTTTGACGGGTTGAACGCGCTTGTATCGGTGCGCGCCTATCCGCGCCGCCACGCCTCGGCTCAGCTGGCCTTGCGCGCCCTGCACGAGGCGATCTTGGACGCCCAACGAGGCTAGGGAGCCGCCGGGGCCCTTGGACAAGCCGGCCTGAACCGCTAGAACCGCCGTCTTGCAGTGCACCATCTTTAGAAGGAGTACTCCGTGATGGCCGGAGCCGTCGCCCAGGCGCTCAGATTGGTCGTGCGCGGCTATCAACTCAGCCTCAGCCCAGCCATCACCGCCATCGGGGTGCGCTGCCGCCATGAGCCGACCTGTTCGCACTACGCTCGCGACGCCCTAGAACGCCACGGCGCCTGGCTTGGCGTATGGATGACGCTTGCGCGCGTCTTGCGGTGTCGACCCGGCGGCTCAAGCGGTTATGATCCGGTACCCGACGAACTTGACGCGCGCGCCACGCCCGCCCAA
>CAYGQB010000007.1:8515-19787 GCA_964351895.1 uncultured Caulobacterales bacterium
CATCGGTGTCCTGTCGGTTTAGGGCCGCGGCCCTAAACCGACAGGACACCGATGCTAACGCTTACCTTTCCGGACGGCGCCTCGCGCACGTTTCCAGACGGCTCAACGGGCCTCGACGTGGCGCAGTCCGTCTCTGGCTCACTGGCCAAGAAGGCGCTGTTGATCACGCTGGACGGCGAGCCGTGGGATCTGACGCGGCCCATTGAGGCGGACGCCAACATTCGCATCATTACGGGCGCTGACCGAGAGGGTCTTGAAGTCATCCGCCATGACGCGGCCCACGTTCTGGCCCAGGCCGTTCAGAGCCTGTTTCCGGGCACGCAAGTGACCATCGGTCCCGTCGTCGAGGACGGGTTCTACTATGACTTTGCGCGCGACGAGCCGTTCTCAATTGACGATTTCGAAGCGATTGAAGCGGCAATGGCCGCCATCATTGACGCCGACTATCCCATCACACGGGAGGTCTGGTCCAAGGATGACGCGATCGCGCATTTCACCAGCATCGGCGAGGCGTTCAAGGCGCAGATCATTGACGACATCATCCCGCCTGGAGAGCCGATCACGCTCTATCGTCAGGGCGATTGGGCGGATCTGTGCCGGGGGCCGCACCTGCCGTCGACGGGCAAGCTGCCCAAGGCGTTCAAGCTGATGAAGCTGGCCGGAGCCTATTGGCGCGGCGACCATCGCAATCAGCAGCTGCAGCGCATCTATGGCACGGCCTGGGCGACGCCAAAGGAATTGGCCGCCCACCTGCACCGGCTTGAAGAAGCAGAAAAGCGCGATCACCGCCGACTTGGCCGGCAACTTGAGCTGTTCCACTTTCAAGATGAAGCGCAAGGCCAAGTCTTTTGGCACCCCAAGGGCTGGACCCTTTATCGCACGCTGCAAGACTATATGCGCCGGCGCCAGCAGACCTTTGGATATGACGAGATCCGCACCCCGCAGCTGATGGACCGGGCCTTCTGGGAGGCCTCCGGGCATTGGGACAAGTATCGCGAAAACATGTTCATTTCCTCGATTGAGGACGAAGATAAGATCCTGGCCGTCAAGCCGATGAACTGTCCTTGCCATGTTCAGGTGTTCAAGCAAGGCCAGAAGTCTTATCGCGACCTGCCTCTGCGTTTGGCTGAGTTTGGCTCCTGCCATCGCTACGAGCCGTCGGGCGCTCTGCATGGACTGATGCGGGTGCGCGCCTTCGTTCAAGATGACGCGCACATCTTCTGCACCGAAGATCAGATCACCGACGAGGTCGGCGTCTTCTGCGACATGCTCACGTCAGTCTACGCCGACTTGGGGTTTGATGATGTCATGGTGCGGTTCTCTGACCGCCCAGAAACCCGCGTCGGCTCGGACGAAATGTGGGACATGGCCGAGGCGGCCCTGCGCACGGCGGCCGACGCCACAGGGCTTGAGGTCGAATACAATCCTGGCGACGGGGCCTTTTATGGGCCCAAGCTCGATTTCGTCTTGAAGGACGCGATCGGCCGCGAATGGCAAGTTGGCACCATCCAGTGCGACCCCAACCTGCCCGAACGCCTGAACGCGGAGTATGTTGGCGAGGACGGTGAAAAACACCGTCCCATGATGCTGCATCGCGCCGTGCTGGGTTCGTTTGAGCGCTTCTTGGGCATTCTGATCGAGAACTATGCGGGCGCGTTCCCGCTGTGGCTGGCGCCGGTGCAAGTCGTGGTGACGACGATCACCTCTGATTCTGACGACTATGCCCGCCAGGTCGCCGACGAGATGGCTGCGGCGGGCTTGCGGGTCGAAACCGATCTGCGCAACGAGAAGATCAACTACAAGGTGCGCGAACATTCGCGCGCCA
Organism: uncultured Caulobacterales bacterium; assembly: GCA_964351895.1. GTDB lineage: Bacteria > Pseudomonadota > Alphaproteobacteria > Caulobacterales > Maricaulaceae > CAYGQB01. The sequence continues at coordinate 10,341 of CAYGQB010000007.1, forward strand.
AGACGCCGGTGATTGCTGTGGTGGGCCGCAAAGAAGCTGAGGAGCGCACGGTGGCGCTGCGCCGTCTGGGCGGGTCGGCTCAAGACGTGCGCCCTCTTGACGCGGCGGTGAGTGAATTGGCTGCGGACGCGCTCGCGCCCGACCTCGCGCGGGGGCGCAAGGGCGCGCTCCAAACTGCGACCTAGAGGCGGGCGAGGGGTGGTCTCTAACCCGCACCCGGGGCTTGGCTCACCCAATGTTGAGTTGGCCAGCGCGCAGCCCGAACAGCCCCGGCGGCCCAGCAGCAGCCTTGCCGATTGGAGCGCCGGCGCACTGACGTTGTGCATGGCGGGCGTGGCGGCCGCCGCGCCCATGGGTGGGTTGGGCGTTGCGCCTCTGGTCGGCGTCGCCGGCCTTGTCGCTGCGCCTGTGGCGCTGGCGCGCGCGCGTCGCCTGGGCGTCAGCCCGGCCGCCTGGGCGGGACTTGTCTTTCTCGCCTGGGCGTCACTGTCCTATCTCTGGTCGCCGTTTGAACGCCCCGACTTTGCACTGCGCTTGGCGTTCGCAACCCCGCTCTATGTCGCCGTTTTCGTGCTGGCGCTGAGCTTGTCTCAGCCGCGCCGTGAGAAGGTGCGCGCCGCCATGGTGTTCGCGTGCGCAGTCTGTGGGGCCCTCTTTCTCATGGAAGCGGCAACAGGCGGAGCGGTGACCCGGGCGCACCGCGCGCCCGACACGCCAGAGTTGGAGATTTGGCGCAATCTTGGCCATGGCGTCTCAGTGCTGGTGGTGTTGGCGCCGGTCGCGGTGGTGAGCGCGGCATTGCGCGGAACGGGTGCGCGGCTGTGTGTGCTTGTGGCCGTGCTGGGCGCCGTTTGCGGCGCGTTCTCGTTCGGACTGTCGGCGAACGTGTTGGGTCTCATTGGGGCCGGCGCGGGCATGCTTGTGGCCGTCGTCCACCCCCGTCTTGGCGTCTGGGTCTGCGGGCTGGTCGCAGCCGCAATGGTTCTCGCCGCGCCTCTCATCGGTCCGTTGACGGCCGTGGTGCCGTTCAACCTGCGCACCAGCATGGACATTTCCTGGGAGCTGCGGCTTGAGGCGTGGCGCTACGTGTCGAGCCGCATTCTTGAGAAGTTTCTCTTCGGCCACGGCCTCGATTCAGCGCGCACGATCAGCGATCAGGTGGTCATGCGCGACATCACCTACGCCGTGGTGCCGCTGCATCCGCACAATGCCGGACTGCACATCTGGTTGGAAACCGGCCTGGTTGGCGCTGTCCTCGCCAGCGCTGTGATCGGCCTGGCGACGCGCCAGGTTGCGCGCGCGCCGGGGCTCAGCCGGGCTCAGGCGGCGGCCTTGTGCGGTGTCATCGGGGCTTATGCGGCGATTTCGTTTGTCAGCTACGGGGTGTGGCAGGAGTGGTGGATCGCCACTGGCTTTCTCGCCCTGGCGGGGGTGGCCGCGCTGGACCCGCGCGCGCCGCGCCCATCCGCATGACAGAGACGACGCGTGCACAGACCGGTGCGGCCCCGGTGATTGCAGCGATCACGGTGTCGTATTTCACCGGCCCAGCCTTGTGGCGGGCGCTGGACGCCCTGCGCGACGCCCCAGACATCGACCAGATCGTTCTGGTCGACAATGGAAACCCACCCGAGGTGCGCGCCCGCCTCGCTGACCGCGCGCGCGGTGACGCACGCCTGACCGTGGTCGAGCCTGGCGCCAATCTCGGATTTGGCGGCGGGTGCAACGCCGGCGCGGCCGCTGCGCGCGCCACGCACCTCCTGTTTATCAATCCGGACGCTGAACTGCCTCCCGGCGGCGCCGGACAGCTGATCGAGGCGGCCGCTGACGCCCCTTCGCCATGGATTGTTGGCGCGCGCCTCGTCGACCTGGAGGGGCGCGAACAGCGCGGCGGGCGGCGCGCGCAGCTGACGATGGCGCGGGCCTTGGGCGAGGCGACCGGGCTGGCGCGTCTCTTCCCGACGTTGCGCTTGCATCTGGAGTGCGATGCGGCGCCGGACCGGCCCACGCGGGTGGGAGCGGTCAGCGGAGCCTGCCTGATGATCACAGCCGACGCCTTCGCCCAGCTTCAAGGCTTTGACGAAGGCTATGTCTTCCACGTGGAGGATCTGGACCTGTGCCGCCGCGTGTCGGACGCCGGCGGCGCAGTCATTTACGCCCCCCACGTCACTGTCGTACACGAAGGAGCAACCAGCGCGGTTGGCCGATTTCATACTGCGCGGGCAAAAGCGGACGGGTTTTCGCGCTATTTCCGAAAATTTGCCGCTGGACCGGCGGCGCATAGTGTCGCGGTTGCAGTCTCCATACTGCTGAGAGCAGCGCTATACGCACGTGCGGCCACACTACGAACGACAAAACCATAGCGAGAATAAGTCGCGTGATTTTGCTCGTCTAGGTTACACTGGCGTCCTCACAAGGAGGGCGTCATGCCCCATGATCATCTCCCCCTCGGCGCATCTGGTCCCGCCAACGTTCCTGGCGCCCAAGACGCCTCCAGCGGCGACGCGGTGCGGCCCATTCGTGCGCTTCTGCGCGGCTTAGAGACCTTAGAGGCTCTTAATCGGCACGACGGCCTCACTGTCTCGGAGGTGGCGCAGGCCACGCGCCTACCGCGCACGACGGTGTATCGAATCTTGGAAACACTGTGCGTTGGAGGCTATGTGGCCCGCGACGCCGGCGATGAGCGCTATCGGCCGACGGTGCGCGCCAGCGGTCTGGCGGACGGGTTTCTGGACGAGCCATGGATTCGGGACGATGCGGCCGGCTTGGTGGAAGACCTGTGCCGTAAGATTCTCTGGCCGCTGATGTTCTCAACACCCAATCCGCGCGGGCTCCTGCTGCGCGTGGTGACCGACCGGCTGAGCCCGGTGGCGCTGCGCCGCTATACGGCCGGCGGCGTTCTGCCCCTTACGCAAACCGCCGGTGGCATGGTGCGCCTAGCAACGGCGACGCAAGCGGAGCGCGAAACGCTTCTGGCGATCGCTGAATCTGAGGGCGCCCCAGCGGCGGACATCAATCAGGCGCGCGCGGGCGCAGAAGTTGCGCGCGATCGTGGGTTTGCGCTCGATTTGCGCACCATCGCTGGCGAGTCCAGTGTTGCCGTACCGGTGCGTGATCGGCGCGACGAGGTGCGCGGCATCTTATGCATGCGCTTCATCCGGTCAGCGCTGAGCGCGGATCGGATCGTGGAAGAATTCGTGCCCCAGCTGCGCACGCTTGCCGACGCCATTGCCGCCGTGGCCCCGGTCGATACGGAAGCCGGTTCGCGCCGACTGATCACGGCGTAGGACGAACCAGCCCACATCTCTTGCGGATGGGTCAGTCGGCGGGCTCCAGCACAGCTGAGCCGCGCCAGGTGGCGCTGTCGGACCCTGAGCCGGCCCAGCGCCCCGCGCCGCCGGAAGCGGTTTCGTCAAACGACGGTGAGGAGTAAATCGCCGCTGGTCGGCGTGGATCCCCCGTGCCGGCGCGCTCGATGATGCGATAAATCGTCAGCGACACCGGAGCGCCGCGCGAATAATTGAAGCCGTCGAGTTCGCCCACGCGAATGGCGGTGGCCCCAAGCGCTAAAAGCTCGGCCTCAAATGCGGCGCGCTCCTGGTTTAACACGATGGCGGCGCGACCGACCTCGACGCTGACCAGGGCGGCCGCTTCATCCGCAGGCGCCAGCACGGTCTGGGTCGCAGTCGCAAAAACCAGGCTGGGCTCTGTGAACCCGACCGCCACGAGGGGCGGCTTGGCTGACGACGAGCGCGTTGGGTGCAAGCTGAGCGCCTCTAACTCTTGCGATATGGTGCGCGACACGAACAGGGGCTCAAGCTTCGGTGTCGTGAGTTCGAAGGTCCACCAGTGCCAGCCGCCAGCAACCAGACAGGCCAAGGCAACCAGCCAGTTGGGGCGTCGCCAGAGCGCGAATGGGACGACCAGAAACAGAAGTCCAACGAAGCCCACAAGTGCGATGCGCACCGGGTCGACGCCTTGCAGCGCCACTTCCAATTCATCCAGTGTGACGGTCCCGTCCAGTCCGAGACCGCCCGGCCCATAGGCGATCGGCAAAAGCTGAGTGAAAATGATCAGGCTGACGCCCGCCGCGGCAAAAAGCACAAACGAGACAGCGGTCGAAAGCGGGGGGGCGGATTTGCGCGACAGGGCGGCGACGGCTGCTCCGGCCATCAGCGCCAAGGCGGGATAGGCGGGCAGGGGATAGTGCACCAGCTTGGTCGGCAAAAGCTCAAACACCAGCCAAGTCGGCGCAGCCCAGGCGACCAGGAACCGCAACCCGGCGTTGCGTGCGGCGCGGCTGTGATTGTCGTCGGCCAGTTCGTCGCCTTCTTCGAGCTGCTCAAAGTCATGACGCGCGATTGCCTTGGCGGCCATCACCAGCCCGGGCAATAAGAACAGCGTGCCTGGCCAAATCAGGAACCAGACCAGACCGGCGTGCAGGCCCGGCGGCCCGCCATGGCTCTCGTGGCCGCTGACCAGCTTGGGGCCGAGGTCCTGGCCCAGGGCTTCGCGCAAGAAGGCGCCTTCGGTCGCCATCTGAACTGAGATCAGCCACGGCGCCACGATCAGCACCGCCAGCGCCGGACCGGGCCACCACAAGAGCGGGCGCAGCCATTGCACGCGCCGGTCCATGGCCGCGATCACGACGATCGCCAAGCCCGCGACCATGGGCGTAATCGGCCCCTTGACCAAAACTCCCAACGCCACGGCAACCCAGAAGACGACCCCCAGCCATCGCCCGCGCACCTCGTAAAGCCCCGCGAGCGCGGCCATGGCCGCCGCCGTCAGCCCAACCAGCATGGCGTCAGTTTTGGCGATGCCGGCTTCCGCGCCCAGAAGAACGCTTGCCCCCAGCAGGGCCGCGCCCGCCAGGGCCGCGCGTCGGCCGATGAGGACACAGCCGGCCAAGTAGGTTGAGATGACCGCCAGGGCCGCGCCCAGGAGAGACGGCAGCCGATACGCCCAAATCTCGCGTGCTTCTACGCTGGAGAAGGTCTTTACGCTGGCCGTTTGCAGCCAATGGATGCCGATGGGTTTCTTGTGGCGCGGCGCGTCTTGGAACCGGATCTGGACATAGTCGCCGGTCTCGATCATCTGAGCGGAGGCTTGGGCGAACCGGGACTCGTCGCGGTCGAGCGACGGCAGGACGCGCACGCCGGCAAAGCCGATGGCCAACGTCAGGACGGCCAGGCCGAGTATGATGCGCATGCGTGCCAGCCCGGGATCTCCTGCGTTTCTCGCCGACCGTACTACGGGCTGCGCCGCTGTCGCGACTCTGCCGTGCGATCCTTCTCGTCCTCGTCCCCCGACGCGGGATGAACGTTTACCTGAACGCCGCGCCAGAGGAAGGCGCCAAAATCAGCCCAAATGCAGCGCCCCGAGCTTGATATGCAAAAGTCATGGCGATCACCGACCGGTTGGCGCTATGTACCCGGCCTGAAGAACGCCCGCGAATGTGATCGGTAAGTCTTGTGTCTGAACCAACCCTCCCCCGCGCCGCAGAACCGGAGGTCAGCGTTGTCGTCCCCGTGCACAACGAGGAAGACAATGTTGTCACCTTGATCGAGGAAATCGCAGCGGCGCTCGACGGGCGAAGCTACGAGATGCTTTTCGTTGATGACCGCTCTACGGACACTACGCGCGAACGTTTGATCCAAGCCAAGGACCGATTTGCCCAGCTGCGCGTCTTGGCGCACGGCGACAATGCCGGACAAAGCCGCGCGGTGCGTTCGGGCGTCTTGGCCGCGCGAGCGCCCGTCGTGGCGACCTTGGACGGCGACGGCCAAAATGATCCAGCTGATCTGCCCGCGCTGGTCGACGCCCTCTTGCGTCCCGATGCGCCCGAAACGCTTGCCTTCGTCGGCGGACGGCGGGCCAAGCGCAAAGATTCAGCCTGGAAGCGATTTGGCTCGCGGTTGGGCAACGGGGTGCGCAAGTGGTTGCTCAAAGACCGCGCCGACGACACCGGCTGCGGGATCAAGGCGTTCCGCCGCGATGCATTTGTGCAACTTCCCTACTTTGATCACATGCACCGCTTCATGCCGGCCCTGATGTTGCGCGAAGGATTTGAGGTTGAGTTTCGCGACGTCAATCATCGCCCGCGCCAGCATGGGGTTTCAAAGTACAATAATTTGGGACGCTTGCGGGCCTCCCTGGCTGATTTGCGCGGCGTCATGTGGCTCAATACGCGCGCCCGAAAGCCAGGCCGCGTCGAAGAGGTGTGAACGGCGAGGTTTGAGCGCGGGCAAAGGTGGGGTACAAGGCGTGCTGACGACGGGGACGGACTATGGTCGCTCGAACGGGTACGGGCGCATCGCTTGCTGCGGTGCGAGCAAGAAGGGCGCGGGACGGTGAAGAGCCGACGCGTAACGGGGGCATGGGAAGTTTGACCGGTTTTCCGCTGCTGATCATTCCGGTGATCGTCTACAATATCATCGCTTGGGGCGGCAGTATCTTCGGCGGGGCGGGGGATGTCCCCAGCCGCATGCGCGAAGTCATACTCGAGATCCCGATGGCGTCCGGCGTGCGCTGGGGCTTGACCCCGGGCGACCTGATCTTGGTGCTGGCGCTGGTGCTGCTGTTCTTGGAGCTGTTGAAATCCACGAGCACCGGACGCCAGGCGATCGTCAATCACTCTCTGTCGATGATCGTGTTCATCATCTGTCTGGTTGAGTTTTTGCTCTTCGCGCCGTTTGCCACGTCGGTGTTTTTCATGATCACGATCATGACGCTTCTAGACGTGTTGGCCGGCTTCATTGTCACCATCGTAACGGCGAGACGCGACATCGCGGTCGGCGACGATTTCGCCGAATAGCACCGCCACACACGTGTGATCCAAGCGCCGTCGAACCACCAGGTTCGGCGGCGTTTTTGATTTCGAGAGCGGGCTACAACAAGAAGAAGAACACCAGCGTCGCTGTGGTCAAATCGATCAGGCGCATCGCGGTGCGCCGGGCGAGGGTGTTCGCGACAAGCGTCTCGCGGCCGGCCGGAGCGCAGCTTTGCGAGAGGGCGCGCCGCCCGCTCATGCGCTCACAATCAGGCGCTTGGTGACGCTGGGCGTCGGGGCGGTTTGGGTCTGAGGCGCTGCGTAACGGGCGTGCCATTGCTGGCGCAGCCCTTGATCTGCTTTCAGACCGCGCGGCGCGCCGTGCACATGATATGTCGCCGGCGCCCCACGCAGGAGGGGAGCATTGCGGCGATCAGGGCTCACGCGCTCTGACGTTGCGGGCGGCTGATCCGTGGGAATGAGTGCGGTTGAAGACGCCGGCTTGGGCGCGTCGCGCTCGGCCGCCTGTGCGCGGCGCACGGCCTCAACGCGTCGGCGACGCGCCCAGCCGTTCGATCCTGACACAGGTCCAATGATGCTCATGACCGGCGCGCTGCAATCGCGGGGCCGGCGGGCTTAACGCTAACGACGTCGGGATCCAGCGCAGCCGAACGCGCCCATCAGGGCGCGCCGCTGGTCGCTCGTGGCCTACGAGGGCTTGGTGATGTCGTCCAGGCGGCGCTGCATGGCGGCCATTTCACGGCGCAGCTCCGCGACGGCCTCGGCGCTGGCGTCGGCTGGCGCGCCGCCGTCTCCCGCTGCTCCATCCACCGGCAGAGTGGGCGCGAACAGGCGCATCGTCTTTTCAAAGATCGCCATGTTCTGGCGGGCGTGCTCTTCGAAGGTTTCCATGGCGCGCGCGGCCCCGAACGTGTCGGAGAAGGTGTCGCGCATCTGTTCTTGCTGGCGCGAGAACGCCTCCATTGAGGCCTCCAAGTAGGACGGCACAAAGCCCTGCATGCTGTCGCCGTAAAATCGGATGAGCCGGCGCAGGAACTGGATCGGCAGCAGGTTCTGTCCGCGGCTTTCCTGTTCGAAGATGATCTGGGTGAGGACCGAGCGGGTGATGTCGTCGCCGCTCTTGGCGTCATAGACGATGAAGTCGAGCCCTTCCTTGACCATCTCGCTCAGGTCGTCGAGCGTGACGTAAGAACTGGTCGCCGTGTTGTAGAGACGGCGATTGGCGTACTTCTTGACGATAATGGCGCCGTCTTCCGCCGCCTGTTCGAGCTGCGGTTTGGTTTTTCCGGCCACCCTGGTCTCCTTTATCGCCCCTGGCGCGGCGCCTGAGACGGCGCGTCGCACGGTGGCGGTCGCATAAGACGCCGCCTCGCAGTAGGCAAGACGACTGATTTGGTTATTATTTCGTTCTTCTCGTGCGTCTTCGCAAGGAACGACGCATAAAATCAATGCGAAAAGAGCCGCGCACAGTCCAAGTCGCGGTCAAGGAGTTGCCATGACGGACGCGGTCATCACGGGCGCGGCGCGCACGCCTGTCGGTTCATTCAACGGCGCCTTGAGCACCGTGTCAGCCCCTGAACTGGGCCGCACCGCCATTGAGGCCGCCTTGGCCCGCTCAAAGGTGGACGCGGGCGACGTGAGCGAGGTGGTGCTGGGTCAGGTGCTCACCGCCGCGTCTGGGCAGAACCCGGCGCGCCAAGCCGCCATTGCCGCCGGCGTGCCAGCTTCGGCAACAGCCTACACCATCAATCAGGTCTGTGGTTCGGGTCTGCGCGCAGTTGCGCTGGCGTCCCAGGCCATTGGCGCAGGCGACGCCGACATCGTTGTCGCGGGCGGGCAGGAGAGCATGAGCCTGTCGCCGCACGCCGCCTATCTGCGCGCCGGCAAGAAAATGGGTGACCTGGAATTCGTCGACACCATGATCAAGGACGGCCTGTGGGACGCCTTTAACGGCTATCACATGGGCCAGACGGCCGAGAATGTCGCTGAGAAGTGGCAGATCAGCCGCGACACGCAGGACGCCTTCGCCGTGGCTTCGCAAAACAAGGCCGAAGCGGCTCAGAAGAGCGGCCGGTTTGTCGATGAGATCGCCCCTGTGACCATCACGACTCGCAAGGGCGAAACGTTGGTCGACGCTGACGAGTACATCCGCCATGGCGCGACGATTGACTCCGTCTCCGGCTTGCGTCCGGCCTTCACCAAAGACGGCTCAGTGACCGCGGCCAACGCGTCTGGCATCAATGACGGCGCCGCCGCCTTGGTGGTCATGAGCGTGGACGAGGCTTCTCGGCGCGGCGCGCCGGTTCTGGCGCGCATTGCGTCATGGGCGACGGCGGGCGTTGATCCGGCGGTCATGGGCTCTGGTCCGATCCCGGCGTCGCGGCGAGCACTGGAGAAGGCCGGCTGGTCGGTCGATGATCTTGACCTGGTGGAGGCCAACGAGGCGTTCGCCGCCCAGGCCTGCGCGGTCAACAAGGACATGGGCTGGAACCCAGACATCGTGAACGTCAACGGCGGCGCGATCGCGATCGGTCACCCGATCGGCGCGTCCGGCGCCCGCGTCCTGACCACGCTGTTGCACGAAATGGCCAAGCGCGACGCCAAGAAGGGCTTGGCGACCTTGTGCATCGGCGGCGGCATGGGCATCGCCCTGTGCG
>CAYGQB010000007.1:19797-31866 GCA_964351895.1 uncultured Caulobacterales bacterium
CCTGTGCGTCGAGCGCGCCTAGGGCGCGCACTACCAAATCCCAGGTCTCCCCGCCTGGTTACAGCGCAGGCTGAAGCGCGACGCGTCGTCGGACCCGCCTGGCGTCGTCTTTCAAGGATCAACGAATCCGGGAAAGACGGGCATATGCATCGGGCGGCTTCGACACGGACGTTGGGCGGCGGCGGGCGCATCCATCACCGGGCGGTCAACGCGCCATGCGGCCGCTCAGCCACACGGGTCATGCGCCAACCGGCCATGAGATCAAAGGGGAGTAGACACCATGGGACGAGTAGCAATTGTCACCGGCGGCACGCGCGGCATTGGGCGCGCGATCTGCGAGGGCCTGGCCAGCGCCGGCTACACGGTCGCGGCCAACTATGCCGGCAACGAGCAAAAGGCCAAGCAGTGCGCTGAGGAGCTTGGCATCTCCGTCTACAAGTGGGACGTGGCCGACCATGACGCCACCATGGCCGGTGTCGCCAAGGTGTCCGAAGAGCTGGGCCCGGTGGACATTCTCGTCAACAACGCCGGCATCACCCGGGACGCCACCCTGAAGCGCATGACCTTCGACATGTGGAACGAGGTGATCGCGGTGAACTTGGGCGGTTGCTACAACATGGCCAAGGCGTGCTGGCCGAGCATGAATGAGCGCAACTTTGGGCGCATTGTGAACATTGGCTCGATCAATGGACAAGCCGGTCAGTACGGTCAGGTCAATTACGCTGCGGCAAAGTCTGGCATTCACGGCTTCACCAAGGCGCTGGCCCAAGAGGGCGCGCGGTCCAACATCACCGTCAACGCCATTGCTCCGGGCTACATCGACACTGACATGGTGGCCGCGGTTCCCGACGACGTGCTTGAGAAAATCAAGAAGCGCATTCCGGTCGGCCGCCTGGGCCATGCTGAAGAGATCGCGCGCGGGGTCTTGTTCCTCGTCTCTGATGAGGGCGGCTTCGTGACCGGCTCGACCATGTCGATCAATGGCGGTCAGCACATGTACTAGGCGACTGCGTCGGCAGGTGGGCGGGGAGGCCGAGCGCCTTGCCCGCTTGCCTTGCTTGCCCGGCTGTCTGGCGGGCTGTCTATCGGGCTGATGGGCGGCGCGACGGGCGATTGGCTGCGCCAAAGTGTCCGTTCAGCGCAACGAAACGCAGCCCGCCGCTCTCGCGCCCCAAATCTGCCGCATCCTGCGGGCTTAAAGAGGCCCATGCGGATGATTCTTGAAACGAAAGCGGCGCGTCTCGCCGGCGCCGCCCAGGCTCGGAGGCGGACCTTCGGTCTGGCTTTGGGCTTGGCTTTGGGTTCGGCCCTGGGTCTTGGCCTGGCGGCGACGCCAGGCGCGGCGGCGCAAGAGAGCCTGTTGCGCCAAGCCCTGGTTGGCGAGCGGGCCGAGACCAAGGCGCGCTATGCGGTTGAAACCGGGCGGCGCACCTTTGTGCTCGAACCGGCCGGCGAGGGCGCTCTGATGCGCTTTGATGGGGCGTTTGAAGTGTTTGCGCTGACCGCGTCGCCGGGGCCGCGCGGCGACACCATCTATCGGCTCGACACGGGCGAAGAATTCGTGCGCCTGACGGGCCTCGGCGGGGCGACCTTGTTCCCACGCGAACGCCGCGAAGGCGTGCCGGCGACGCGTCTCCCGACGGCGACGGCCGGCGTGGCTGCGGCCCCGTCTCGCGGCCTTTCAGCGCCGCCTGCCTTTGCGCTTCCGGCCAGTGACGCGCCCGCTCTGGCGCGCGCAGTGGAAGACTTGTCGGCGACCTTTTTGGAGTATGGCGCAGGGGCGGTGAATGTGTGGGTCTCACCAGAAGGGGAACGCCACCCTGCGCCCATGACGGACGCGGTGAAGGTGACCGAGATCGGCGTCACCCAGACGCTGCGCGCCACGGCCCGCACGGCGGCGGACATTGACGCGGTGAAGTTTGAAGTGGGCTCCGGGCCCGCGGCAAAGCGCCAGGGCGTGGCGCTGATCGTTGTGGTGGACCCGCACGCCGGCTATTTCGGCCGCCCGTCGTCATTCGCGGTCGCCAACGCCATGACCGAATAGCCCGCGCTCAAGCAGCCGGCCCGCATGGCCGGCGATAGCGCAAGAAAAAACTCCCCACGCGCTCAAGCAGCCGGCCCGCATGGCCGGCGATAGCGCAAGCAAGAGCAACCCGTTCTAGACCTGCGGGCGCCAATCGGCGGGCGCCATTTCAAAGCCTGAAAACTCAAAGCCCGGTCCGACGGCGCAAGAGACCAGCGTCCAGGCGCCCAGGCTTTCGGCGGTCTGCCAGGCGTGTGCGGGCACGACGAGGTGCGGTCGCTGGCCGGCGCGCAGGTCCGGTCCCAGCTGCATCGAGGACGCGCCCATCCCGCCCTCAGAAATGGTCAGCGCCAAGGGCCCGCCGGCGTGCCAGAACCAGGCCTCTGCCGCATCCACCCGGTGCCAGGCTGACACTTCGCCCGCCTCCAAGAGAAACCAGATGACGGTGAGGGCTGAGCGCCCGCCGTCCGCCGCCGGGGCGCGAAACGTCTCGGCGTAGGAGCCGCCCTCGCGATGGGGTTTCAACTTAAGCAGGCGCCGGATCTCGTTCGCGCCCAGGTCTCCGGAAATGGCGCTCACGGCTCCACGCCAAGAGCACGCAGGTTTGAAATTGCCGTCGTGTTGCCTGGGTCCAAGCTCAAGGCTTGGCGGTAATAGCCGATTGCGGTGCGCCGGTTCGTTCGGACTCCGCTCCCCTCCTCGTACATGACGCCCAAGCCAATGCAGCTCACCGCGACGCCCGCGTCACATGCCTGACCAAAAAGGTCGAGCGCGCGGGCATTGTCTTGAATTACCCCCCATCCATAAAGATAGGTCCGGCCGAGTTCGTGGCACCCCTGCTTGAAACCCTCATCACAGGCTTCGCGATAGAGCCGAACGGCGCGCGCCTGGTCTTTCCCGACTCCACGCCCCTCTGCGTACATCTTGCCGAGATTGACGCACCCGTTTGGATGGCCAGCCTCGCACGCCTGACGATAGAGTTCGACGCCGCGCGCCTCGTCTTTGGTGACGCCGCGCCCCTCGGCGTACATCGCGCCGAGGCCGCTACAACCGTAGGCGTCTTGCGCGTCGCAGGCCTGGCGAAAGAGAGCGGCGGCGGCGGCGGAATCGGTCCGTACGCCGCGACCCTTTTCATACATGAAGCCGAGGTTGGCGCAGCCGTTCGGTTCGCCACCGTCACACGCCTGGCGATAGACCGCGACGGCGCGGACGTCGTCCTGCGCCACGCCCGAACCGTTCACGTACATCCAGCCAAGCATGTTGCACGCGTTGGCGACGCCGGCGTCACATGCTTGACGATAGAGGGTCGCAGCACGGGCAACGTCCTTCTCCACGCCGCGTCCGTAGTCGTACATGATGCCCAGATTAGCGCATGCAACCGCCTGACCGGCGTCGCAGGCCTGGCGGTAGAGGGCGACAGCGCGGGCCGCGTCTTTGGTGACGCCAATGCCATCCTGATAGCCGCGTCCCGCAAGCAGCGCCGCGAGGGCGCTCTCGGGCGTTTCGCGGCCTGAAAAGCGTTCCAACTCGTCGAAGCTGATTTCAGCGAGCACGGACGGGAGCGCCTGGTGCGTTCTAAAACTGGGACCAAGTGGAGCCAGGCTGCGGAGCACGGCTTGGGGTGTCGCCGCGCCCGGTGCGGAACGCGGGCCTGGCGCCGGCGCCGCGGGTGCGGGCTGGCGTGGAGCCTCCAGCTCGGCGAGCCGCGCTTCAAGCTGCGCTGCACGGGCCCGCTCCCGCTCCAACTCCTCCAGGCGCGGGTCTGGGAGCAAGGGCGCGACCGGCGCGGCGCAGCCGGCAAAACAGAAATCCGCGCCCGCGAGCACGCCCTCGAAATGCGGCACTTGGGATCCGGTCGAGCGCGCAACCTCTGTCGTGATGTCTCCCAGGGTTTCAGTCCAGCTGCGGCCAGGGGCGGTGACAGCGCGCACAAAGGCGTTGGCGAACGGGCTGCCGTTTCCAGCCGCCCCGTCAGCGGCGCGCGCGCGCGGCAGCGCTGAGAACAGCACCTTCAGGTTCGCGTCCGGCGTGACGATATCGGCGAAGCCTTGAGTTGCGGAGCGGTCCGATCCGGCAAACAGGCCCGAGGCGGGCGGCAAAGGATTGTCCCGGCAGGCGTCGATGAACACGAAGTTGAGATCGTTGTTGGCCGCGCGCAGCTGGGTGAACAGGGCGTCCAGCCGGATGGCCTCGGCGGGCAGATCGGCGTCGTCCGCCGGGTCGGCGTCGATCGGCACCAGGTAGTTTCGGCCCTGCCACTCCACCCCGTGTCCGGCGAAATAGACCACGCCCACGGCGTTGGCGTCGACGCGCAGCCGATTGCGGTGAGCGCGCAGATCGTCGTTCATTTGCTCAAGCGTGCGGTCGGTGGCGACCGTGACCTGAAAGCCCTGCGCGCGCAGAGCCGCGCCGACCGCCTCAGCGTCCCGCACCGGGTTCGACAGGCGCCTGAACGTTTCATAGCGGTCATTCCCGATCACCAGGGCGATGCGTGTTTCCGCCGCCGCCGGGACAAGGCCGGCCAAGACCAGCGCAAGTGCAAAGATCAGCTGTCGCATGAAAAGCCCCGCCCGCGTGTCACGCATCATTGGCGGGCGATTATGGCGCCGTTATGGACAAGCGTCCCGCGTCTTGCGCCTCGGGTTTCGTTTCGGCGTGTCAGCGCATGCGGGCGCAGGCGTCGGCGTTTCCCCCCCGCCGCGACCGCCGCGTCTCTATCGAAACACGTCCTTGGCTTTGCGCCGGCGGGCAAACTCGTCGACCGTCCCGGCGCGCAGGAAGGGGTTGGTGGCCTTCTCTAAGGCGAGCGTCGTTGGCACCGTCGGCTCGCCGCGCGCGCGGGCCGCGTCGACGGCCGCCGCCCGGTCGATCAGGGCGGTATTGTCAGCGTCCACCGACAGGGCGAAACGGGCGTTGGCTTGGGTGTACTCGTGGGCGCAATAGAGCAGCGTCTCGTCGGGCAGGGCGGTCAGCTTGGCAAGGCTGTCCCACATGGTTTGCGGCGTGCCTTCAAACAGGCGCCCGCAACCCATGGCAAAGAGGGTGTCTCCGACGAACGCAATGGCGTCGTCGAAGAAGTGATAGATCACGTGCCCAGTGGTGTGCCCCGGGGTTTCGATGACGCGCGCCGCGTGTCGGCCCAACATCACGATGTCGCCTTCGACGACGCCCTGGTCCATCGGCTTGATGCGCTTGGCTTCACTGGCGGGCGCGATGATCTTGGCCCCGGTTGCGGCAACGACAGCGCCATTGCCGCCGGCGTGATCATAGTGATGGTGGGTGTTCCAAATGGCGGTGATGGTCCAGCCCGCGTCCGCCGCCCCCGCGAGGATCACGTCTGGATCGGGCGTATCGATGCAGGCGGTCTCGCCGCTCTCTGGATCGTGCACAAGGAAGCCATAGTTGTCGTCCAGGCAGGCGAGCTGGCGCACCATCAGGTTCGACTGTGAAGCGGGCATGGGGCGGGCCTCCGTGGGGCGTTAACGGTCCGCTATTGTGACGCGCCCAAGCTTTGTGTCGAGCGCGGGCGGGCGCGCCCGCGCCCTTTGGGACCGATCACATGCGCCAAGACGTGGTTGAACTGACAAAGTTCTACGCCTCGCCCCTCGGCCAGGTGGCGCACGCCATGATCGCGCGGCGTTTGGAACCTTTATGGGGCGACGCCAAGGGCTTGGATGTTCTGGGGCTCGGCTATGCGACCCCGTTTCTTGAACGCTACCGGGGTTCGGCGCGCCGGGTTGTGGCGGCCATGCCGGCGGCCCAGGGGGTGGAGCGCTGGCCAGGCGCCGGGCGTGCGTGCGCGGCCCTGGTGGAGGAAGACACGCTGGCGTTTCGCGACGCCGTGTTCGATCGGGTGCTTTTGGTGCACATGCTGGAGGAGGCCGAGAGCCTCGCCGGCGTCCTGCGCGAGGTGTGGCGGGTGACGTCGCCCGAAGCGCGGGTGGTGATTGTCGCGTCGAACCGGCGTGGTCTGTGGTCGCGCATGGAAACAAGCCCTTATGGGCACGGCCGCTCCTTCACCCGCGGCCAGCTTACGCGTGTCCTGAACGACGCCCTGTTCACGCCCTGCGCCTGGTCGCGCGCCCTCTACGCGCCGCCGGTGCAGTGGCGCAGCGTGCTTAGTTCTGCGGACGCCTGGGAGAAGGCCGGCGAGCGCTTGTGGCCGCGCCTGGGTGGGGCGATCTTGGTTGAGGCGACCAAGCACGTGGGCGCACGCACCGTCACGGGCCGCCGTCAGCTTGTTTATGCGCCGGCGCGCGCGGGCGCCGTCTCATAACGAAACGCTTGGGCGCAAACGCTTGGGCGCCCACTCTTAGCCGTCCACTTTCTGCCGTTGGCCATTCCGACGCCTTGACCGCGTCGCCGGGCGCGTGCGTCCTGTCGGCTCGCGCGAGGGAGGCACGTCACCATGTCCGCTAACACCCACTCATTGTCCGGTTCGGCAATTCTGGCCGTGCCGCTCTGTCTCGCTGCTGCGGTTCTGACCGCAGCGCCGGCAGCGGCCGAAACCGTCTGCAGCGCCCCCACACATGAGCGCTTTGGCGAAACGCGCGCCTTCTTTGGTGACGTGCTCGCCGCGTGCAGACCAACCGGCTATTGCTCGATTGTCATCGTGCGCGACGTCGATGAAGGGGGCTACACCTACGGCCAGCAGGTGCGCATCGCGCGGCCCAGCCCTGGCGCGCCGTATCAGGTTGAACTCGTGGCCGCCTCGCCCATGCCCGCCGATCCGGTGACGCCGGCGCAACTCACCTTCGCCCTGACCGATTACAAGCTCGACACGCGCTTCAGTTCTGCGGAGGGCTTGGGCGTCAACGAGTATCGCATCGGCGGCGACGTTGCGCCCATCGTGGACGATTTCAAGCGCGGCAAGGTCGCCAAGTGGACCTATCAAACAGAGGCCGGCCCTCACACTGCCTCGTTCCCGCTTAACGGCGTCACGGCCGGCTTGCGGTGGATCGATTGCATGGGCGAGCGGGCAGGCGCGCGCTGAGGGTTTCGCGGCGCGGCCGGATTGATCCGCGCCGGTCTAGCTCATATGACCAGGGGCGGACCGCCCCGGTCTGGGGCGCGCCTGGCTTAGTTGCGCATGGCTGGGGTGCGGGGAGAGTGTGCATGTCAGACGCGTTGACATCTTCAGGACCGCGCCCGCGCCCCGGCCTGGCCAGCATCAGACCCTACAAGCCGGGAGACGCCACGCTGGAAGGCTTTCCAGAGCCGATTAAGCTGTCGTCAAACGAGAACTGCCTGGGCGCCAGTCCCCGGGCGATCGCAGCCTATCAAGAGGCCGCCGCGCATCTGGAGCTTTACCCTGAGGCGGGCGCCATGCGCGACCTGACCGAGGCCATCGCCCAACGCTATGACCTTGATCCTGATCGGATTGTCTGCGGCGCTGGTTCAGACGAGCTGTTGCAGATCCTGGCGCGTGCCTACGCCGGGCCGGGAGACGAAATCCTTTACTCACAGCACGGCTTTCTGATCTATCGCCTGGCCGCGCTGCAAACGGGCGCAACCCCGGTGACGGCGCCAGAAACCGACCTGACGACCGATGTCGACGCCCTCTTGGCGGGCGTCACCGACAAGACGCGGATCGTCTATGTCGCCAATCCCAACAATCCAACCGGGACCTTGATCAGCGAGGCGGAAGTGGCGCGTCTGCACGCCGGCCTGCCCGCGCATGTCCTTCTGGTTGTCGACGGCGCCTACGCTGAGTTCATCCGCGATGGCGACTATGACGGCGGCTTGGCTTTGGCGGCGCGTGCGCCGAATGTGGTGGCGACGCGCACCTTTTCTAAGATCCATGGCCTGGCGGCCTTGCGACTTGGATGGGCCTATGGCCCCGAACCGGTCATGAGCATCCTCAATCGCGTGCGTGGACCGTTTAACGTCTCCGCGCCCGCCTACGCCGCCGGCGTCGCGGCCATCAATGATGTGGCGTTTGCGACCGCGTCAGCCGATCACGCCCAACGAGAGCGTGAATACCTCGCTGGCGCCTTTGCCCAGCTGGGTGTTCTGGCCGCCCAGCCGACCGCGAACTTCGTCCTGGCCCGGTTCCCCGCCACACCGGGGCGCACCGCCGCTGATGCTGACGCCGCCTTGCGCGCGCGTGGCGTGCTGGTGCGCGGTGTTGGAGCCTATGGTCTGGAGGATTGCCTGCGCGTGACGGTGGGCCGGCGCGACGACAATGTACTTGTGGTCGACACGCTGACCGACCTCCTGGCGTCGTGACGCGCCACATCTCATGAGCACTGCGCCCTCGAAGACGCCTCAAGCGAGGCCCGCGACCCATGGCCCGTCGTTGGCGCCCCCCGTCCAGGCGCGCTTCATGGTGGTTGGCTGTGGCCTGATCGGTTCGTCACTGGCGCGGGCCGCCCGCGCCAATGGCTTGGCCGAAACGATCATCGTGTGCGACCCGAGCGCAGATGTGCGCGCGCGCGTGGCGGCGCTCGATCTGGCCGATGAGATCCTCGCCCATCCAAACGAGGCGCGCGCGCCAGCAAGCCTAGCGGCCGTGTGCGCCCCGCCTGCCAGCCTGCCTGGCGCCGTCGCGGCCAGTCTGGCGGCGCTTGAACCAGACGGAGCCGCGTTTGACGTGGGTTCGGTGAAGGGGGCGCTGGTGCGTGCGCTTGCCGCCGCAGCGCCGCCAGCGACAAGCGGCGACGACGCGCGCTTTGTGCCCGCCCACCCGATCGCCGGCACGGAGCGGTCAGGCCCAGAAGCAGGCTTTGCCGAGCTGTTCCAGGACCGCTGGTGCATCCTTACTCCGCGCGGGCGCAGCGACGGTGAGGCGGGTGAAGCGTCTCTGGTCGCCGCCCAAGCGATTGAGAACGTGACGCAGTTTTGGCGCGGCTGCGGGGCGCGCGTCTCTGTGATGGAGCCTGACGCGCATGACGCGCTTCTGGCGGCGACCAGCCATGCGCCGCATCTCATCGCCTACGCCTTGACCTCGACGGCGGCGGATCGCTCCGGCGCTGTGATCGACGACATTGTGCAGTATTCCGCCGGCGGATTTCGCGACTTCACCCGCATTGCCGCGTCCGATCCGGTGATGTGGCGCGACGTGTTCTTGGCCAATCGCGAGGCGGTGATCGGCGCGCTCGATGAGTTCGAAGATCGCCTGTCGCGTTTGCGCGCCCTGGTGGTGGACGGCGACGGGGAGGGGCTCCACGCCGCTTTTCTCTCCACCCGGTCCATCCGCGCCGCCATTGTGGAGGCCGGACAAGAAACCGACGCACCCGACTTTGGCCGTCATCCGGCGGCGAAAGCCGGCGACGATCGCGAGCAGGGCGAGCGCTAAAACAGCGGGTCGATCCGCCCCAGCCGAATGCCGAGGAATCGCACGTCTCCGTTGTCGATCGTGATCGGCACCGCCACCACCCCGTCGCTGTCGGTCATGGCGCCGGCGAGGAGGGCGGCGCGGCGCGCGTCGGCGGGCTCAACGAGGCCAAGGCCCGCCAGGTGCGAGAAGGCGCGCGCCGGCGTTTCGGCGCGCAGGCTGAGTGTTCCCTCCGGTCTTGCTGCTTCGTCCAGCTTCAGGGCGCCGCTGGTCTCAACCGCGCTGTCAGGCCATTGGACGCGAATGGCGTTGAACTGGACCGCTCCGCCGGCGCGCGACCAGGCTGAAACCGCCCGTGCGTCCACGGCGCCATGTTCAGCGAAGATCTGGGCGTGATCGACGAAGCCGTCGGCGCGCACGATCTCAGGCGCGTCTTCTCCCGCGCCAGGCCAGGCGGGTGCGTCAATCCCGGCATAGGCGCGATAGCGTTCACGATTGTCAGGATCACGGCGCAGGTGAATTGCCACGGCCTCGGCCGATCCGGCCGGGGTGCTGGCGACGAGATCGCGCGCCTTGGTTGGCCCGGCGACCAGCGAGGCGCGGGTCAGCCCGTGCCCGTCGGCGCGCACACTGGCCCGCACGCCTTCAGAACTCAGGGCGTAAAAACCGCCATCGGGCGTGCGCACGGTTTGCTCGCCTGTTGGCTCGATGATGACGTGGCGCAGATCATAGGGGAGCGCGTGCACGCGCACCGCTTGCGCCGACCAGCTCCACGCTTCGCGCCCCGACGGGGCGGCGACAGCGACGTCGGCGAGGGTCAAGGTGACGCGCATTGGAAAGCCGCTGGTTGCGACGCCGCCCCACTCCACCCGGTACCCGTCCGCGCGCAGGGCTTCAGCCTGCGTCACCAAGATGGCTTGGGCTTGTTGGCGCACCACCATCCAGTAGGCCGCGTACGCCGACAGGGCGATCAGCAACAAGATCCCAGGGGCCCAGGCGCGTCGCCAACTTGGCCGCGGGGCCGGCGCCTCTGGTTGTGTGGCAGATGGCGAAGATGCAGACGGGTCAGTCATCGCTGTTCTCAGACATGGGCGCTGTTCTCAGACATGGGCGGCGTCCGGCGTTCGCCCCGGAGGCGCGTCGACATAGGCCAAGCCCTCATCGTAGAGGCGGGCGCTGGCGGTCTCGATGGTGTCTTCCAGGCGTTCCATGAAGGCGTCCCGGTCGAGCCCTGGCGGAATCGGGTCGAGGAACTCAACCACGATGTGACCGCGCCTGCGGGTCAGTCCGTGCGCCGGCCAGAACAGTCCCGAATTGACCGCCACCGGCGCGCAGTCGGCTTGCATCGCGGTATAGAGCGCGGCGGCCCCGGGCTTGAACTCTCCGCGCTCGCCAGGCGGGGTGCGCGTGCCTTCTGGGAAGATCACGACCTGTCCGCCGTCGTCGGCGCGCGCGCGCGCTGCGCGCAACATGTCTTTAAGCGCCTTGGCTCCGGCCGAGCGATTGACCCCAATGGCGCCGGCGGCAAACAGGTACCAGCCAAACACCGGCGCCCAGCGCAGCTCACGCTTCACGATCACAATCGGGCGGCTCAGCACCGCCCACAACGCCAAGGTCTCGAACATGGATTGATGCTTGGACGCCACCAGGGCGCGTCCGGCGGGCGGGGCGCCGCGCACCTCCCAGGTCAGGCCGCAAATGGGGGCAAGACCGGCCAGGATCGCGCGGCTCCAGAACGTTGAAACAGCGCGCACGGCGCTGCGCCCTAGGGCGATGCTCGGCGCGCCCAGAACGCCGACAAGCAGCGTCACGATCACCATCCAGATGGCGAACAAGCCGGATCGCAGCGCCGTCATGAGGCCGGGCTCACAGGGGCGTGCGTCGTTCCGGGTCCCACGTGTGAACCGACATCCGGTGTCGCGACAGGCGCCGGGCCGAGGAGGCCGCGCGCAACAAGGTACTTGCCGTACTCAACCAGGCTGCGGCGCAGGAACCCCAGATCGCGCCACCAGGCCGGCGCCGTCACGCTGCTCACGGGATAGGCAATCAGCGTCACCTCATCGCCGAGCGTGGCGGACAACATAATCAGGCTGCGCCGCATGTGAAAATCTGATGTCACGATCAGAAGGCTGCCATAGCTGTGGTCTCGCACCCAGTCGGCGGTTTCTGAGGCGTTGCCTGTGGTGGTGCGCGCGCGCCGCCCCAGATCAACGCAGCAGTCGAACGCCGCTGCGTCGCCGCCGGCCAGGGCGCGCAGGTCTTCTGCGGTCGTGTCGGGATGCACGCCCGAGATCAGAAGTCGCGCCCCGCGCGCCTGTTCCAGGAGACTGACGCCGGTGCTGACGCGCCCTGCTCCTCCGGTCAGCGCCACAATGGCGTCTGCGCTGACCGTGTCGCCGGGCGCGCGCATGCCCGCAGCCTGGTGTGCAAACCGCACAAAGCCGAAGCCGTAAGCCGCAACCGCGACAAGCGTGAAGATGAAAACAAGCCGGCGCATGGCGCTAGTATACGTCCTTCAGCACCCGAAGCACGGTTTCACGCGCGGTTGCTGCAGCAACGCCGGCCGCCGCCAGCGGCGTCAGCGCCAAAATGACCATGTCTGCGCGCCCCACGCTGAGCTGCGGCATAAAGTCGGCGGCCGGCGCCAGTGACGCGCCAGCGCCAATCGTCTGCACGCCAATCGCGCTGATTCCAGCGAACACGGCCCCGAGCAGTCCGGCGCGCAGGCCAAGACCTAAGAATCGCCGCGTGAAGGCGTCGGCGATAAATC
>CAYGQB010000007.1:31876-32747 GCA_964351895.1 uncultured Caulobacterales bacterium
GATAAATCCGTCGCGCGCGCCCACCATGTGCAGCACCTCCACCACGTCGCGCCGCGCCGCCAGGCTTGCGCGGGTGGCAAAGCTTGTCACGGCGACGGCCCCGACCACCAGCGTGACCAGCACCCCCACGGCCAGGAGCCGCATGGCGTTCGCCGCGTCGCGCACCTGGCGGGTCCATTCTGTGTGGTCGTCGACCGCGACCGTCAGCCCGGCGGCCGAGAGCGCGCTTTCAAGGCCGGCCGCGCTGGGCGGCGTCAAGGCGTCGACATGAATGTCGACCAGTCCAAGGAGCGGCGCGTCTCCGGGCAGACCGCCGCGCCCAAACCAGGGTTCAAGCAGACGCTCCAACTCGGCGCGGGCCACCGGTTCGGCTGAGGTCACGCCAGGTAGGTCGCGGGCTAGCGCGGCGGCGCGTTCCGCGGCCGCCACAGGATCACCATCGGCCCCAGGGCGCACCTGCACGGTCATTGAGCCGGCCAGATCGGCCGTCCACTGCGCTGCGGCGTCAAACGTGGCGCGCGTGGCCATGGCGCTGGCGGCGGCGAGAGCGACGATGATGGCGATCACGAACAAGAGCGGGCGGTCCGCGCCCGGCGCGGGCGGCAACAGGCGCGCCGGGCGGGGCGGCGCGAGGGGCCTCACGTCTTGGCTCATCGTGCAGGCACCCGAGTGACGGTTCGGTCCTCCAGGTTCAAAACCGGCGCGGGCACGACTTCGATCAGGTCTGGATCGTGGGTGGCGATGACCACCGTCGCCCCCAATCGATTCATTTCCACAAACAATCTGACCAGCCGGCGCCCCATCTCCGGGTCCACGTTGCCGGTCGGTTCGTCGGCCAAAATGATCTCGGGCTTGGCCACCACGGCGCGCG
>CAYGQB010000007.1:32757-37650 GCA_964351895.1 uncultured Caulobacterales bacterium
ATCGCGACGCGCTGCTGCTCGCCGCCCGACAAGGTGGCGGGATGGGCGTGCACCCGCTGACCCAGGCCGACCCACACCAGAAGCTCGCGCACATCGTCAGCATAGGCGTCTCGCTCCATGCCCGCGACGCGCAAGGGCAAGGCCACATTCTCAAAAACGTCGAGATGGTCTATGAGCCTAAAATCTTGAAAAACAACACCAATTCTTCGGCGCAGCGCGACAACGCGGCGGCGCGAGGCGCCCGACGCGTCCTCGCCAAACAGGCGCACAACCCCGCGCGTCGGCGCATGACCCAAGAACATCAGCCTGAGAAGCGAGCTCTTGCCGGCGCCCGACGGCCCGGTCAAAAAATGGAACGAGCCCGGGGCCAGCTTGAACGACACGTCGCTCAAGACTTCCGCGCCTCGGCCATAGCGCAGCCCCACGTCCTGGAACGCGACAGCCGGTTCGGTGGAGGCGGTGTTGGCGCTAATCTGCGTCTCCAGGCTCTAGACATCGCGCCCGCGTTTGTCATCGTGCGCAGGAACCGCCATGCGGGGTGATTCGGCGGCCATGATACTGACCTGTCCAAACTGTTCCACGCGCTACTTCGCCGACGCTTCCACGTTGGGCGACGCCGGTCGACCCGTGCGCTGCGCAGCTTGTGGAAAAACCTGGCACGCCACGCGCGCCCACACCGACGAAGCCGACGCTGCGCCGGCCGCAGCCCCGACCCCTGATCCCATGGATGTGCTGGCGGACTTGGACTCAGAACCCACGTCCAAGACCAAGCCGCATGTCGCCATCCGTGAGCGCGCGGCGCGCGTGCGTCAGCGCACCCGCACGATGGCGGCGGCGGCGGCCTGGGCGGCGATTTGCGGCGTCTTCGCGGCCGGTCTGGGGGTGGCCTACCTGTTTCGGGTCGATGTCGTGCGCGCCTGGCCCAATGCGGCCAGCGCCTACGCCTTCTTCGGAGTTGAGGCCAATGCGCGGGGCTTGAGTTTCGTCGACACTTCAGCCCAGACCACGTTTGAGGGCGGTCGCGCGATCCTGGTGGTGGCGTCCACGGTGCGCAACACGACCGGACAGGTCCGCCCCATTCCTTACGTCCGCGTGAGCTTGCGGGACGGTGATGCGCAAACCCTCTATGATTGGGTCGTGGCGATCGAGACGCCTGAACTGGGCCCGCAGGAAGAAACACGCTTCACCGCGCTGTTGGCGCGGCCACCGGCCGAAGCGCGCGACCTTGAGTTGCGCTTTGTGGATGACCCGGGCGCGGACGGCGTTGATGCAATGGGTGAAACTGATGGCGCTGAATCAATTGGCGCGTCAGACGCCGGCGGAGCCGCATCCAGCCATGACGCAGGCGATCACGACGCTGACGGCGCGCACCACTGACAACGGCGCCCGCCCGTCGCCTTGGCGCCGCGCGCCTTCCATCTGTGGCTAGAAGCGGTCTAAGAGACGACGCAGATACTCGCGTTCTTCAGCGGGCCGCGACGGGTCTTCTAAACGCTCGCGCAGAGCGTCCAGAATGTCGCGCGCGCGCTGACGGTCATAGGCGTCTGGAATGGCGACGTCTTCTCCTGAGCCGAGCCCAGAGCCTGTCCCGGTCTGGCGTCCAAAGGGATCGCGCCCCGCCGACCCGTCTTGTCCCGCCTGGTTGGATTGACCCGCGCGGTCAGCGTCAAGTGCTTGGCGGGCGAGGGCCTCAGCGGCCTCGCGCAGTCGCTCCACGCTATAGCCCTGCGCGGCTAAGGCGTTTGCGGTATCCCCGCCTTCGAGCGCGCCCACAGCCCCGCGCATGGCGCGTTCGGCGTCTTCCAGCGCTTCGCCAGCGCCGCCGCCGCCCCGGCCGGCCGGGTCATCACCGCCTTCACCGCCGCCTGCCTCTTCGCCCGGAGCGCCGCCGCGCGCGAGTTCTTGAGCGCGTAAGGCGTCTTCAGCTGCGCCAACGGCTTCGGCCAGAGCGTCGAGCGCCCGCAGCAGCTCTTCTTGCGCATCCGCCAGCTCGTCCAGCGGCGGGCCGCCGTCGCCCGACGACCCTGATTGTGAGCGCGTGCTGGGGTCTCTTCGGTCGCGGGAGGCAGACCCGCCGGCTTGATTGTCAGTTGCGCCAGATTCAGATCCAGAAGACGGCGCGTTGGGAGCGCTCGGACGCGCGCCTTGCCCCGCTGAAGAGCCTTCGCTTGCGCCCGCGTCGGCTTGCGCCCCGCCTTCAGCCATTTGTTGGGTGTCGTCCATCAGCTCGCGCTGCTCGCCGATCAGATCCGACAATTCCTCAAACGCTTCGCGCAGTTCCGGATTGCTGTCGAACGATCCCGATCCGCCGCCGGCTGTCAGGAACATTTGCATGTTCAAGAGCATCTCATTGAGCGCTTGAAGCAGGCGGCGCGCATCGTCTGTGGCCCCGGCTTCGGTCAGCTCGCGCAGGGCCTTGAGCATCTCCGCAATCTGGTCGCCGCCCATCGCGCCGCCCAGGCCCTCCATCGCCTCGCCCACGCGCCCGTCCGCCAGCGCTTCAAACGCCAGCGCCTCCATGTAACGGTCCGCAGCTTCCTCATAGGCCTTCATCAGCGCCATGATTTCCGCCTCATCGGCCCCGCGCGCCAGCGCATCGGTCAAGGCGCGCTGGGCGCGGCGAAGGGCGCGCTCAGCGTCCGCCAGCTCGCCGCCTTCGGCCCGCACCGCCAAGTCCCAAAGTATGTCCGGCGCGTCCAAGATGTCGGCTCGCTCGCGCGCCAGCCGCAGGCGCGCGGCGACGTACTCAAGCCCAAGATGCACGCCTGCGTCAGTGGAAAACCGTTCCGGGGCGCGGGCCAACAGGTCGAGCGCGCGCCGCGCCCGCTGCACAGACGCTGGCGCCCGGTCGATGCGTTGACCAGAGGTGTCGCCTTCGATCCGCAGGGCCGGCTCCTCGGCGGCTTGCGCGGCGGTCAGCTCGCGTGCGGGCGGCGCCGGCGCGTAGGGGGTTTCGTCGTCGCTCATCAACACCTGGCGCTCGTGTTGCAGCGCGCGGGCGAGGGGTTCGGCGAACGCGCGCTGGGGCAGCTTCAAGTCGTGAGGGTCAGAAAAGCCGACCTGGTCGGCGCCGTCCCGCGCCGCCAGTCGCAGGCTGACGGTCTCGCCGGCCCACCGATGCCGGGTCAGATCAACCCGCACGCGCGCCTCGCCGGCCGAAGACAGTGTCGCGCTTTCCAGCAGCACCTCGTCGACGTCGCCATCTGCGCTCGTGATCTCAAGAAAGAGTTCGGTGGCGCCATAGTCATCATTGACGGCGTAGCGGAACGTGACCTCCTGGCGCGGGCCAAGGTCTTCAAAGCCAGCAAATGCGACGACCGGCGGGCGGTCGGGGATGGCGCGCACCCGCCAGGCGCCGCGTCCGCCAGACAAGCTGACGCGCGCGTCCGACGCCACAATGGCGCGCGCTTCAAAGGCGCCTGGACCGGAGGCCTCGAACGGCGTGCGCGAGCGGCGGCCGCCGGCGTCGACCCGCAAGGTGGGCGCGCGGCGCACGCCCGTGGTGCGCACCACAAAGGTGGAGCCGGCTGGGGCGTCGACGGCTTCACCCGCCGCCAGATGGGCCAAGAACAACGGCGGGCGCTGGGTGTAGTGCGGCGGATCAATCCAGGCGATCAGCCCGTCGGTGGGCCCGAACGCGGCCAGCGCGTGCGGAGAGAAGGCGTCCGCCAGTCGGTCCCGGGCCGCTGATCCAGCCACCAGCGCGCCGCCGATGACCAACATTAGCGCCACGGCCCGCAGCGCCAAGGGGTCGGCGGCGGCGTAGGCGGCGCGCGGCGCCCGAGCCCGTGCGGCCCGCGCCTTAGCTCGCATGCGGTCCTGATGGGCGCGCCACAGAGCCTGGGTTTGTGCGTCCGGCTTGGCCCCCGAGGTGCTCGGCGCATCGTCAAGCGCTTCAAACGGACGCTCGGTGAGGGCGCTGTCTTCTTCCAGTCGGCGCAGCGCCGCGCGGCGGCTTGGCCACGGCCCAGTCCGCAGGCCCCGCCACACCGCAAGGGCCGCGATGGCAAAACAGGCAAGTCCAGTGAGCGCGCGCCACGGATCGCCCCAGCGCTCCCACGCCCCAAAGAGCGCCAGCGCCACAAACAAGGCAATTGGTCCGGCTGCCGGCCACACCAGAGCCGCCGCGCGCTCCCATGTCAGCGCCGCCCAGGCCTTCATCAGGCTCTGGCGGGGCGGACGGACAGGCGCATCGGGGCGATCAGCGATGGTCATGAACCCATGTCAATCTGAGGGTGGCGTGCTGAGAGTGTTTGGATCGGCGAAAGCCTAGCACGGACAGCTCTGGCGGCCAGATTACGAATGCGTCACCGGCTGTGCGTGGTCTGTGTTTAGCCAGTCTGGCATGTGCTCTGCCGCCAGAAGGTCGTCGAGAGATGGCCGCGCACGCACCACCGCCCAGCGGTCCGCATCAACCAACACCTCCGCCACGCGCGGCCGCGAAT
Organism: uncultured Caulobacterales bacterium; assembly: GCA_964351895.1. Classification (GTDB taxonomy): domain Bacteria; phylum Pseudomonadota; class Alphaproteobacteria; order Caulobacterales; family Maricaulaceae; genus CAYGQB01. The sequence goes on from CAYGQB010000007.1 coordinate 37,203, forward strand.
TGTACTCGCTCGCCTGCACCGCGCCATAGGCGCCCGCCGACATCAGCGCCACCAGGTCGCCGGCCTCCAGCGGCGGCAGTTCGCGGTCGCGGGCGAAGGTGTCGCTGGACTCGCAAATCGGGCCCACCACATCGACGCTCGACAGTGGCCCGGGGCGCGGGCGCACCGGTTCCAGATCGTGCCAGGCGTCATAGAGCGCGGGGCGAATGAGATCGTTCATGCCCGCGTCCAAGATGACAAAGCGCTTGCTTGCGCCGTCCTTGACATAGGTCGTGCGCGCCAGAAGCACGCCGGCGTTGCCAGCGATCAGGCGGCCAGGCTCTAGGACAATGGAGACGTCGAGTGGATCGAGCACGCGGCGCACGGCGGCGGCGTAGGCGGCGGGGGCGGGCGGGTGGGCGGCGCCGCTGCGATAGGGGAGGCCAACCCCGCCCCCGCCGACTACGCC